>DCGJ01000095.1 GCA_002315495.1 Lachnoclostridium sp. UBA1781 | reverse complement strand
TTCCCTTCCGGTATCCCGTCCCCCTCCGTCCACAAGAATATAGGTATCTTCGGAGGAAAATAAAACCGCCGCGCCCTCACCTACATTCAGAAAATACGCTCCGTATTCTACTATAGTAGAACATTCTCCCAAAAGGCTTTGGAGTGTTTCCTCCGTAGGGACGGCTTCCTCCTTTCGTCCCTCTTTCTCTGTGATCTTCAGGGCATGCTTTCTCCATAAAAGCCCACCCACAAGAATCAGCACTGCGATACTAACCAGGACCACCCGTATGCGGATTCTTGTCCTTCGTTTCCGGCGTCTTTCCTGTGTTATGGTTTCCTTCCCGTCGTAGATTCGGGAAATCTTGTCCATCTGCTCATTCATACATAATTCCTTCTATCTGCTTATACATTTCCCATTAATATAGTTCCAATTATTACATTTCCAATTATTACAGTTCCAATTATTACAGTTCCAATTAATACAGTTCCCATTGATATAGTTCCCCATTAATACAGCTCCTTCGCCTGCTTTCGGTAATCTCTCGGACTCATTCCCGAAAACCGATGAAAACACCGGCTAAAATACAGCACATCCCGGTAGCCTACCCGCTCCCCGATTTCCCCAATCGGAAGCATCGTTCGACGAAGCAACTGCGCCGCTTCTCTCATCCGACAATCCCTATGATACTCCTGCATCGTCTGGCCCTGATTTCTTTTAAAAACAGCCGCAAGATACGAATAGCTCAGATAAAAATGCTTCGCCACCCGGTTCGAATCAAACTCCTCCACCAGGTCCTCGCGCAAATAATCCGCAACCCTCTCCGCAAGTGACTCCTCGCCATGCTTTTCCGGCGCGCGAAGCGCAAGCTCCGATAACACACCGAACAAAATGCTGTTTGCCACCCATCGCTTTGTACAATCCTCGGAGTGAATCAGCTCCACCAGATGCCGAAGCTCCCTGGATGCTTTACTATCCTTTCCGATCGCTATAAGCTTCGGCAAGGTCAAGCAATATCGCATCGGCTCATGAATCCCCATCGGTCCGGATTCATAACCATATTCCTGCTCCTCGCCCTCTTCCATATAAAAATGCACATAATACCACGAGGTTCCCTTCGCAATCTCATGTTCACCAAAGTGATGTAATCCCGCCTTCAAAAAACACAGTTCTCCCGCTTGAATGGCATACTCCACCCCATCCTCCGTCACATAGATTGTCCCCTCTGTGACATAGATCAGTACATGGAACTCAAGGGTTCGGTCCGCATGATAAAAAGGTTCCGGGCATACCATATAGTCGCAGGCACTGATAATCGGTAGATTAATGTTGGTGATTCGCAGCTCGTTCAATAGTTTTCTCCATATTTACAGCATTTTCTTCCATTCATTTTGCCATCTGTAACGATTATTATACATATAAAGCAAAATGTCAAGCGTTCCATGGGGCGTTTTTAACCCATGGCTTGTAGTACATTTTCCACACATCATATTCGGAGGTAATTCCATGAAAAAACTCGAGGCGATTCCGGTTACCGCCTATCGTGCGGACGGATTCATTAAGAACTATCAGAAGCTTGTAAAAGATACGGTAATTCCATACCAGCACGAAGTTCTGTTCGATCGCATCGAGGGTATCGAAAAAAGTCATGTAGGACAGAATTTTGAAAATGCCGGCCGTGTTCTTCGCGGAGAAGACCCGGCAGACGGCTTTTACGGCATGGTCTTTCAGGACAGCGACGCTGCAAAATGGCTTGAGGCAGTTGCGTACTCTCTTGCCAACACCCCGGATTCCAAACTGGAGCAGGACGCAGATGAACTTATCGCTCTCATCGAAGCTGCACAGGATACCGATGGTTATCTGAACACCTACTACACAATTAAAGATAAAGATAAAAGATGGACGAATCTGCTGGAAGGCCATGAGCTTTACTGCAGCGGCCATATGATGGAAGCTGCTGTTGCATACTACGAGGCCACCGGAAAGGACACACTCCTAAAGGTTATGCTTCGAAATATGGAGCATATCTACGATGTCTTCATCACGAACGGACACCCGGGATACCCCGGTCATCCGGAAGTGGAGCTCGCTCTTCTTAAGTTGTATCGTGCAACCGGCAATCCTCATGCGCTCGAACTTGCCCGACATTTTATCGATGTTCGCGGCGTTGACTCCGAATATTACAAAAAGGAACGTGCCTCCCGTGATTGGACCGTTTGGGGAAGTGATGGTCGCGACCCATATTATCAGCAGAGCGCGATGCCGGTTCGCGAGCTATCCGTTGCGACCGGTCATGCGGTTCGTGCAGGATATCTTTTTACCGCTATGGCAGACCTTGCGGCAACCGATAACGATGATGCACTTCAAGATGCCTGCTTACGTCTTTGGGACAACATCACCACCAAGCAGCTATATGTTACCGGCGGCATCGGACAGACCGTAAACGGAGAAGCATTTACCAAGGATTACGATCTTCCGAGCGATACCGCTTACGCAGAAACCTGTGCTTCCATCGCCCTTATGATGTTCGCGTCCCGAATGTTAGAGATTGCTCCAAAGAGCGATTATGCTGACGTCATGGAGCAGGCCTTTTACAACACAGTTTTGGCCGGAATGCAGTTAGACGGCAAGCGCTTCTTCTACGTGAATCCGCTCGAAGTAGTGCCTGGAATCTCGGGCGAGGTCAACACGCAGCGCCATGATTTGCCGGAGCGTCCGGGCTGGTACACCTGTGCCTGCTGCCCTCCGAATGTTGCACGCACCATTACTTCCTTTGGTCGCTATGCTTACGGTGAAAATGCTGACACCGCTTTCTGCCATCTCTTTGCTTCCGGTGAGATTGCTTTTGCAAATGGACTAAAGCTTCAATGTAAGACCGACTACCCTTATGATTTCAATATTTTTTATAAGGTCAGTGGTGCCGGAAAACTTGCCATTCGTATCCCTAACTGGAGCAAGAAAAATGTACTAACCCTGAACAATGCTAAGGCAACTGCAGAACTGAAGGACGGCTACGCATATCTTACCGTTTCCGACGGAGATGAAATCTGCCTTACACTCGATTCCGCTCCACGAATGATTTTTGCGAACCCGCGTGTACCTCGCCTTACCGGCAAGGTAGCCATCGCCCGAGGTCCGCTCGTATATTGCTTCGAAGGCAACGACAATGCGGGGGACATTCTTTCCCTGCGTGTAAAAACTTTTTCTGACATGAAGATCACTGAACCAATTCCGGCAATAAATGCAACCGGAATCCAACTTTCCGCCACCCGCATTGCCAAAACCGAAAGTCTTTACAGCACCACGCCTCCGACCGAAATTCCTACCGAGGCAATTGCCATCCCTTACTACACCTGGGGCAATCGTGGCAAGAACCAGATGCGTGTCTGGATGGATTACGAGAAATAAAAAATGCTCCCATAACAAGGAAAATGCTCCCCGCTTCGTATCGAGGAGCATTTTCTCATATTGTAAAAAACATCCTATCCCGAATATCTCATTCGAAATAGGATGCGTGTTTAATCAAATGTCACAGCCATCATGAACCGTTTTCTCGGAACCAATTCCTGTGGTGTCGGATAGCAATATTCACACACACGATTACTGTAACGATTATAAACTACGATTCCATTTTCCGTATTCTCACAAAACACGATATGAGCCCCGGAAAATACCGGCCTTTTCGTCCAAAAGGTAGCGATAAAATAACGGCTACGGAAGGTCTTTCGATAAGAAAGTCTCAGGTGACAACGAATGCCTCTACGCCGAAAGAAAAACGGCATCATAAAGGTAAACGAGCCTAAAAATCCAAAGAAGGAGCAACAGTAAAGCTCCATCTCGGAAATAATCTTCGGAAGCGGTTCCGGTTTTCCTAATTTTTGAAGCGCATTATAAACGGCAAGCGTTCCACATCCGCCACTTCCCACAGTAGACAGACCATAGCGCATACTCTTCAGATTACCCAGGCCCTGACCGCTGAGCATTCCCGTCGGAAGCTTCACTGTCTCATTTTTCTTTAAGTTACCAAACATTTATCTGCAAAGCTTTCTGGAAATTTCCCACAGACTGCTATCGATATCCTTCTGCATAGCCAGGGCTTCCGTGATATCCATATCAGTAAATTCTCCCTTACGATAGCAAACAATTCTGTTTTGCCCACCGGACACATAGATATCTACTGCCTTTGCGCCCATTGCGGATGCAAATACACGATCGCGGCAGGTTGGACTTCCGCCACGCTGAATATAGCCGATGATGGTCGCACGGGTTTCCAATCCGGTAGCTGCTTCAATACGCTTCGCCATACCATTGGAATCGCCGATACCTTCTGCATTGATAATAATATGCAATTTCTTACCAAGCTTCTTTCTGGCATTGATACGGTCAATAATGGACTGCTCTTCGTAATCGTAACGCTCCGGAACCAAAATTTCTTCGGCACCATTTGCAATACCACACCACAAAGCAATGTGACCGGCCTTACGACCCATAACCTCAATAATGGAACAACGCTCATGAGAAGTAGAAGTATCACGAACCTTATCAATTGCATCCATAGCCGTGTTAAGCGCCGTATCAAAACCGATGGTGTAATCGGTGCAGGCGATATCAAGGTCAATTGTTCCAGGAATACCGATTACATTGATGCCCTGATTTGCAAGTGCAAGCGCACCACGATAAGAACCATCGCCACCGATAACAATCAGGCAGTCAATCCCCTTCTTTCGAAGAATCATAGCAGCCTTTTCCTGTCCGTCGAGATGCATCATCTCCGGACAGCGGGCCGTGTACAGAATGGTACCGCCACGCTGAATGATATCAGAAACACTTCGTGCTTCCATATCAACAAAATCTTCTTCCAAAAGACCGGTATAACCACGCTGAATGCCCTTGACCTTAAGGCCATTTGCAATCGCCGCACGAACAACCGCACGAACAGCTGCGTTCATACCCGGTGCGTCTCCACCACTGGTTAACACGGCAATTGTGCCGGAATCCTTCTTCCTAATACCTTTTAGAAATCCCATTTCGATTACCTCCTATCGAAGCCTTTCCTACTCGAACCGCTACGCGGTCAGCTCCGTATTGTTCTTTTAATTGTTCCACCAAATCAGCAGAAATATCAACCGACATATTCGGCGGAAGCTCCTTCATGGCCTTTGGATTCTCAATCCAGATTACAACCTTTCCGTTACCGTCACTTTGACGCAGAATCGATTGCAAATGCTCCTCATCCGCCTGATACGACTCCTTCGTCGGGTACTTCACCCAAAGTTCCTTCGGAACCTCGGAAAACAGAATCATATCAGAGAAGATCAGCTTGCTGTCCTTATCTTCCTCTGCCGATACACGGCCACGAATAAACAAACGAGTATCCTCCAAAAGGCGACCGCGATATCGCTCATAATCCTTTGGGAACACCAAAACTTCAACCGTTCCGGTCGTGTCCTCAATCGTAAGGAATGCCATCAGGGTATTGTTCTTGGTTGTCTTCGTCGTCTTCTTTACCAAAATTCCACCGATGGTTTCCCATTTTCCGTCTTCGACATTGGCCGCCTTGGCTTCCTCGTTCCACTCGAAGTCCACAGCCCATTTGGATACATTTTTCTCCATCATCGGAACCTCATCCCGAAGCGGATGTCCGCTTACGTAGAAGCCCAAAACATCCTTTTCGAGCGCAAGCAAGTCCTGCAACTCGTATTCTCCACAGTTTGGAAATGGTACACGACTCGGCTGCTCCTCTTCCTCCATCATGTCGAAGAGACTCATCTGTCCGGCCATTTTATCCTTGCGCTCTCTGGCAACGTTATCCATTACCAGTGCGTATATCTGCATCTTCTGCTTACGGGTTCCCGGAACAGAGTCCAGTGCTCCCGCCTTGATACAGTTCTCAACGGTTCGTTTGTTCGCCGCACCATTTGAAAGGCGACCGATAAAGTCCTCCAGACTGGTGTATGGACCATTTGCCAAACGTTCCTCAACGATACTGTCGGTAACCTGCCAACCGAGACCCTTAATTGCGGTCAGGCCATATCGAATCATCGGCTTTCCATCCTTCTCGCCCACACTAAATGCGGACTCGGACGCATTTACATCAGGTGGAAGAAGCTCAATTCCCATCTGGCGAAGGCTTCCAATGTAGGAAGTGACCTTCGACGCATTGTCAATGACGGACGTGATTAACGACGCCATAAATTCCGCCGGGTAATAATACTTCATATAGGCCGTTCGGTAAGCAACTACCGCGTAACAGGCCGCATGTGATTTGTTAAATGCGTACTTGGCGAAGTCGGTCATTTCATCATAAATCTTATTTGCTACCGCTTCTGAAATATTCAGTGCCACACAGCCCGGGACATTCTCTTCAGGGTTACCGTGCACAAAGTTCGCACGCTCCTTTTCCATAACTGCGGCTTTTTTCTTGCTCATTGCTCGACGAACCGAATCACTTCGACCAAAGCTGTATCCTGCCAGCTCACGAACAATCTGCATAACCTGCTCCTGGTATACGATACAGCCGTAGGTAGCTTCCAGAATCGGCCTTAGTTCCGGACAATCATACTGGATATCATTTTGATTATTCTTCCCCTTCAGATACTTCGGAATAAAGTCCATTGGACCCGGACGGAACAGCGAAATACCTGCGACAACGTCTTCCAGACAGGTCGGCGCCAGTTCCTTCATGAAGTTTTTCATACCCTCGGATTCCAGCTGGAAGATACCCTCCGTTTTACCGGAGCCAATCAGCTGATAAATCTTCGGATCATCATAATCAATGGAATCAATGGTAAAATGCGGGTTCTTCCGCTGGGCGAACCGCTCCGCATTTTTCAAAACCGTCAGCGTACGAAGGCCAAGGAAATCCATCTTCAGAAGTCCCAACTCCTCCAGGGTGGTCATATTGTACTGTGCGGTCACGGAACCGTCTCCCGAACGGGAAAGCGGCACATAATCATCCACGGGTGCGTTGGAAATAACGACACCTGCCGCATGCGTGCTGGCGTGACGCGGAATCCCCTCCAGGCGTCTTGCAATCTCAAACAACTGCTCAACCGCACCATCCTCTTCAATGGCTTTCTTCAGATCCGGATTCATCGAAATCGCAAGATCCAAGGTCATATGTAAATCATCCGGCACCATTTTCGCAAGTTCATTTGCTCTCGCATAAGGGAAATCCATTGCTCTCGCAACATCTCGAATAACACCCTTCGCAGCCATGGTACCAAAGGTAACAATCTGACAGACGCGGTCTGCGCCGTACTTCTTCGTAACGTATTCAATGACCTCCTGCCGTCTTTCGAAACAGAAGTCAATATCTATATCCGGCATGGTAACTCGCTCCGGATTCAGGAATCGCTCAAAGAGCAGACTGTACCGAATCGGGTCGATATCCGTGATACGAAGCGAATATGCAACGATACTTCCCGCTGCACTGCCTCGTCCGGGGCCGACCGGAATGTCATTCTGCTTAGCGAAATGAATGAAGTCCCACACAATCAGGAAATAGTCGACAAAACCCATGGTATGAATCGTGTTGAGCTCGTAATTCAGTCGCTCCACATGCTCCTCCCAGTTATTCGGATAACGCTCCTTTAACCCGTCGAGACAAAGTTTATTCAAATAACTCCACGCATCGTACCCCTCCGGCACATCATAGCGCGGCAATTTATAATTTCCAAATTCAATCTCCACATTACAGCGTTCGCTGATTTTGTGGGTATTCTCCAACGCCTCCGGCGCATACGGAAAGAGCTTACGCATCTCCTCCTCGGACTTAATATAATACTGTCCGCCGTCGTAGCGCATACGCTTCTCATCCCCAACCTTCGCCTGCGTCTGAATGCAAAGCAGCACATCATGTGCCTCCGCATCCTCAGCTCGGGTGTAGTGAATATCGTTCGTACACACAAGCGGAATGTTCAGGTCCTCATGCAGTCTCAGAAGTCCCTGGTTCACCAGCTTCTGCTGACTAATCCCATGGTCCTGCAATTCCAAAAAGAAGTTCTCTTTTCCGAAAATGCTCTGCATATGCAGTGTGCGTTCCTTTGCCTCCTCGTAAAGGTTCAAGGAAAGCGCAGTCGGGATCTCACCTGCAAGACAGGCGGAAAGCGCAATAATTCCCTCATGATACGCTTCCAGCACTTCATAATCCACACGCGGTTTGTAGTAAAAGCCATCCACAAATCCCTTGGAAACAATCTTCGTGAGATTCTCATATCCGGTATTGTTCTCGGCCAGTAAAACCAGATGATAATAACGCTTGTCTCCCGACGCTTCGCGATCAAATCGGGAGCCCGGTGCAACATACACCTCACAACCGATGACCGGCTTAATTCCCTCTGCCCGACAGGCTTTATAGAAATCAATACAACCGTACATAACGCCATGGTCGGTAATGGCCAGGGCATCCATCCCCAGTTCCTTGGCTCTCGCCACCATCTCCGGAATCTTTCCTGCGCCGTCTAACAGACTGTATGAAGTATGAACATGTAAATGGGTAAATGCCATCCTATACTTCCATCCTTTCTAATCCGCCACAGAACCCCTTACCATACAAAATGCACAAAAACCGCAAGCAGAAAACTAACCAACGCAAAAACTTCCAGCCCAACTAAAACCTTATGCTGGGTCTCCAGTTTCGCCTTCATCTTCTCTCGTCTTTCGCGTCGTTCTTCCTTACGTCTCTGTCTGGCTTCAATTTCTTCCTGGTCCAGTTTATTCTCTTCGGCAAAACTCAATCCTTCATTCTTGCTCTCGTCAATCAAATTCTCTTCGTTCGTCTGAGTCTCGATAATGATTTCTTCATCCATATTGTCTTCCTCTCTTTCACTCTGATTAATTCTACTTCTTCTATTCAAATGTTCTCCACAAATCCCGATTATCTTCTCTCTACAAACCCTAGTTTAACCCGATAATAGTATATCACAAAACCATCAAATCCAAAAGATTTTTTTCACGAGTTCCATGTTTTTATATTCGGAAGAGACAATTGGATCAATAAAAAAGGACGCCTGAAACCGAACTTCAGCGTCCGACCACCAAAAGGATGGCAATTTGCCAAGGTGCAAGCATCTTGGCCAACGTAAGTTTTCCACGAATCCGAAAAAATTAACCATGTATACTCTTTGACATTGAACGATAAATGAAAAATAAACAACCAATAACAGAATAACGAAAAACGCTAAACATTTATTATCCAATATAAAAGGTGGATTCGTGCGGAAAAGAAGTAGCGCTTACAGCGCCACCTCAAATTCTTCGGTCTGGTTATGCTTGTCAAGCGCAAGCTGCATCAGCATAATGCGCTCGGTTACAGCATCGAAATCAGCCTGTGCCAGACTGATATCGTAGTTCACGTAGCGATACTCCGGCACCTGATTTCGGGAAATGCGGGAGTAGCTCATCTCCTCACGCTCCTTCGGTTCTCTCTTTCTCAAACGATCGTAGAGATTTCTTCTGGCATTCAGCTGTGCCATCTCCACCAGCACCTCGTCCACGGTCATCTCCTGACCCTGAACGTCCAGCTTCGCGGTCGTATTCGAAACATTGATGGCGTGCTTAATGGTGCGAACCTTGCGGTCAATTTCAGCAATCTTCCCATTCACCTCAACGTAATCATATGCCGGGATTACCGGCTCTTCTCCCTCTGCCGCAACATAGGAGCTATTCTCTTCTTCCTTCTGTCTCCAGAATTCCTTTTCTTCACTCAGTTGGCGAATCATCTTCTGCGCCAGTGCGGATGTCATCTTCATAACAATTCCCTCCATATCTTCGATTCATTTCACCTGTTTGCTACGTTCTCTACTATAGTCCATGTAAATGCACTTGTCAAACGAACGGTGGCCCATTTTCGCCCCATAAAGAACATGGTGCCGAATTAGCGATAAAAACGGAATAAAAAAAGGAACCTCCCATCCGGAAGATTCCTCTCTTAGTCAGTTCACTAAATTTACTTGCCGCAAAGATAATCTTCGATGGCAGCCATTGCGTCAGCCTCGTCTGCACCATCAACGGTAACACCGATTTCCGTACCAGCCGGAAGTGCCAGACTCATCATACCCATGATGCTCTTTGCGTTTACCTTCTTGTTCTCACACTCAATGTAAACACTGCTGTCAAAACGGCTTGCTACCTGAACGAGCATTGCAACCGGTCTTGCCTCTAATCCTGTAGGAATAGTAATGTCCATTTTCTTAGAAATCATCGATTTTCCCTCCTCATCGTAGACGAATCTGTTCCGCTATACTCATAAGTTTTTGCAATCTGTGATTTACACCTGACCGCCCCATGGCCGGATGTAGCATCTCCCCAAGTTCCGACAGCGATGCTGACGGATATTCCAATCGTAACTTAGCCAATTCCACAAGATTCTCCGGCAGGCTCTCCAACCCTTCCGTCTCCTGTATGTAACGAATATCATCAACCTGCTTTTTGGCAGCTTCCAGAGTTTTGTTGAGATTTGCACACTCACAATTCACCCGTCGGTTAATGATTCCTCTTGTTTCCCTAACAACACGTTGCTCTTCAAATCGGAGCAAGGCCCCTGTGGCCTCCATGACCGTCAACATATCTCCTACCTGGGTACCGTCTTTGATATACAAAACCGGCTGTCCGCGACGTAGCATACGTTTCGGCTCGATTCCGAATTCCTGAATAATTCTTGATAACTGTCCTGCTTCCTTATCTCCCGGCACTTTGATTTCCAGATGATAACTCTTTGCCGGGTCGTTCACGCTTCCGTTCATTAGAAACAAACCGCGAACATAAGCCCTTCGGCAGCAAGGTCGTTTCAGAATGCTCTGCATCGTCGAATCATCCTTGTCAAAGAACCCAAAGTCCTTCACAATCTTCTTCACGATGCTTTGATCCGTCACTTCAAAAACATATTCCGTTCGATTGCGCACGTCCAAAAAATCCTCAGGCGGCAACAACGATATATTATAGGACTTCCCTAAAAAAGTAAAGCACTTTTTTACGATTTCTTCATTTTCACTGGCGAACACAATACTCTCATTTCCATCCTCATCGGTGCAAAGACTACCCCCGCACTGAAGTAATGCGGCAAGCTCCGCCCGTCGACAATGGTCCTGAACATTCAAATGCTCCGCCAGTTCCTTCTTTACTTCCGAAGAAAAAGACATCCTGTTTCCTCCAGGTACTATTTCAATTCCAACACTCTCCGGTCAACCTCTGCATCCAGATATCCGAAGTCTCCAACAAAGCGAACTTCGGTTTCCAGCCAAATGCCGACCTCCTCATACACCTTGTTTCTGACACGGGTAATCAGAAGGAGAATCTCCTCCGCAGTTGCATCACCCTTGTTAATGACAAAGCCGCAATGCTTCTCCGATACCTGTGCATCCCCAACAGAAAAACCGCGAAGTCCTGCATCCTGAATCAGTTTTCCCGCAAAATATCCCTCAGGTCTCTTAAACGTACTCCCCGCACTCGGGTATTCTAACGGCTGTTTTTCTTTTCTCTTTGCAGAGAGGTCATCCACAATCGCTTTACTGGCCACCGGGTCTCCTTTTTTCAAGGAAAATGCGGCCGAAAGCACAGTGTATCCCTTCGCCGAAATGCAACTGTGACGATAAGAAAGCTCCAATTCTTCTGCTGTTAATGTAATCACGTGCCCACTAGGATTAACTACCTCGGCAGATACCAGAACATCCTTCAGTTCTCCACCGTATGCGCCGGCATTCATCACTACGCCACCGCCGACACTGCCTGGGATTCCGGCGGCAAATTCCATGCCGACAAACCCACGTTTTGTCATCTCTCTTGCAAACGAAGAAAGCATCGCTCCGGCAGAAGTCTTCACGATTACATAGTCACCAAAATCGGTCACCTCAGGCTCGGAAGCATTGTCCGGTGCATAGCGAATCACAAAACCTCGAACGCCCTCATCCGACACTAACAGATTACTGCCGTTACCGATGACAAAGGGGGTAACACCTGCGGCCACGGACGCATTTACAGCAGCAACCATCTGCTCGGAATCGGTTACGCTCACAAGCACATCCGCCGGTCCGCCAATGCGAAAGGTGGTATATTTCTTCATCGGTTCCATAAGCTTCACAGCCTCTTCACCAAGTTCGCTGCGAAGTGTTGTTACCAAAGTCTCGTACACGTTTCTATCCTAACCTTCCATAATCATTCCGGCTGCGCCAAAGATACCTGCATCATTTCCAAGCTCGGCAAGACGGAACTCCTTGTCCCGAAGAGCAGTCAGAATGTTGTCGTTGTAGTGCTTGCTGATGGCATCCAGCAAAATCTGACCGGCGCGGCTTACACCTCCGCCGATAACAAATGCCTGTGGATCCACAACCGCTGCCACATGAGTAAGTGCAAATGCCAGCTTCGTTCCAAGCATATCCACAAGCTCACAAGCCACCTTGTCACCCTTCTTTGCTTCGTCGAAAATGTCCTTCGCCGTAAGCGGATTAAAGTTGCGAAGCGTGGTTGCCTCATCCGTTGCGGCGAGCGCCTTATTTGCCATACGAACAATACCGGTCGCACTCGCATACTGCTCCAAATGACCATGTCCGCCACATCCGCAAAGGTCGGTTTCGGTCGGGTCTACAATAATATGTCCGATTTCTGCGGCTGCGCCATTGCTACCGCATACAATCTTTCCGTTCTGGATCAAGCCGCCGCCAACGCCGGTTCCGAGCGTGATCATCATCATACTCTCATAGCCGCGTCCGCCACCTGCAACGTACTCACCAAGTGCTGCAACATTGGCATCATTTCCAATGGCTACGGTATACTTATTCTGAAGCATCTCTTCCATGAGATCCTTCGCATTGACACGGCCCCAGCCGAGGTTCGCACACTTAATGACATCGCCGTCGGAAAGCACCGGTCCCGGCACACCAACACCGATTCCGAGAACATCCTCGTCCGCAATGTTTTTCTCTGCGATTTTCGTCATAATGGATGCGGAAATGCTGCCCAAGAGTGCATTTTCATCATTACGAACAGTGTCAATCTCCCAACGCTCAAGCACCTGCCACTGGTCGGAAAACAGGCCGCATTTTACGGTAGTTCCTCCGATATCGATACCAAATACATACTTCATAGTAATTACTCCTCCTCTTTATTCTTACTCAGATTCTGGGTTACACGACGATACAATTCTTCGGTTGCGTTGTAGCCCATCTGCTTCTGTCTGTAGTTAATTGCTGCCGCCTCGCAAATGATGGCCAGGTTACGACCCGGACGAATCGGAATGTTATGACAGACAACCTTCTTTCCGAGAATCTCGGTATAGTTTTCCTCGAGTCCCAAGCGGTCGTATTCCTTGTCCTTCACCCACTCCTCGAGGATGATGGCAAGATCGATGCTTTGGGTTTCACGAACGGATTGAACACCGTACAGGGTCTTAATATCGATGATACCGATGCCTCGAAGTTCAATCATGTATTTTGTGACTTCCGGCGCGGTACCAATCAGTGTTTCTTCACTCACACGCTTGATTTCCACGACGTCATCGGATACGAGACGGTGTCCACGCTTAATAAGCTCGAGAGCGGCCTCGGACTTACCGATTCCGCTCTCACCCATAATCAGAACACCCTGACCGAATACGTCAACCAATACACCGTGAATACTGATTCGCGGAGCAAGCTGAACCTTCAGCCAGCGAACAAGTTCTGCCACAAGTGCCGTCGTTTCCATGTTGGAATTAAAGAGCGGAACGTTCTTCTCCAAAGCGAGTTTTCTCATCCCCGGGCTAACCTCGAGATTACGGCAGAAAATGATGCATGGTACTCCGAAATCCATCAGTCTGGAGAAGCATGCATGACGTTCCTCGGACGTCATCTTATTCTGATACATAAAGGAATATTCTACGTTACCGATCAACTGGATACGCTCTTTATCGAAGTCGTTAAAGAAGCCTGCCAGCTGAAGCGCAGGACGGTTAATCTCCGGCTTCGTTACCTTTCTTCCCTTCAAATCAATCTCCGGGGTCAGGTTGACCAGATTCATTTGTTTTACCAACTGTGTCAAATCAACGGAATACATGTGCTGTCTCCTCCTATTATTTCTAAAAATGCGCTTTTACACACGTAACACACATCCCTTACAGTATAACGGATGGGCACTTATTTTTCAACAACTCAATTCTCCCGATTTTCGGTGGAATCACCTTCCGGCTTCCTACTTCCATTCTGTTCGGAATGAAAAAAATCATACACCTTTGTCGCGGATAATCGGTTCATTCCCGGAACCTTACTCAAGGTCTCCACATCCGCATCCTTCAATTCTTCAAGCCCCGTGAACGCCTTCATCAACGCCCTTCTTCTCGTCGGTCCGATGCCCGGAATATCATCGAGAATGGAATGCACCTGCGCCTTATTTCTGAGACTCTTATGGAATTCGATTGCAAACCGATGCGTTTCATCCTGAATCCTTGTGAGCAGATGGAAGCCCTCTCCCTGAACATTGAGCGGCAGCTCAACATCATGGAAGTATAGTCCTCTCGTTCGATGGTGGTCATCTTTAACCATACCGCACACAGGAATGGAGATACCCAGCTTCGCCAGCACCTCCTCACAAATATGAACTTGTCCCTTACCGCCATCCATCAGAATCAGATCCGGAAATCTGGAAAATCCGGTCTCCGCGCTGTCCTCCCGGTCTTTCTGTCCGTGCAAAAATCTTCGGGTCAGCACTTCCTCCATGGATGCATAATCGTTCGGCCCCTGAAAGCTTTTGATACGAAACTTTCGGTAATCATTTTTCTTCGGCTTTCCGTTCTCAAACACAACCATCGAGCCAACATTATGAAACCCGCTGGTATTGGAAATATCATACGACTCCATCCGGTCAGCGCAGGCAATTCCGAGTAGCTCTGCGAGCTCCTGCACAGCCCCTCGTGTACGCTGTTCCTCTCTCGTAATCTTGTCCAGATCCTGATGGAGAACGATGTCCGCATTTTGCTTCGCAAGCTGCAAAAGCTTTTCCTTGTCACCAATCTTTGGCACAACAAAACTCACCTTGCTGCCGCGCTTTGTACTGAGCCATCCGGCAAGTAACTCGGAATCCTCCGGCTCGAATTCCACCAGCAATTGCTTCGGAACAATCTGCGTTCCGGCATAATACTGCTTAATAAAGTCACACAGAATCTGTGCGGGTTCGGAATCATTTGCACCGGTCATATGAAAATGCTCCCTACCGAGAAGCTTTCCTTCTCTCTCAAAAAACACCTGAATGACGCAATGAACGTCCTGCATGGACATTGCAATAATATCCCTGTCATCGCCATGGGTATCCGCTGCCTTCTGCTTCTGTGAAAGTGCCTTCACCTGGTTCATCAAATCACGATAATGCGCTGCCTCCTCGAAATTCAGTTCCTCGCTGGCAGACAGCATCTTCTCCTGCAAATGATTCAAGGCCTTACTGTAATCGCCTCCCAGAAAATGCAGCACCTGCTCGATGTTCTTCGCATACTCCTCCTTTGTGATACTGCCAACGCAAGGCGCATCGCACTGGTGGATACGATGATAAAGGCATGGACGCGCTTTAGGATCATGGTCCGGGACAATCTTATTACAGTTTCGTACATGAAACAGTTTACGGATAAGTTCAATTGTTTCTCCGACATTTACACCGTTGGTATACGGACCAAAATATCGTGCGCCGTCACGCTTCTGCTGGCGTCCGAGCAGGACTCTCGGATAATCCTCCTGAACCGTCACCTTGATGTACGGGTAGGTCTTATCGTCCTTTAGCATCGTGTTATATTTCGGACGATGCTCCTTAATCAGGTTGTTCTCTAACACGAGGGCTTCCAGTTCACTGTCCACAACGATGTACTCAAACCAGCAAACATTCGACACCATTTTTTGAATCTTCGGCGACAGACGATTTCCGTTTTGGAAGTACTGACGCACACGATTTTTCAACACCTTGGCTTTTCCGACATAGATAATCTGATCCAGCTTATTGTGCATCAGATACACTCCGGGTGTGGCCGGCAGTTTCTTCAATTCACTTGGAATGTCAAACTCTCTCATGCGCTCCTCCCACTTCGTAAAAACCCCGAATGTCCACGGACACTCGGGGTTCAATTGTACTTAATTCAGGGTTGACGAGGTGTCCGGATTGATCTCCTCATCCAGATTGATTTCCGTCACCGTTTCGCTAACCGCTTCCGGATTCTTGTGGCGATTGAAAATCTCCATAAACTGTTCACCGGTAATGGTTTCCTTCTCGATCAGGAATTCGGCAGCCTCATCCAACAGCGGCTCATTGTCGGCCAGATACTGATAGGCCTGGTCATAGCAGTCCTTCATGGTCTTTCGAACGAGTTCATCGACCTTCGTTGCGGTTTCGTTACTACACTCCAGAACGGTACGACCTTCCAGGTATTTGCTTTCCACAGACTCAAGTGCCATCATACCGAATTCATCGGACATACCATAGAGGGTAATCATATGGCGTGCCAGCTGAGTGGAACGCTCAATATCGTTGCTTGCGCCGGTCGTAATGGAATGGAACTTTAATGCTTCTGCTGCACGACCGCCACAGAAGGTACGGATTGTCGTCAAAAGTTCTTCCTTTGAATTCAGATACTTTTCTTCCTCCGGAACCTGCATCGTATAGCCAAGTGCGCCCATGGTTCTCGGAACAATGGTAATCTTCTGAACCGGCTCCGCATTTTTCTGAAGAGCGGCTACCATGGCATGACCGATTTCATGATACGCCACGATTTTCTTTTCTTCCGGTCCGAGAATACGATTCTTCTTCTCTTTACCGGCGAAGACAACCTCTACAGACTCCATCAAATCGGACTGCTGTACAACGGTTCTTCCTTCCTTAACTGCAAGGATTGCGGCCTCATTTATGATATTCGCCAAATCGGAACCTACGGCACCGCTGGTTGCTTTTGCAATTGCTTCCAAATCTACACTGTCATGCATCAAAACATTTTTCGCATGTACCTTCAAAACGGCAAGACGGCCCTTCATATCCGGCTTGTCAACGATAATTCGACGGTCAAAACGGCCCGGACGAAGCAATGCCTTATCCAAAACCTCCGGACGGTTGGTCGCTGCCAGAATAACGATACCCTTGGAAGTATCAAAACCATCCATTTCTGCGAGCAGCTGGTTTAACGTCTGCTCACGCTCGTCATTTCCACCGCCGAACCGGCTGTCACGACTCTTACCGATGGCATCGATTTCATCAATGAAAATGATGCACGGAGCCATCTGTGTTGCCTGATTGAACAGGTTACGAACACGGGAAGCACCGACACCAACAAACATCTCCACAAAATCCGAACCGGAAAGGCTGATAAAAGGAACCTTTGCTTCTCCGGCAACGGCCTTTGCAAGCAAGGTTTTACCGGTTCCCGGAGGGCCTACCAAAAGCGCACCCTTCGGAAGCTTCGCGCCGATACGGGTATATTTTGCAGGGTCGTGAAGGAAATCCACCAATTCCATAACGGAATCCTTTGCTTCTTCCTGCCCGGCCACATCCTTAAAGGTAATCCCGGTCTCATCCTCCTGATAAACCTTACCGGTGTTTTTATTCACACCGCCGATTCCACCGTTTTTGAAAACCATCTTATAAAGCATATAGATGACAACATACATCAGAACAAACGGAAGAATGTAACTGAGTAAAATGTCAACGATCGTTGTACTCTTGTCAATAATCTTACGGCTAAACGGAATCTTCGCTTCGGTCAGACGCTGAACAAGCTCCTGATCGTCCACAATTCCGGTGTAATAGGTATCAACCTTCTTGAAGTTTTCATCCTTTTCGTTCGGAGTAATGACAATTCGGTCGTAATCCTGCTGGATCTCAACCTCCTCAATCGCCCCCTGCTCCAATTTCTTCAGAAACTCGTCGTACTTAATTTCTTTGTTTCGAAGACCACTTATGTAGCTGCTTGCAAGCATATAAGAAAACATAAGGCACATAACAACACCTGCAACAGCCAGGTATCTGGTTATCTTATGCTTGTTGTCTTTTTTCTTCTTGTTCGACCCGTTATCTTCTTCCGGATCATGCTTCAAATTCTTGTCGTTGTCGCTCAAAATCTGTTCCTCCAGTATTCTTGGTGTTCTTGTAAAAACTCCGTAACATAATTCCCCATGCAGCATTTAGTGCCGCATTTATCTATAACTCTACCGCTGTAGAAAGAACATCCCCTATCGATTCGTGAAAGACTAAATCAGCCTCGGAATCATAGGTTGTGGCGTCGCGATTGATTAACACGAGACGCTTTCCGCGATAGTAATAGAGCATATTCGCCGCCGGATAAACCGTAAGAGAGGTGCCTCCTACAATCAGCATATCCGCATTTCGAATGGCAGCCTCGCCGCCGTTCCAAACCTGATCATTCAGGCCTTCTTCATATAAAACAACATCCGGCTTAATGGTCCCCCCGCACTCGCAGGTTGGGATCCCCTCCGATTTCATAATCGCATCAATGCCGTAAAACTTGTGGCATTTCATACAGTAATTGCGAAGGACACTTCCGTGAAGCTCATACACCTTTTTATTCCCGGCCTCCTGGTGAAGCCCGTCAATGTTCTGGGTGACGATTCCGGTCAGTTTGCCCTCCTGTTCCAGCTTTGCCAGAGCCAAATGCGCGCGATTCGGTTTGGCATCCGTATAAATCATCTTATCCCGATAAAACCGGTAAAACTCATCCGTCTTTCGATGAAAGAAAGTCGCACTCAAAATCGTTTCCGGAGGATAATCGTATTTCATATGATACAACCCGTCTGTGCTTCGAAAGTCCGGAATATTGCTCTCCGTTGACACGCCTGCGCCACCAAAAAATGCAATCCGCTCACTTTCCCGAATCCACTGCTTCAGGGTTTCAATTCGTTCCTCATAGCTCTGAGCCATTTCTTCCTCCCGACCTACTCTTCTTTCTTCCGAACCGATTTCTGATAGTTTAACGGAGAGATTCCGTAGTACTTCTTAAACAGTTTGGAAAAATGATACACATCATCGTAACCAACCATCGAGGCAATCACCTTAATGCTTCCCTGTCCGTCCTCAAGAAGTTCTTTCGCCTTCTTCAAGCGAATCTTAATCAGGAAGTTGATTGGAGAATCTCCGGTCTTCTCCTTGAAAATCTTTGAAATATACACCGGACTCAGATACATATTATGCGCAATCTGATCCAGCGAAATCTTATTTGCATAATTCTCATTCAGGTAACGAATAATCTGCTGAACAACATATCCCTTCGAGTAGCTTTCAAAGCTGATACCGCTGTTTTCCTCCTGGCGATTTCCGTTCAGTGCACGATAAATGATGATAAGCATCTTCATCATCTCAGCCTGAATCATATAATACCGTCCCGGCTCGGAGGACGCATTTTCCTCCATAATTTCATAACAGCAACGGCTAAACTCACGCTTTGCTTCCGAAGACAGTCGGAGCAAATGCTCTCCCTCCGGCATGCGAATGCAGTTATCCGGCATATTCAGAAAATGAACATCCGTAAAACCCACAATGAATTCAATGGTCGGATCGTTCTGGTCCGTGACCACGCTCTGATGCAATACGCCGGGATTACAAATAATCAGGTCCCCCTGCTTCACATCATAACTGACTCCATCCACCAGATAGCGACCGGTGCCGGAAAGAATAAACGCCATCTCCACATTTGTGTGCGAATGATACGAGTTCAGTCTCGCATCACGTGTTCGGCTACAATACAAAATTGTCGGATGAAGCTCCTGATAAGCAATATCCGAAAATCCCTCATTCATACGCTTTCTCCTTTTACTCCACTCTTATATACACATCATTTCATCCACTTTACACATTTTCAATCTGCCAGTCAATCTTTTCCTGTCCATGCTCGGCCAAGAACGCATTTGCCTGACTAAAATGCTTACATCCGAAAAAGCCGCGATACGCCGAAAGCGGACTTGGATGTGGGGCACAAAGTACCAGATGCTTCGGATTGGTTAGCATCGCCTTCTTCTTTTGCGCAGGTGAGCCCCACAGCATGAATACAATTGGACGGTCTTCCCGATTAACTGCCTCAATGATGGCGTCGGTAAATTGCTCCCATCCTCTTCCCGCATGGGAAAATGCGTTGTGTGCCCGAACGGTCAACACCGTATTCAGAAGCAGCACTCCCTGACGGGCCCATTTTTCAAGATAACCGTTATTGGGAATCGCACACCCCAGGTTCTCGTGAAGCTCCTTGTAGATATTCACAAGAGACGGTGGAACCTGCACCTCCGGAGACACGGAAAAACATAAGCCATGTGCCTGCTTTGGCTCGTGATACGGATCCTGCCCCAAAATCACGACCTTCACATCCGCCAGCGAGGTGTAATGAAGTGCATTGAAGATATCCTCCGAGGGCGGGTATACTACAGTAGTAGAATACTCATTTTTCACGAACTTGTACAGTTCCTTATAATATGGCTTTTGAAATTCTCCCTGCAGAGCCTCCTGCCAGTCGCCGGTAATCATCCCCATCGTTTCTTCCTCTATTCTTTGCCTATCATACGGTCAGTTACAAGCGTACGCTGACATCCCTCGAACGCAGATATTCCTTCAGGTCTTTAATCTCCATCTCCTTGTAGTGGAACAGGGAAGCCGCCAAAGCCGCATCGGCCTTGCCTTCCGTAAGCGCATCATAAAAATGCTCCATCGTTCCGGCACCACCGGATGCAATGACCGGAATCGGCACCGCTTCGCTTACCTTTCTGGTAAGCTCGATGTCGTATCCGTTCTTCGTTCCGTCACAGTCCATACTGGTTAAAAGAATCTCGCCGGCGCCAAGTTCATATGCCTGACGAGCCCACTTCACAGCATCGATTCCCATATCGACACGGCCACCATTTTTGTAAATGTGCCACGTTCCGTCCGCTTGTCTCTTCGCGTCAATTGCACAAACTACGCACTGGCTCCCGAAAATGTCTGCCGCCTCACGAATGAGCTGCGGGTTCATAATAGCAGCCGAATTCACAGCCACCTTATCCGCGCCTTCACGCAAGATCATGCGAAAATCGTCGACCGTGCGAATTCCGCCGCCAACCGTAAACGGAATGAATACCGTTTCTGCCACGCGGCGAACCATTTCCGCTTTGATGGTTCTCGCATCAGACGATGCGGTAATGTCCAAAAACACCAATTCATCGGCACCAGCCTCACCGTATGCACGGCCAACCTCCACCGGATCTCCGGCATCCCGAAGGTCAACGAAATTGATGCCCTTCACCACTCGTCCGTTATTCACATCCAGACAGGGAATAATTCTCTTTGTAAACATATTGTCATCCTTTCCGGTCCATCGCTTCGTCAGGACCTGCCGCATTTTCCTAAGCGGTCTACATGGCGATAAAATTCTTCAAAATCGCTAATCCGACATCACCGCTCTTTTCCGGATGGAACTGACAAGCAACCAGATTGCCATGCTCCACGGCTGCATGAATATGTGCTCCATATTCCGTGCTTGCGGCCACATCCTCTTCATGCTCCGCCTGAAGATAAAAAGAATGAACAAAATAGACATACGACTGATTCGGAATTCCGGCAAATAACCGGCTTCTTGGATTAAGGGTCAGGTCGTTCCATCCAATGTGAGGAATCTTTAAGCCCGGTGCATCGGAAATCTTAACAACCTTTCCGGGAAGCAGCGAAAGGCCCCGTACTCCCGGCGCCTCTTCACTCGAATCAAACATTAATTGTAAGCCCAGACATATGCCCAAAAAAGGCTTGCCGCTGGCAACATAGTTCTGAATAACCGGAACAAGTCCGAATTGTTCCAGGCGCTCCATTGCGGCGCCAAATGCGCCAACCCCCGGCAAAATTGCGCGGTCCGCCTGAAGAATGACCTCCGGGTCACGGGTAAGCACCGCCTCCTGCCCCAAGCGCTTCAGGGCATTCAGCACATTTTTCACATTGCCTGCATCATAGTCAATAACTGCAATCATGATCTCCAACCTCTATTACTACATACTTTACGCTTCTGATTCTTCCCCTGCCATTTCCAGCTCAAACCAGAACTCCACACCGCCCTCGTGATTGATAACACCACATTCGCGATTGTGGTTGTCCATAATGGCCTTGACGATGGAAAGACCGATACCGCTTCCGCCATACTCTCTTGTTCTGGCCTTGTCTACCTTGTAGAACTTAATCCAGATCTTGTCGAGTTCCTCTTCAGGAATCGGATTACCGGTGTTATATACGGAACATCGTACGATGTTGTCGTGCTTTTTCATGGAAACTGCGATTTCATTGGACTTGCATACATGATGGAAGGCATTACTGATAAAGTTCGTAGCAACCTCCTCAATCATATATTCGTCGGCCCATACGTAAATCGGTTCCTTCTCATCAAAATGCATGGTAACGTCTTTTTCTTTTCCAAGCACCTCATGCGAATTGATGACCGCTTGCATCAACTCTACCAGGTCAAAACGCTGGAATTCCACCATATCCTGTCCGCATTCAATCTGATTCAGCGTCAAAAGCTTACGCACCATCGTGTTCATCTTCTTTGCTTCATCTACAATAACGTCGCAGTAGAACTGTCTGCTTTCCGCGTCATCATCGGAAATATTGTCCATCAAACCCTCTGCATATCCCTGAATCAAGGCAATCGGAGTCTTCAACTCATGGGATACGTTGGACAGGAATTCGGTTCGCATATTGTCGATTTCCACCTTATGGGCAATGTCCTTTTGCAGCTGATTATTGGACTCCTTCAACTCGCAAATCGTAGTCTCAAGTCGGGACGACATATTATTTAATGACCCGGCCAAAGAATCCAGTTCCCGCGTTCTGCTTTCCGGACAATGCACATCGAAATTCAGATGCGCCATTTTGTCCGCTGCCTTTGACATATGCTCAATCGGTCTTGTCAGAATTCTCGTCATAAGAAACACAACAACACTTCCGAAAACAATTACCAGAAGGCCTACCCGCATCAGGAAATCACAGGCCGCATTTGCCGCCGAAGTAATGTTCGCCTGATTAACACGAAGCAGAATCGGAAGCCCGCAGTCCGTCATACCATAGAGGTCGTAACGAGCCGTTTCAGAGTTCTTATAATCCAACAAGAAAATGCTGTATTTATCTTCACTTCGAAGCTGCGTAATGTGTCCCTGAATGACGGAGGTATCAAATCCGCTGTAAAACAACAGCAAATCCATAATGTCCTCCATACCTTCCGGATTCTTTCGATTCGGTCCGTGACCCTGGTTCTCACTCTCATCTTTCTCCCCGTCTTCCGCACTGATAATTCCATACTCCGGAAACGGATTCGCATTTGGAAGCGATGCCGCAGAAGAAATACTTGGGATTTGATGATTTATCCCCGTCTGATTGGCATTTCCATTTTGATTACTGTCAATCATCAGAGAGGTGTCAAAAATGGCTGGGTTACCATCTTCATCATAGTAGCGAAAAGCAATGGTGATTCGTTCATCGGAAACCACATGATAACAGTATTCAGCCAGAATATCATAATTATCCAAAAGTGTCCCATCGTAACCAAGAGACGCATTAATCGTAGCATAAACTTCTTCCAGCTGGTCAAGCTTGTTCCGCTCGTAATAATCTCTCAGAAACAGTTTGCAGGACGCCCAGCAAACGATAACGGCCACGGCTACAGCCACGGCATATACTAAAGTGATGTGCATTCGAAAGGATATTTTTTTGTGTTTCTTCATGAATCACGTACCTCCGAATCAAACCTCAAACTTGTAACCCATACCCCAGACGGTCTTGATGTAAGCCCCTTTCTCGCCCAGTTTTCCACGAAGTTTCTTTACATGTGTATCTATCGTTCTGGCATCCCCAAAATAGTCATAATTCCATACGC
>DCGJ01000141.1:6511-7555 GCA_002315495.1 Lachnoclostridium sp. UBA1781 | reverse complement strand
GTTTTTACGCAAAAAAGCCCACCCCGAGGGATGAGCTTTGTAATGTACAGTTGGCAAACTGAACGTGCTGAAAATCAGCGTACGCGATATACGGCGAATGGGGCTGATGATTTTGCGCTGCGAACTACTTCCGGACGGCGTGATTCTGCAGCAAAAGGTGCTTCAGTGACGGGCGCCGTATAGTTGAAGAGTGCGTAGGCTGCGGTGGTAGTGGTTACCTCCCAATATTCGTAGCCTGCGGCGTAGACGATATACTGTCCGTAGTAGGGCACGTAGTTGCCGTCTGCGTCCTTGATATTCAGCCAGTTGTTCTGCTTGAGGTCGATGTTTTGATTGCCTTGGAAATAGCAGTCGCCCTGCAGTGCGGCCATGGTGAAGCCTTCTTCTTTGTAGGCTTCGCCCCATGCAGCTACGGTGCCGAGGAGCTCTTCGTTGCTGAAGTCGTCGGCATAGTAGAGGTAACCCTTCACTTCTTTGGAGGTTGGTTCGCAATAGAAGAAGTAGGGATCGTTGTTGGTGGTGGTGACGTTGGCAATCCAGTTGACAGTGTCAACGGTGATGGCAATCACATTTGATGACTTTGCCAACTTGTTGGTAGCAAACTCTTTGTGGGTGAAGTAGCCGATGAGAGTTTCCTTCTCCGGATGGATTTGGAATACTACCACCATGTAGTCGGTTCCGGGGGTGAGATCTTTGAAGTGATAGGACGATTTGCCCTGGTCGAAGAAGTCGAGAAGGGTGTAGTTTTTGCCGTTTTGGGCAGCTTTCTGTATTTGTCCCTTGAAGTAGGCAATATACTGGTTGAAAAGAGCCTCGTCGTCGATCTCCTCGCCGTTGTCTTCGAGGATGTCGTAATAGTAGTAGGCAGAGTCGTTGCCCGGGGTGATGGTCACATCCACTTCCGTATCAAGAATATTGCTGATTTCTATCTTGAAAGTGGTGGCGCGGAAAAGGTCTTTGACTACGTCGTTGTCGAAGAGTCCGCATGCGCTGAAAGTGAGCGCCATGAGGCCGACTGCTATGAGTGGAAATTGCTTTTTCATA
>DCGJ01000141.1:3609-6482 GCA_002315495.1 Lachnoclostridium sp. UBA1781 | reverse complement strand
TATAAAATATGTTTCGGCTGCAAAGGTAGCGCTTTTTTTTTGCATGCGCAAATTTTTTGTAAAAAAACGAAGAATCGTTTCTCGTGTGTAGGGGTAAAAAGTGAATGCGGGCTGTGTTTTTCGTGATGGCGAAAAAAAAGTGCCCTCCCGTAAGGGAGAGCACCTGTGGTTCAATAAGTATGAAACTTATTTGAGAACGAAGTTAGGACGCTTGTGGCCGAACTCTTTCTTTTGGATGTTGTTGATCTCTTTCTTTGCGCTGAACATGCTTGCGTTGGTGATGTGTGCTGGCGCAGGGGCTACAGTAGCAGCAGGAGCGTTGCTGAATTCGCCTACGAAGAGGTCGGAATAGAAAATGTTCTGATATACAGCCTGAGCGAGGAGGTAGTAAGCGTGACCTTCTTCAAGTTCGGTCTTCGGCAAATAGAGTTGGGTATTGTAACCAAAGTCCTGAAGAGTATAATCATAGCCGTATGCAGCATATGCGTCTATTTGCTTCTGGCAGTATGCAATGAATGCGTCCCAGTAGGTAGCGGTGGTGTAGCTGCCGAGAGAGTCTTTGTCAACGAAGGTCATGAGGTAAGAAGCATTTTCATTGCTTGGTACGAAGAAGAATGCGGTGTCGTTTTCGGTGATATCGACGCTGAAGTTGATTTTCTTCATTTCAGTAGTCTTGAAGCTCTTGGTGGCTACGTTAGAGGTGATGTTGCAAGCACTGTCGATAGCTACTGCAAATACAACATACTCGGTATTTGGAGAAAGTCCTTCGTAGTCGTAAGTGTCTACGCCGGAAACGATCATGCCCATGTAAACTTCAAGCATGGTGTAAGGGCTTGTGATGCCATACTGGGCGAGCATTTCCTCTCCAAAGTAGTCAACCATTGCGTCGTAATACTCAGCGTAGTACTCCAGTACGTAAGCTGCAATAGAGTCAGCATTGTTGTTGAGCTCAGCAGCGGTCTCTGCGCTTACGATGTCCCACAAGTATGCAACGTTGTCCTTGGAAGGAGTAACGGTGATGGTTGCGGTGGTATCAGCAACAGCGCTTACTTCAATAGTGAAGGCAGTGTTATCCTTCTTCTCATCTTCTGGTTTGTTCTTGTCGCAGGAAACCATAGCCAAAGATGCTACTGCTGCAACGAAAAGATAAAAATACTTTTTCATTTTCTAAAAATATTATTTGTTAATACTAATTTTCAATTCTTAAGAACGCAAATCTTCGCCCAAATTTCTGTGCTGCGTCTACAATTCGTAAGAAAATCTGCTGCAAAATTATAAAAAAGTTTGTTAACTACCAAATTTTTGCGTCAAAATGTTAGTTTTTTGTGCGCTTTTTTATCAAAAACGGCAAATATTGTGCATTTTTGTATAAAAATTAACAAAAATTTTGCAGTCTCGTTTTTTCTTTGTACCTTTGCACCCTGAACCTCTTGCACGCGTGTGTACATATTTTTATTTCTACGCGTATGCGCAGGCTCGCTGCCGCAAGTCTTCCCCCTACTGTTTGCACATGGATAAACTGAAAAATATACGAAATTTCTGCATTATTGCTCACATCGACCATGGTAAATCAACTCTTGCTGACCGTATCATTGAGAAAACCGGTGTCCTCACTACGCGTGAGATGCAGGCACAGGTCCTTGATAATATGGAGCTGGAGAGAGAACGTGGTATTACAATTAAAGCTCAGACTGTCCGTGCCATTTATAAGGCAAATGATGGAGAGGAGTATGTCTTTAACTTAATTGATACTCCCGGTCATGTTGACTTTAACTATGAGGTCTCCAGAAGCTTGGCAGCGTGCGAGGGTGCAATCCTGGTAGTGGATGCCGCACAAGGTATTGAGGCGCAGACCTTGGCCAATGTATATCTTGCCCTGGATCATAATCTGGAGATTCTTCCTGTTATCAATAAAATCGACCTACCGAGTGCAGAACCGGACCGTGTTATTGCCGAAATCGAGGACGTCATCGGTCTGGAAGCACAGGATGCACCGCGTGTTTCCGCAAAAATCGGTTTGAATATTGAAGAGGTATTGGAACAGATTGTGACGAAGATTCCGGCACCGACAGGAGATGCGAAGAAACCGTTACAGGCACTCATTTTCGACTCGGTATACGATTCTTATAAGGGTGTCATCATTTTCTGTAGAATCAAAGAAGGTACCATTACAAAAGACACCAGAATCCGAATGATGGCTACCGGAGCGGAGGCTGATGTAGTTGAAATTGGTACGTTTGCACCGGGCAAATTCATCCCATGTGACGAGCTTTCCGCCGGAATGGTAGGTTATATTACGGCTTCCTTAAAGAACGTGAAAGATACTGAGGTGGGTGACACCGTTACTGATGCGAATAACCCTGCATCCGAGCCGTTAGAGGGCTATAAGAAGGTAAATCCGATGGTTTACTGCGGTATGTATCCGGCTGATGGAGCAAAATACCCGGACCTCCGCGACGCATTGGAAAAGCTTCAGTTAAATGACGCTTCCCTTCATTATGAACCGGAAACCTCGATTGCCCTTGGTTTTGGCTTCCGTTGCGGTTTCCTTGGTCTGTTACATCTTGAGATTATTCAGGAACGACTCGAACGCGAATACAACCTGGATTTGGTAACTACCGCACCTTCCGTTATTTATAAGGTATATAAGACCGACGGAACCGTTATGGATATTACAAATCCATCAAATCTTCCGGATCCGACTGAAATTGAGCATATGGAGGAGCCGATGGTTTCTGCGGAAATCATGGTTACGACGGAATTTGTTGGTTCCATTATGAAGCTCTGTCAGGAGCGAAGGGGCATTTACCTTGGAATGGAATATATGGAGCAGACGAGAGCCCTGTTAAAGTATGAGCTTCCGTTAAATGAAA
>DCGJ01000141.1:3349-3497 GCA_002315495.1 Lachnoclostridium sp. UBA1781 | reverse complement strand
AACTGGATATTCTTATTAACCATGAGGAGGTCGACGCACTTTCCTTTATCGTTCACGGAGAGTCTGCATATGAGCGTGCCCGTAAGATGGTCGAGAAACTGAAGGACGAGATTCCGCGTCAGATGTTCGAAATTCCGATTCAGGCAGC
>DCGJ01000141.1:0-3298 GCA_002315495.1 Lachnoclostridium sp. UBA1781 | reverse complement strand
TGCGTAAGGATGTTCTTGCAAAGTGTTACGGCGGTGATATCTCCCGAAAGAAGAAACTTCTGGAAAAGCAGAAGGAAGGTAAGAAGCGCATGCGTCAGGTCGGAAATGTAGAGATTCCGCAGAAGGCCTTTATGGCTGTTTTGAAACTTGACGACGAAAATTAATAGGATAATGAAAATGCCCGGCTTTCCGGGCATTTTTCGAGAAAAGAGAGGTTGGATAACATGCAGGAAAATCAGGCAGTGGAATTGTATATTCATATTCCGTTTTGCTATAAAAAATGCGATTACTGCGATTTTTTATCCTTTGCTAATAAAAGTTCCTCGATTGGGGCATATCTGGGTGCTTTACAGCGTGATATTCGGCATTACAAGGGGTTAACCATCAGCACCATTTTCATTGGTGGTGGAACGCCGAGCCTTATGCCGCCAGGGTTTATTCAGAAGCTGATGAATACCATTCGGGAATGTAACACGATTCTTCCGGATGCAGAGATTACGATTGAAGCAAATCCAGGCACTGTCGACGATACTAAATTAGCTGAGTACATCTGTGCGGGAATCAATCGCATCAGTTTTGGGTTGCAGACAGCGGATGAAGTTGAATTATCTGCGATAGGACGAATTCATACCTATAGCGATTTCTTGGAATCCTTTGAGGCTGCAAGAAGAGCTGGATTTAAGAATATCAATGTCGATTTGATGATGGGACTTCCGGGTCAGACAACAATTAGTCTGAAGCAGACGATTAATAAGGTTTGCTTCCTGCGGCCGGAACATATTTCCGCATATATGCTTATTTTAGAGGAGGGAACTCCGCTATTTGAGCGAGCAAAGAAGTTAACGATTCTTCCAAATGATGATAAACAGGCCGAGATGTACGAGCTTGCGGTATCCATGCTCGAGAAGAAGGGATATCAGCAGTACGAAATCTCGAATTTCTCACGAGAGGGATTCGCATGTAAGCATAATGTTGGATATTGGACGAGACAGCCGTATCTTGGAATTGGTCTCGGGGCATCTTCCTTAATTGATGAGAAGCGTTATCGTGTCACAACGAATCTGGAGCAATACCTGCAGGAATTGGCATATGAAAGTGAAGAAGAGTTGCATTTTAATGATATTCGGAACGAACTGATTATGCTTGGAATGCGACTGAAGGATGGGATATCTTATCTGGATATTAAGGATCAATATGGAGAAGCTTATGCGAATGTTCTTCTTCAAAAACTAAATAAGTATATTGATATGGGACTTGTGGAGCATAAGTATGATCGTTTTTTCTTTACGGTAAAGGGCTATCTGGTTAGTAATTCCATTCTTTCCGAGCTTATGGACTAAAATGTCATCACATGTCATATATGATGTAGAAAAGAACCTGATTTGCAGTAATTTGTTGTAAAAAAGGTTCTTTTTATTGTTGACAAATGCGACTTTGGGTGGTAAAACATATACAGATGTTAGCACTCGGATATTTTGAGTGCTAACAAAGAAAAGCGGAGGGGTGACAGATTGGAATTAACTGATAGAAAACTGAAGATTCTTCAGGCAATTATTCGAAACTATTTGGAAACCGGCGAACCTGTGGGCTCCAGAACGATTTCAAAGTATACAGATTTGAATCTTAGCTCCGCAACGATTCGAAATGAGATGTCCGACCTCGAAGAGATGGGCTACATTGTTCAGCCACACACTTCGGCGGGACGTATTCCTTCCGATAAAGGTTACCGACTTTATGTCGATATGCTGATGAAGGAGAAGGCCGATGAGATGGCATCTCTAAAGGTAGAACTCGATAACAAGACTGCGAAATTGGAAGTCATATTGAAAGAAACGGCTAAGATTCTCGCACACAATACGAATTATGCTTCACTGGTTACTACACCGCAGTATCGTACAAAGAAATTAAAGTTTCTTCAGCTTTCCAAGATGGATGAGCATAATCTTCTGGCAATTGTAGTTTTGGAAGGTAATGTTATTCAAAATCGTGTTGTTGCAACCGAAGGGCCGGTGGAGGAAGATACGATTCTGAAACTGAATCTGATATTGAACACCTATCTGAATGGACTTGATCTTCGTGAGATTAACCTTGGAGTGATTTCCAAGATGAAACAGGAGAATCCGAAGTTTGCCACACTTCTGACTGAGGTTTTGGATTCAATTGCAGACTGCTTTGGCGAGGAGAATATCGAAACCTTTACGAGTGGTGCAACGAATATTTTCAAATATCCGGAGTTAAATGATTCCCAGAAGGCAAGTAATCTGTTATATGCTTTGGAAGAGAAGAAGCAGCTCACGGAGTTGATGTATTCGGAAGGGGATTCCGATCGGGGAATTCAGGTGTATATCGGTGACGAGTCACCGTTAGAAGCGACAAAGGATTGCGCTGTTGTTACAGCGACCTATCATTTAGACGAAGGGGTATACGGAAAAATCGGTATTATCGGACCTCGTCGAATGGATTATGAAAAAGTAGTTTCTTCCCTTCAGAATCTAATGTCTGAATTGGATGAAATTATGAAATAGGAGAGTGTGATTTATGGAACAAAACAAGGAGACTTCCGCTGAGGAAATCAAGGTGAATGTAGTTTCGGATGAACAGGTAGAAGAACCGATTACCGAAGAAGCCGTCACTGAAGATTCTGCTATGGAAGTCGAAACCACGGAAAATGCTCCTGAAGCAGAAAGTGAGAATGCATCAGAAGGCTTTTTCGGAAAGAAAAAGAAAAAAGAAAAGAAAGATAAGAAGGATGAACAGATTGAAGCACTGAATGCCAAAAATGAAGAGCTTCAGGATAAGTACCTTCGCCTTCAGGCCGAATTTGTCAATTTTAGAAATCGTACGGATAAGGAAAAAGCCGCAAGCTTTGACCTAGGTGCGAAGAGTGTCGTTGAAAAGATGTTACCGGTTATCGATAACCTTGAGCGTGGTCTTGCGGTTTTAACCGATGAGCAGAAGGAAGACGCATTTGCACAGGGAATTGACAAAGTCTATAAGCAGCTTATGGCAACCTTAGAGGGAATGAATGTGAAACCGATGGAAAGCGTCGGTAAAGAATTCGATCCGAATCTTCACAATGCGGTGATGCATGTGGAAGATGAGAATGTCGGGGAGAACATTGTTGTGGAGGAGTTCCAAAAGGGATATACCTATCACGATACCGTTGTCAGACATGCAATGGTAAAAGTAGCTAATTAATCGGACAAAAGGGACGATTAACGAATAAAGAACAAACGTAGAAATACAGGAGGATACAATCATGAGTAAAATTATTGGTATTGACTTAGGAACAACAAAC
>DCGJ01000047.1:9819-16712 GCA_002315495.1 Lachnoclostridium sp. UBA1781 | reverse complement strand
CCAACCCGCCTTCGTTTCGAAGTGCACGGTAACGATTCATCAGCACGATGGCATAGTCAATGGTGGCGCCCATTTGAATGGCGGACACAATCATATACGTAACAAAGGATGCCTTTCGTCCCGTAAGGTACGGAATGGCAAAATTCATCCAGATACTACCCTGAATAACGAATACCATCAGTAACGACCCCACTACCGAACGGAAGGTAACCATCAAAATCAAGAACACAAACAAAACCGTAAAAACTGTGATTAATGTTGAATCACCCCGGAAAGACGTTTTCAGGTCTCTGGCACTGGTAATGTTTCCAACCACCAGCACCTTGCCTTCTCCATACTTTTTTTCGGCAATGGTGCGCATTTTTTCCACCAGCTCCACGCTTTCCTCGCTTTCCGCAGGAAGGCTCACCGTACACGCGATACGGTTCCATCTTTTTCCCTTCAACTGGTTCGTTGCTCTCTCTAACATCGGCCGGTACTCGTTCAGCATTTCCTTCTGACTTTCGGAAAGCACCACCCTTCCGGCATCAATCTTCTCAAACAGATACAAAATGAGGTCCACAAACGGATACGCATTTTTATTCCCAAACAGCGCCCCAATTTTCATGTGCTCCAGCGCATATCCCTGAAACAGAAGCTGCGTTTCAGCGACAGAGATATGCAACCGATTGGCAAACTCTTCTGCCGTCACAAGGTCGGTGAGTTTTCCATACTCGCCGAACTCGATTCCCGCAAGCCCAACAATATTGACAATCTTCTCTTCCTCTTCCAGTTCCGAAATAATCGCGGATTCATACTCATAATGCCCACTTGGAACCAGAAGCGCAACAGCGGTTGTATTATTAAAATTCTCCGCTATTTTCCGCATGGTGTCACGTTCCTCACTCTGCACCAGTTCGTCCACCATATTATGATGAAAGGCAAACGGCGACCGATTGGAGCCGTAAATCACAAACGGAAGCATCACCAAAAACAATACGACAAATGCTCCCTTCGACTTCATAAGAAAACTTCCCCAGCCCTTCATACTCGGCACAAGATTCCGATGCTTTGTCTTCGCAAGTGCCCGACGGAAAAGCATCAGTAAGCCCGGCATCAAAAGAAGCACGGTAAGAAGGCTGCAAAGGATTCCCTTTGCCAAAACGATACCCAAGTCTCTTCCCAGTCGGAACTGCATCAGCATCAAGGCCACCAATCCGGAAATAGTCGTTAAACTGGAAGATGAGACCTCCAGAATGGATTTCGCGAGCGCATACCGAAGCGCCTCCTTCTCCTCGTTATGAAACGGAAGTTCATCCTGATAGCGGTGAGCAAAAATGATGGCATAATCAATCGCCAATGCCAGCTGTAAAATAATGGCGGTAGAATTCGTAATGGACGAAATGGTACCGCACCAGTAATTCGTTCCCATATTGAGAATGGCCGCAACGATAAATACAATAAAGAACACGAAGATTTCAAAAAAGGTCTTCGATGTAAGAAGCAACACACCGACAATAACGATGGCAGAAATCAACACGACGCCCACCATCTCGGAGGCAATCTTCTCCGAATAATCCACACCAATCTCCGACTGCACATGGGTTTCCTTCGGATAACGCTCCAGCATTCTTCGAACCCGGCTCATCGTATCGACGACATCTGGATCGTCCGCCGGACCGTCAAAGGAAACCGAAATCAGGCATTTGTCTTTATTCACATGAGCCGACGAGGCATCAAATTCCACAGATGCAACATGCTCATACCAACGAATCATATCCACAAGCCCCAGAGTTTCCGTAAAGGTAGTTCCCTCAACGAGAATGTAAGCATTTGCATAGGTTACAAACTCCCGCTCCATCACATCCAAGCCACGTCTTGTTTCGGTTTCTGCAGGTAGAAAGGTCGTAATGTCACTGTTTGTTTTCGTCCATCCAAGGGTGATTCCGCAGAAAATGCAGGCAAGTGTGAACAAAGCGAAAAAAACATACCTCATCTTCAGTATGAATCCACTTACCGGTAATAACTTCTCATAGCGACGATTTTGTTTCTCACTCATTTTCGCTCCTTCAAAGAAAGCCCGCTCAACCGAGCAGGCTTCCTGTTTTCTTTCTTAGTATCTCTTGACAAGCATTTCAATTACATCCACGCAACCGTCTACTCCGAACTCAGAGCTGTTCAGTACCAGGTCATAGTTCTTCGCTACGCCCCACTCCTGCTCGGTATAATACTTGTAGTGATTTGCACGGGCTTTATCCCGTTTCTTTAACTGCTTCTCGATATCGCCATTCGGAAAATAGTTCTCTTCCGCAGCACGTATCACCTTGTCCTTCGTATCGGCGATAATGAACACATTCATTGTGTCCGTCCGATCCTGAAGAATCGCATCGGCGCAACGACCGACGATAACGCAGTTGCCCTTCTCAGCGATGTCCCGAATGATGTCAGACTGCACCACATAAAGCTGGTCCTGAAGCGGAAGCATACTGTTACCAAACACCTGACTGGCATAGGTCATATTACTTGCAATATTGAACAGCAGACTGCCGGTAATACGCTCGCCCTGTTCCTCAATGTATTCCTTTGCCAGACCGCTTTCCTTTGCCACACGGTCAATCAGTTCCTTATCGTAATACTGAAAACCGAGACGCTCTGCCAGCTTCTTTGCAATGGTTCTTCCACCACTTCCACATTCACGGCTAATCGTAATAATTTTCTTCATAATATCTTCCTCCTTCCGACAAACGCACGCTTTCCTTACATATGCATACTTTCGGACCAATCATCCTCATCGTAGGCAATATCGTTATGCACAGAGCCACTTAGCATATGTCCCTCATAGCAGAAGAAATCTACCGTTGAAGTATTGCGTAGTCCTTCCGGCTCGGTTTCAAGACACGCTCCCAGTTTCTTTACCGGTGCCCACCAGTTGGTAGTCTCGCGAAGCTCCTTCGGAACATCCTTACGACGCTTCTGAACAAGCAGTCCCTTCGAATCGAGGTAGGCAGCCATTTTCTTCATATCCTCCGAAAAATCCTCACCCTTATATTCAAAGGTCATAAACAATAACTCACCCAAACTAAAATACTGCTGCTTCCGCACACCACACGTCCAAAGCACCTTCTGGGTTTCGTTATCCGGATGGAGACAGCCTTCTAAAAATGCTTCTCTTTCCCCTTCCACAATGTGAATAATCTCTGCTACACGTTTCATTCTTTTGCTCCTCACTACTAAAATTTCCTGAAAATCCGACTGCCCATTTACAGTCGTGTTCATCCCCGTCCCAAACTAGTTCTCATACCACTGCTCGATAAAGTCAATTGCTTCTTTTGCATCGTTCGCAAAGCAGACAAACGGCAACTCGTCCTTACCGACAAAATCCTGTTTTATCATGGTATCAAGCATCCGCTTCAAATCATCGTAATACCCTTTGATATTCATAAGCACAACCGGCTTCTGCTCACCGATTTTACAAAGTTCCATAATCTCGGTCACCTCATCCAAAGTACCAAGTCCACCCGGAAGTGCCACGTAAGCCTCACCCATTTCAATCATCATGGTCTTTCGCTCCGCAAGACTATCGGTATCGATTCGTCTCGTCAGATTCGGATTGCATAGGTCTGCAATAAACTGAATACCGGTCGGAACAACACCGATGGTCTCCCCACCATGCTCCATAACCGCGCGACTGATTTCTCCCATCAGACCACAATCACTGGCCCCGAACACGAGTGAGTGTCCATTGTCTCCGATAGCCGCCCCAAGTTCTCTTGTACTTTCCGTAAATGCGAAATCGAGTCCCTGATTGGCACCGCAATAAACAACTATATTCATACAAACTCCTATGTTCTACTATAGTAGAACGCTCATTATTCCATGTATTTTTTAATCTCCGCATAAGCACTTTCCCAGTCCTTCGAAGGATTGGTAAGTACCAGTTTTCCAACCGGTAAACGCTCTAAAATCTCGAGTTCCCGTCTCTGCCTCTCCTCCAGAGCTTCTATATAACCTTCAAAGCCCGTTAACCCGTTCTGGTTTCCGTATTCGCCTTCGCAGTGATACTCAATCACGCCGTCCAGCCATTCGTCTCCGCGCTCTTCCAAAACTTGCTCTAACGATTCTCGAATGTCCGTAGTGGAGAGATAGATGATCTCGACCTCAATTCCCTGTAATCGCTCTAAAATTTCACGGATATAGGCCTCCGATGCTTCCATGGTCATTCCAAAGCGCATCATCGTTTCGCACATCGGATTCTGTAGGAATACACAGTTAAAGACGTAGTTGGTTGCATCTTCTACGTATTCCTTTGCAAATGCTTCCCACTTTCCAAGCATCAGCGGCTTTTCCACGTCCCAGCTCAGAAAATCATAAACCTTATGGGAAATCAGCTGCTCCATCGCTCCGGGAATCTCCCAAAAGCGTCCCATATCAATCATATATCCTTGCGGAATCTCCTCAGAGGCTCCCTTTACCGCGCGAATGCGTTCCGGTAGCGCTTCATACTCCTCTCTCGTAAAAAAGGAGTGAAACTCATAGTCCGCAGGATGATTTCCGGTTCCTTCGTCAACAAAGGTTGCGCCCAACTGCTCGGCCACATACTTCGCGGTTGTGCTTTTCCCGGAAGAAGGCAATCCTTCCACAATCCATAATTTCTTCACTTTAGCACTCCATTCATCCCAATTCTTTCAAAACAGTATATCACAAAACGCCCTTTTCATCAACCAAAACACGACGTTTCTCATGGTCTCTTTTGGGAACGATTCGTCTATTGTTAAGCCCGTTCTTCCTTTTTTAGGAGCCTTCGATAGCTAACATCAATGGCAAATGCTCCAAGCGGAGCCGTAAGCACAATTGCCAACACCGCAACCGTCAGCACCAATTCTCCGCAAGGAAGTCCCATGGCTAACGGGATTCCTCCAATGGCGGCCTGTACAGTCGCTTTCGGAGTGTAAGCCATCATGGCAAATGCCCTCTCCTTCGCATTTAACTTCGTTCCAATGACGCAGAGAAACACACCTGCCATACGGAACAAAAGGACCAAAAGAACGACGAGAACGGCCCTTAGGCCAACCTTACCAAGATAGGATACATTTACCGTAGCGCCCACCAATACAAAAAGAAAGATTTCGGCCGGAATCCAAAGTTTATTATACTTTGCAGAGAGCCGTTTTGCCACTTCTTCCCGGTAATGCTGCAGCCCGATTCCCATAAACATAATTGCAATCAGAGAAGCGAAGGTAATCGGTGTCTGAAGTGCATCCTCGCAAACAACCAGAAACAAAGAGACCGAAAGCATAAGTATCACCTTCACTGTGTCTCTCATATGGAACCTACGAAATAAAACTGCCCCCAGAAAACCAAGCAGATAACCGATTCCCGCTCCAAGTACGATGGAAACCGGAAGGTTAACAAAGCTCATGGCCGAAACCTGTTCCCCCTGAGCAATTCCGGTAAACGTGGTGAACAGAATAATGACAAATACATCATCCACCGATGCTCCCGCAAGAATCAGTTGAGGGATTCCCTTTTCAGTCCCATAGCCTTCCTCGGTCAGTTTCACCATTCGCGGAACGACAACCGCCGGAGAAACCGCCGCCAAAACTGCGCCCAGAATGGCCGCCTCCAGATGTGTTATTCCGAAAAAGATCGGCCCTAAAAGAATCATTCCAAGCAGTTCCACGGATGCCGGCAAAAAGCACATAAATAGCGCAGGACGTCCAAGTTTCTTAAGTCCGGAAACATCCATTCCAAGACCGGCTCTTGTAAGAATAATAATCAAAGCAATCTTTCGAAGATCTGTGGATATCGCTAAAAGTTCGGGACAAAGCAAATTCATCACGTACGGTCCGAGCACAATACCGGTAGCCAACATCCCAATCAAGCTTGGAAGCTTTAACGCTTTACAGATTCCTCCCAATGACATTCCCACAAAAAGTACCAATGCAATCGATAATAACATATTTTCCTCATCTATAAATCAAACAAACTAATCTGCTCATACTTCTCCGGCAGCTCATGAAGATACTGAAAGCAGGCTTCCGGAGTATACATGATATTATGCTCCCTACAGGTTTCAACAAAAATCTGAAATAACTTCTTCCGGCTCGGACTTGAACATTCATAAGCCAGCCCAAACTCTCTTTGGTAACGCTCCTTCATCCCCGGAAAATGCTGATCCAACTGCTCATAGAAGTATTCTCGGTCGCCAGCCCTTAATGTTACTCCAAAGTCCCACAGAATAATCCCCTTTACGCCGGCTCTTACACAGTAATCCAACAACCCGCGAAGGTTCTCCTCGGTATCATTGATAAATGGCAGTATGGGCGTCATCCACACAATTGTCGGAATTCCATGATCTCGTAACGTACAAAGCGTCTGAAACCGTTCACTCGTCACACTTACTGCCGGTTCAATCAAACGGCAAAGTTCGTCATCATAGGTCGTCAGCGTCATCTGAACGACCGCCTTTGCCTTATGATTGATGGACTCAAAAAGTTCCAGGTCACGAAGAACACGCGAGGATTTCGTGTGCACGGTCGCACCAAAGTGATATCGGTCAATTAACTCCAGACACCGCCTCGTAATCTGTAACTTATCTTCCAGCGGAATATACGGATCGCACATGGCGCCGGTTCCGATCATACAGCGTTTTCGCTTTGAGCGGAGAGCCTTTTCCAAAAGCTCGGGGGCATTTTCCTTCACCTCAATATCCGTAAATTCATGAGTGAACTGATAGCACTCGCTTCGGGCATCACAATAAATGCACCCGTGGGTACATCCGCGATAGACATTCATTCCGTTTTGAGCGGACAAAATGCCCTTTGCCTGAACCGTATGCATTCCTTTCTTCCTTCCCGCTTCCGAACTTAAAACACGTGTGCGAATTACCCTTTTATTTTACTCGATTAGCGGTT
>DCGJ01000047.1:0-9791 GCA_002315495.1 Lachnoclostridium sp. UBA1781 | reverse complement strand
CAATCGAACGGTACGCCGTATTTTTACAGCAATACCCAATTGTCACAAAAAAACTTGTCCCTGTTGCAACCAGACAACAGGGACAGCTCGATGTGAATATAGGAGTTTGAATAAAATACTTTTTACGATATCGGACAACTGCCGACTTAGGCTAATACGCTAACCGCTTCCTGCTCAATGGAAAGCCCCTTCTTATACGTTGCCATAAACGCACGGAAGCCTTCCACCGACTTCGCATCCGGAAGAAGCTTGCTGCTCTCCATTCCGGCGAAAATCTTATTGCCAAGATACTCCGGCAAGGTCTCATTTGCTTCTTTTTCTGCGGCAAATGCGGCAAGAATCGCACAGCCCCAGGCACCGCCTTCTCCAGCAGTCTTCATGACAGATACCGGTGCATTTATCGCAGCGGCCGCAATGCTCTGACCAACACCCTCGGTCTTAAAATATCCTCCGTGTCCAAGCATCTCGTCCACCTGAACCTGCTCCTCATCAAAGAGAATGTCGAGTCCCACCTTCAGTGCACCGAGTGCGGAATACAGATGCATTCTCATAAAGTTTCCTAAGGTGAAGGACGCATTTGCATTACGGGCAAATAACAGCGCTCCATCCTGAAAACCGGTTACCGGCTCGCCGGACAGGTAGTTATAGGAAAGCAATCCGCCACAGTCAGTATCGCCGTCCAGTGCCTTGGAATAAAGCGTCGTGAACAGCTGATTCATATCCGGCTTCATGCCCATTGCTTCGTAGAATTCTTTAAAAAGATTGACCCAGGCGTTGATTTCAGAGGTACAGTTGTTGCAATGCACCATACCAACCAATGCGTTGTCCGGGGTTGTAACCAAATCAATCTCCGGATACACCTTGGACAGCTCCTTTTCAAGAACAACCATGGCAAATACGGACGTGCCGGCAGAAATATTACCGGTGCGTACCTTTACGGAGTTCGTGGCTACCATACCGGTTCCGGCATCGCCCTCCGGCGGACACAGAAGAATGCCAGGCTGCAAATTGCCGCTTGGGTCAAGGAATCTTGCACCTGCCTCGGTCAGCGTTCCTGCTGCATCGCCTGCCATCAGCACCTTCGGAAGAAGCTCCTCAAGGTTCCATGGAAGTGCCTGTATCTCCGGTAAAGCATTGAACTTTGCAAGCATGGTTTCGTCATAGGTTCCCTTTGTCGTATCAATTGGGAACATACCGGATGCATCGCCTACGCCAAGTACACGCTCTCCCGTCAGAAGAAAATGCACATAGCCCGCAAGTGTCGTGAAAAACTTCACGCTCGGAACATGCTCCTCCTTGTTCAGAACCGCCTGGTACAGATGCGAGATGCTCCATCTCTGCGGAATGTTATAGTTGAATTCCTTTGTCAGCTTCTCTGCCGCTTCTCCGGTGATGGTATTTCTCCAGGTACGGAACGGCACAAGCAGTGTATCCTTTTCGTCAAATGCCATATAGCCGTGCATCATCGCCGAGATACCGATTGCGGAAAGCTTTGTAATCTCCACCCCGTACTGTGCTCTGACATTATCGCAAAGGTCCCTATAACAGGTCTGAAGTCCGGTGTGGATATCGTCGAGTGAGTAGGTCCATACTCCGTCTTCAAAACGGTTTTCCCAACCAAAGCCTCCGGAAGCGAGCGGAGTACCTGCTCCGTCAATCAAAACTGCTTTAATTCTGGTAGAGCCAAATTCAATTCCGAGAGAAGCCTTTCCCTCGGTAATCAATTGTGTATTATTCATGATACCTCTCCTTTTTCGGTCCGATCACCCGAAGGCATGGGAGTACCCTCGGGCTACGGCCAAGGTAATTATCGATAGAAAATTGCGCATTTAGTTCTAAAGTGTAACCCGAATCCCCATTCAGGAAACTACTTCTCCGAGATATCCTTCTCGGTAATAATCGTTACATCGAACTTGATCCCGTCCACCGGCACCTGCAAAAAGGTGTCAATTGCACTGTAGATTTTCTCTGATACATAAAACTGTTTATCCGGCGTCTTCCCTGCTTCCAAAACTTCAATAATCTGCTGTACACGAGGACCGTGAAGCGGATTACATTCGGCGATACAGGAAATGCGACCGTCCAGCACATACGAAAGTGCCTTCGCATTAACACCATCAAACGAGATTACCATAATCTCTCCGGCCTTAATATCGTTCCCCGCCTTTTTCCCGGCTGCCTCGATGGCCTCAATGGCGCCGATAGCGGAGTTATCGTTCTCACAATAGACAACGTTAATGTTGTCATAGTTTTTTAAGAGACGGGCCATAACCTCCCGTCCTTTGGTTTGGGTGAAATCCGCCGGTTCCTCCGCAAGCAGGTTCCAGCCGTACATTTCCACTGCATCCTCCAAGCCTTTGGTTCTTCCAATCTGCGCGGTCGCCCCCAAGGTACCCTGCAGATTGACGATGTTCAGCTCCTCTGCGGAAATGCCCTGACTGATGGTGTATTCGTGTAACCATGCAACCAGCTTTTTGCCCTCCAATTCAAAATCCGAACCAACCCAAGCCGTATACAAGCTTTGATCCGACACATTAACCTGTCGGTCAACTATAATTACCGGAATTCCGGCATCTCTCGCCTCCTGTAACACAATGTCCCAGCCATTTTCCGTTACGGGTGCGAGCACAATATAATCTACATCCTGCTGAATAAAGCGGCGAATTGCAGTAATCTGTTTCGTCTGCGACTGTTGTCCGTCATCGTAGATCAATTCGTATCCGTTGGCTGCGGTAAATGCGGCCAGCATGGACTGGGTATTCGCACTTCTCCAGTCCGACTCAGCCCCCAGCTGAGAAAAGCCGATGACGATGTTCTCCTTCTTCTCCTCCTGTTTTGGGGTCTTCTCTTTCTTCCCCCCTGTTCCAATCAGAAATAACAAAAGAACAACTGCTAATAGTATCAAACCAATTCCTACAAAACGCTTTACTCTCATATCTTCTCCATTTGGCGAAGCTGAATGCTTTTTGCAGCGGCTTACAACCGATGTCATAAGCCGCCGCATTTAGATTTCATTAAGACTTCGTCATTTTCTTACGTACCTTCATTACGACGGACTGAATTACGAGGAACAGGCAAAGCATTGCTGCAATCGTGATTCCGATCCACCATGCATCATCAAGGCCGGCGGAAGCAACGATGTTCTGAATCGTACAAAGAGACAAAACGCCAAACAAAGTACCGATAATGTTACCTACGCCACCTGTTAACATTGTACCACCAATGATGGAAGATGCAATAGCGTTCATTTCCATTCCCTGTGCATGAGACGGAGAACCCGAACCAACGTGAAGGAAGAAAACAAATCCTGCAATACCGGCAAGAAGGCCACAAACAACATGAGAAAGGAATACGGTTCTCTTCACGTTTACACCAAGCATCAAAGCGCTCTGACGGTTTCCACCGACAGCGTAGAAATGACGACCTTTCTTGGTCCAACGAAGAAGAATAAACATGACGAAAACAACAACAAGTGCTACAACGACACCGATTTCAATTTTTGCGTCGATGTATTTTCCATGCTTATTTGTGTATCCCAATCCCGGGATGACAATACGACTGTCCTTCAGTTTGTTCAGACCTTCATGAACAACGTTAAACGGCTTTGCATGAACGATGGTCGTCATACCTCTCGCAAAGAACATACCTGCCAGAGTAACGATAAACGGCTGAATACCTAGGTAGGCTACGAGATACCCCTGCACTACGCCAAAGGCAAGACCGATAAACAAAGCGACTAAAATCGCCTCAAAAATGCTACCATTCTTCAAGTCAAGAACGACTGCACAGGACATACTGGTAAGAGCAACGACACCACCAACGGAGATATCAATTCCGCCGGTAATCATTACCAGGCTCATACCACAGGAAACTATAAGTAACGCGCTATTATTATTCAGAATATCAAGGAAGGTCTGTGCTTTTAAGAAACCTTCTCCTTCGAAAATGATTGCACCAAGATACATCAGTACAAAAACAACAATCGTAATCGTCAAAAGAAGACTGGTATCCGACATCTTTTGTACTTTGTCTTTTACAGCGGAAAGAGCTTTTGAATTCTTCATATTAAGCCACCTTCTTTCCGGCCCGTGCCATCTTTTTGGACAACTTTACCTTAAGCTTTGCAAACAGTTCACGAACAACCGGAGCACTGATGACAACAAGGATAATAACAACAATTGCCTTGTAAGCAGAAATCGCTGCAGAATTAACCTTCTTCGTGTAAAGTGTTGTTGTTAAAAGCTGAATTACGTAAGCACCGAGAACCGATGCCTTGATGCTGAATTTACCACCACCCAATGCATTGCCACCAAGTGCGACAGCAAGGATGGCGTCCATTTCAATATCCTTTGCTACGGAGGAGTAATTGATGGTCGAGATACGGCTAACCTTAATCAAACCGCAAACTGCTACACAGATACCCAAAATAACAAAGGTAATGAACTTAATCAAAGTAGGATTAATACCGTTCAGTCTGGAAGACTGCTCATTAATACCTACCGACTGCGCATACAGACCAAGGGTCGTAAACCGCAGTACAAGTGCGATTACAATAAAGCAGATAATCGAGATGATAATCGGTGTTGCAATCGGAACTCCCGGAATAAATCCGCCATAATATCCAAAGGTCGGATCCTTAATGTTTGGAAGCTGGTTCTGGTTAATCCAAGCCGCAATCGAACGACCTGCAGTAAACAAAATCAAGGTTGCAACCATCGGCTGAATCTTAAAGTAAGCTACGAGGATACCATTGAATGCACCGCAGGCAATAACGGCAAGACATCCAACCAGGAAGCCCAGAATAAGTGGATTCTGCAAGGTGTCCGGGCTGATTTCACTGCCACGAACGACACGAAGAATGGCTGAACCTGCAATTGCAATCGTAGCACCTACGGAAATGTCCTGTCCGCCACAGGCAGCGGTAACCAAAGTCATACCAATTGCCAGAATAGCAAGCTCGGCACCCTTATCAAAAATGGTAATCAGGTTTCCGGTAAATACATTATCACCGACACTGTTCGGGCCATATTTAATGGCAAAGAAGCTCGGGTCGTTAACCAGGTTGAAAATGAGCAATGCCAACATTGCAACAACCGGAATCAACATCTGCGAATGGAGCATTTTCCCGAATATGGCTTTCCAATCCAAGGATTTTGCAGGCTTCGAAGGTGCCTGAACTACTTTCTTCTCTTCCGGATTGATTTCAGGTGTTTTATTCTCTTCCATCTTCAACCCCTCCTCCTGCAATGGTTTCCATAATCTTACTCTGTGTAAGGTCACCACCGGTCAATTCTCCAACTACCTTTCGGTCTCTCATAACAACGAGACGACTGCAGGTACGAAGCATTTCGTCCGTTTCGGAAGAAATGAAGGTGACCGCCATGCCCTCACCGGCAAGTTTTAATACAAGCTTCTGAATCTCAATCTTTGTTCCGACGTCGATACCTCTTGTCGGCTCATCCAAAATCAAATATTCCGGATGTGTCAACAGCCAACGGGCCAGGATGACCTTCTGCTGGTTACCACCGGACAACGATTTAATCGGAGTGTCCGCAGAAGCTGTTTTAATCTCTAAGAGTTTAATGTACTCATCGGCAAACTTGTACGCTTCCTCCTTTGAAATCGGACGGAAATATCCACGAAGCACCTGCAAAGCAAGCACAATGTTATCGCGTACCGACAAATCTCCAACGATACCGTCATTCTTACGGTCTTCCGGAAGATAGGCGATTCCTGCCTTCATGGCATCAATCGGCGCTTTAATCTTAACCGGTTTTCCATCACGAAGCACCTTGCCTCCAAGGACACGGTCAGCACCGAAAATCGATCTTACGCACTCGCTTCGTCCGGAGCCGAGAAGACCGGTGAAACCATTTACCTCGCCTTTTTTAATGTAGAAATCAAATGGCTTGATTCCCGCATCGCTGACCAGGTCAAATGCTTCCAAAACCTTCGGAGCCTCTCCGCAAATGTACTCCTTAGCATCACTCTTAATATCTGAAAGATCATCCAAGTCTTTACCAAGCATAGTGGATACCAGCTTGATTCTCGGAAGATCGGCAATTTCGTACTCACCAACATACTTACCGTCACGAAGAACGGTAATCATGTCACAAACCTCGTAAACCTGTTCCAGGAAATGCGTAACAAAGATAATGCCTACGCCTCTTTCCTTCAGCTCACGCATCAGTTTGAACAGCTTCGCTACTTCCTGCTCGTCAAGAGAGGATGTCGGCTCATCCAAAATCAGAACCTTACATTCCATATCTACGGCTCTTGCAATTGCTACCATCTGCTGCACGGCAATCGAACAGGTTCCAAGCTGTTGGGACGCAGACGCCGGAATCTGTAAGGATTCCAAAATCTTAGTTGCGCCGGCATTCATGCTGCCCCACTTCTGCCATACCCCTTTTTCGCGACCGATATACATATTCTCGGCAACGGAAAGATTCGGACACAATGTAATTTCCTGATATACAGTACTGATTCCCACTTTTTGCGCATCCTGTGGGGAATGAATGGAAACGGCCTTTCCATTGAGGATAACATCACCCTCATCCTTACTGTATACACCTGTTAATACCTTAATCAGTGTCGACTTACCGGCACCATTTTCGCCCATAAGAGCGTGAATCTCACCCTCTGCCAGTCGAAACTCTACCCCCTGCAGAGCCTTAACCGTGCCAAAGGTTTTATAAATGTTCTTCATTTCCAGAACAATCTTATTTCTCATCTTCAGTACACCTCCGACGATGAAGTTCCTCTTGATACCATGTGTTTCTTACAAAAACAGGGCGCAGCGTCAGTTGATATGGCCTCGGCTGCACCCTGTAATGACTAGTTAGAATTTGTTGTGATTAAACGATGGATTAGATACCGTACTTCTTAACGTCATCCTCAGTAATGGTTTCGCAATCGAAGCCCTTCTCATCCATGATGATGGTCTTCTGAACAGACTCACCCTTTTCAAGCTTCTTGATGATGTCATCAAGGTAACCAGCCTGGAACGGATTACACTGACCATCGTAGTTCCAATCGCCCTTAAGAAGATACTCAAGTGCGTAGGTGTTGCAGTCATAACCCATAATGATAACGTCGCCGTCCTTACCATGGGTGATACCAGCCTTGTCAAGAGCAGCCATAGCGCCCTTAGCCATATCGTCGTTCTCAGCGTAGATTACGTTGAAGGACTCGCCGGAGTTGATAACGGACTGAACGATTTCTTCTGCCTTATCAGCACTCCACTCAGCGGTCTGCTGAACAACGATGTTCCAGTTAGCATTTGCAGCAACTTCAGTATCAAGAGCACCGGAACGGCCGATCTGTGCAGCAGAACCCATAGCGCCCTGGATGTGAATGATGTTGTAGGTCTCAAGGTTCTTGCCCTTCAACCAATCAACAGCAGTCTGACCTTCCTTAGCCATATCGGAAACGATAGAAGCCTCGTAAAGGGATGCATCAGCATCGATGGTTCTGTCGAAAAGGATAACCTTAATTCCGGCTTCCTTAGCCTTCTTCAAGGTAGCATCCCAACCAGCAGTACCAGCTGCGGAAATCAAGAGATAGTCAACTTCATCAGTGATGAACTTGTCTGCCTGAGCGATCTGCTCTTCATTCTTCAAGCTATAGAAGAAAGAAGCCTCATAACCGTTTGCCTTAGTGAAGGTGTTCTTCAAATCGTTAACGTTAGCGGTTCTGTAACCGGACTCGTTAGGGTCGTTATTAATAATACCAACCTTGATCAGACCGTCACCCTTCTTCTCTCCGTCCTCGCCCTTGTCCCCACAAGCAACGAGAGCCAATACCATTACTGCTACAAGCATCAAAGCAACAATTTTCTTCATTGTTCTTTTCCTCCTTAAATTGGTGTGTCATTTGACACCCTAAGTTTTTCAACTTGAGTTTAGTCTATCATGAAAAAAATTAATTTCCATTCACATAACTATTCCGGTTGTTCAAATTTTTATTGCAGTTTTATAAGGAGTTTATTTTTTTACGAAATCGGTTGATTTTTTTCACATCAGGAGAACATCATCTTTCTACCTAACTATTGCGATAATTCAGGTGACAATTGAATTTCTTCTCAATTATTGCTTTTCATAGAAAAATGCCCTCCGTCCGTAGACAAAGGGCATCCTGCTTATAATTTTTTGCTGTTAGGCCGGAATCGTAATGGTCGCTACCGTCCCTACGCCATCCTCACTGGTAAAAGATACGCCATATTCCTCACCATACTTCAGGGCGATTCGCTCATTTACATTGAATACACCGTACACCTTGCTCTCCTGTAGGTTTTTAATTCGAAGTGCCGCCTGCACCTGTTCCAAACGTTCCGGCGTCATTCCTCGGCCGTTATCCTCAATGTGGATCCGGACAAATGCTCCATCCCGTTCACCGGTAACGGTAATCTTACCCTTTCCCCGCTTGTTCTTAATGCCGTGATAAAGCGCATTTTCCACGAGCGGTTGAAGCGTAATCTTTGGAAGCTGATACGAATACAATTCCTCCGGAATCGAAATCTCATACTCCAAAATATCCTGATATCGAACCTGCTGAATCTCCAAGTAACTTCGGATATGTCGCTCTTCCTCCTCCACCGTACAATCCTCACGTCCCTGATTCAACGAAGTTCGGAAAAATGCGGACAGGCTTCCGACAAGCGTCACTACCTTCTTCATATCTCCGCCTTCCGCAAGCCAGATAATCGTATCCAGCGTATTGTACAGGAAATGCGGATTAATCTGCGATTGGAGCACTTCAAGTTCCGCCTTTCGAAGATGAATCTGCTCCTCCTTCATCTGCTCCATCAATTCGTTGATCTTATCAATCATGATATTAAAGGAGTCACTGAGTGCGCCAACCTCTTCTCCGGCATCAACCTCAGAACGAACCGAAAGGTCGCCTTTGGAAATCTGGTCCGTTACCGTGCGAAGTTCTCGAATCGGTCGGGTAATGCTTCGCGGAATCACCGTCGACATCCATAAGGTTAATACAAGGACAAAGATTAAGGCGATTACGATACCAAGAAATACCCGCTGATAAAGCTTCGTATATTCTGCTTTGGAATCCTGTACATCTCGAATCTCGTAGTAAATATACTCGGACATATTTTCTTCAATAAGACCGGTAACAATCTGAATATCGTTCTCCCAAATTTCCAGGTTGTCCGCATATTTATTCTCCTGTCCAAGGTTTTCCTCAATACGGGACTGATAAACGCTTAGGTTACTCAAGTACCTCGAGATATTGTTTAGTCGCTTCCGATTCTCCTCGGAATCCGTCAGAAGCTGCAGTTTTTTAACAATCCCACTCGCCTCCTTCAGAAGCGAAGTGAGCTTCGACTCTTCTATTGTTTTGTTACCGACAATAACCAGATACGTCTCATAGTCGTAGTCCGACTTGAAATCAAGCGAGAAGTCACTGGCAACGCCGGCTGCGTTGATAATATCATCATACCGGTCATTGAATCTTACGAAGGAAATCAACATAAAGATAATGACCAGAAGTGTCGGCACCAAAAGAATCAGGTACGAATAACTAATCTTCGTAGACAGATTCCATTGCCGCATTTTATCTCTTAAATGCTGAAACATACGCTACGCTACCCTTCCCTACTTCTCACTGTCTGTCTTGCCGTCTCGATATTGTGTCGGTGTCATGCCAACCATCTTCTTGAACAGGAAGGAGAAATAGTGCGGATCCTTGTAGCCAACCATAAGACTGATTTCACTGCTGCGGTAGCCCGTGCATTTTAATAACTCTTGGGATTTGTTGATGCGATATTCCGACAG
>DCGJ01000104.1 GCA_002315495.1 Lachnoclostridium sp. UBA1781 | reverse complement strand
GTGCGTGAAAAAGCAAGTCGGGAAGTAATTTAACTTACTCCTGGATGCGCTGGCGCGTGAAAAAGTAAGATAAGTGAGTATTCTACTGAGCGAATAAGGGGGGATGATATATATTCGATAAATGTAGTGAAGTTGGAATGAGACATAATTCTTCTGCCAGAATTATGCATAGAACCCTAATTACCCGGAGAGAAGATAAGGAGTAAAATGGGAATCAATAAATTCGTCAATCGACTAAGACGAGAAATAGAAAGCTTGAATAAACTAAAAAATCAGTTGGAAAAAAGAATTCAAATGCATGAAGATGGAAAACTTAATATTTGTTCTTCCAAGGGAAAGCCACATTATTACAAGTATGTAAAAGGGAAGAAAAAAGAATACCTGAAACTTGAAAGAATGAATGAAATCAAAGCAATGGCTCAGAAGGAATATGATGTTAAGATTATTGAGCGTTTGGAAAAAAGAATAATGTGCGCTAATTGTTTGTTGGACGAATACGAGTCTGGCCTTTCTGATGTATACAGTCAACTGTCCTCCTACAGAAAGGAGCTGGTTGTTCCTATCATAGGAGATATAAATCAATCCATTTCCCTCTGGTATGCAGAACATCCAGGGGAGCAAAACCCCTACGTCCGAGAGGCAACCTATCAAACGGAAAGGGGCGAGCAGGTTCGGTCAAAGTCTGAGAAAATAATAGCAGACCTCTTATACAGCATGGACATACCATATGTATATGAGCCGAAATTGTTTTTGGAGGATGGAACCGTGTTCTATCCTGATTTTCTGCTGTATTGTAAGAGTGATAGGAAAACGATCGCTTATGAGCATTTCGGAATGATGGGGGATGAGGAATACAGTAAGGGAGCGCTCAGGAAGATTCGCACCTACCACTGCAACGGATACTGGTACGGCGAGAATCTGATTTATAGTATGGAATCCACATTGAGCCCATTGGATGCGAGACATATCCGGCGGATGCTGGAGAAATATCTGTTGGAATGAGGACCCTCACTCCAACCCCTTCTCCAGCGCCTGCAGATTTCTCTTCATAATGCCGAGGTAGGTCTCGCCCACATTTGCCTGCTGCAACGTAACGGACTGCATCGACTCTAACATAAGAAGCGTCTGGTCCTTAGAGACGGTTGTCTCGCGGACCGTTTTTGCGATGTTCTGGTCGGAACCATCCAGATAGAAAATGGTGGCGAGGCCGAGCTCGTCAACCTTGTCGGCCAGGAATTTGATGGTTTCAAAGTTGGCTTCGCTTTCGGCGGAGCAGCCGACAAATGCGGCGTAGTAGGTCAGCCCCCACTCTTTTGCGAAGTACGCAAATGGGAAGCGGTCCGCAACTAAAATGGTACGATTTTCTGTGGCGGAAAGCATCGCGCGGTAGGATTCGATGAGCGCATCGAGTTCAGCGGTGTAAGCAGCCGCATTTTCATGAATGCGGGAAGCGCTGTTTGGATACAGCGCGCACAATTCCTTCTCAATCGCAGCGACGAACAGCTTTGCGTTCGCGATGGAAAGCCAGACATGCTCGTCCAGTTCTTCTTCCTCCTCGTCGCCCTCGTCCTCGCCTTGCATGCCAGGCACCAGTTCTTCGACCAACGCCTTATCACCAAGCACTTCCATGAGCTGAAGCACCGAGCCCTTGCGGGAATCGCGATTTTTCGCAGCATCCTGAATCCAACTGTCGGATTCGCCGCCAACATAAATCAAAAGTCCGCTGGACACAATTCCAATCACATCATCCGCCGTGGCCTGGTAGCTGTGCAGATCCGCACCGTTGTCCACGAGGAGAACTACGTGGGCCTCCTCCACACCATCAAGCAGTGTCTTTGTCCAATCATAAATCGGGAAAATGCTGCACACGACAGCATCCTCGCCAACCGGCTCCTTCTCCTGGCAGCCTGTCATGCCGAGAAGCACGAAGGAAAGTAATGCCAAAAGGAGAAGAATCCGTAAGGATTTTTTTATCTTCATTCCAAACCCCTTTCCATAAAGAAAACAGTTGAGTAAACTTTCTATCAAACCATATAACGTGTTTCGTCTATAACGATTACCTTGCTATCATACCATGAAAATAAGTGTTGTCAACCAAAGGCGGCCCCACTTAACCGTGATTTGTTGACGGAACCTTGTTTTCGGTGTATATTATGGAATACGATGGGGATTCTGTGAAACGAAGGAATCCGGGAAGGAGGAAAATGATGATAGCAACACTCATGAATTATCTATCTTATCCGTTTGTGCGCTATGCCGTGATTGTCGGCATTTTGGTTGCGTTGTGTTCTGCGCTTTTGGGCGTTGTACTTGTGTTGAAACGATTTTCCTTCATCGGAGACGGACTGTCTCACGTGGCCTTTGGTGCGTTGGCGATTGCTTCGGTGGCGAATCTGTCGAACAATACCTGGCTTGTACTGGCAATCACAATGGCAGCGGCAGTGATCATTTTACGGACCGGACAGAATCCGAAGATTAACGGAGACGCAGCCATTGCACTGGTTTCCGTGAGTGCGCTTGCGCTCGGTTATATGCTGCTTTCCGTTGCGCCGAACTCCACGAATGTATCCGGCGATGTGTGTTCCACCTTGTTCGGTTCGAGCTCCATCCTGACGCTTCGTTCCTCTGACGTGAAGGCGTGCATTTTGCTTTCCCTTATCGTGATTGGGCTTTTTGTCGTGTTCTATAATAAGATTTTTTCGATTACCTTTGATGAAAGCTTCGCAAAGGCTTCTGGTATCCGGGCGCAGGCCTATAACCTGCTGATTGCGGTTATCACGGCGACGGTTATCGTTGTGGGAATGAACCTTGTGGGTTCTCTTTTGGTATCCGCGCTGATCATTTTCCCGGCCCTTTCGGTTATGAGACTGTTCCGCAGCTTCCGTGCTGTTGTGGTGGGGGCGGGCGTTTACGCGATTGTATGCTCCTCTGTGGGTATGGCGGTTTCGCTCCTTGCGGGAACTCCTGTGGGCGCAACCATTGTCATTGTCGATCTGGTTGTATTTTTAATCTGTTCTCTGATTGCCCAAATTGTGCGTGGCAACTAAAAAGCATTCTATCCGGCCTGATTGCTCTGGTGAAGCAACCCATTGTCTGATTACCGACAACAAACGGAAATAACAAGGACCAACACACCTTATCGTGCGTTGGTCCTTTTTTCGTTCTGTCAAATGCCCTTACTCCACATCCGGAATCTCCAGCACGTACGTCTCGTAGGCGTTGATGACCTGGGTGTCCTTGTACATATACTCACGCTTAAACTTACGTCCGTAGGAGGTATGTACATGGCCGTGAATGAAGTATTTTGGTTTGTATTTTTCGAGAATGTCGATAAATGCGGTAAAGCCCATATGAGGCAGGTCCTCGCCATCCTTCACTCCGTAGGCGGGAGAGTGAGTCAGCAGGATATCGCAGCCCTTCTTGCGCCAAAGCTTAAAACGAAGCTTCCGGTAACGATGGGTCATTTCCTTCTGGGTATATTGATTGATGCCGTTTTTGTAGCGCATGGAGCCGCCTAACCCGAGAATGCGCACACCCTTAAAGGTGTATAATTCTCCGTCAATGCAGTCGCAGCCTCCCGGCGGGGTGGCTTCGTAACAATCGTCGTGATTTCCGTGCACATAAAGCACAGGGGCCTTTGTAAATGTGGCCAAAAATGAGAGATAAAGTGGCGACAAATCGCCGCAGGACAGAATCAGGTCATAATCATCGAGCTTCCCCGGCTCGTAGAAATCCCATAACGACTTTGATTCCTTGTCCGCTATGATGAGGATCCGCATGGGACCTCCTTTCCAATACATTATTTATTTGTTGATGAAAACTATTTCTGCGTTGCCGTCTCCGGGCGGAACAGTCCCTGCTGGGTGAGTAACGATTTAAACTCGTCGCGCAAATCGTCGATTCCCGGAAGGAAGCCGTGTACGTGACGCACCAGCTTGTTCATCTGGATGATATTTTCCGGTGCCATACCCGGTCAACAGTTCACTTCGCTTCCGTCCGCGTAGTGAATTACACCGCAGAATGGATTGTAAAGACCGGAGGTGATTGCGCCCTCCAAAAGCTTAATCAGGTGACGGGTACCGTTCGGAATCTTCTCGGAGTGAATAACCTCAATCGCTTCTGCCGAC
>DCGJ01000156.1:10185-12349 GCA_002315495.1 Lachnoclostridium sp. UBA1781 | reverse complement strand
TGTCATCGTCGGTGTCGGTGTTTCTGTCGGTGACAACGTTGGTGTCGGTGTCGGCTTTCCTTCGCCCTTCTTCGGAAGGTTCAGGTATCTTGCAATGGCCCTAGCATCGCATTCACCGTAGGTTTGAAGTCCTGCTTCATTATCCCAATACTTTTTATCCGACTGGCGATCCATGAAACAATGCTCGACGATAACTGCAACAAGTCCGCGCTCTGCGCCAAGTCGGTTAATCAGATATGCGTCCATCACCGTTCCATCCACTCGCTTCGCCATCGAGCTTCGTCTTGTAAAGACGCCCTTAATCGGCCGTCCTGCTTTTTTAAACTCATCCAGGAAATAGTTTCCAAGAATCGTAGCCTGTGTCGTGATTCCTGATTTTTTCGAAATCAGAATCTCGGCTCCGCCTGTTCTTGCGCTGCTCGAATCAAAATGCATGCTGACAAACAGGTCCGCATTTCGATCAAGTGCATACTGCACACGAAATTCCAAATCATCCGTAGCATCCCTGGTCGTAAATACATTATTGTCTGAACGTGTCATATAGACAATCACATTATCAAAGTTGGCTTCGAGATATTTTTTACAATACTTTGCGACCTTGAGATTCAGATCCTGCTCACTGAAGCCATAATGAGAGGCTCCACCATACGTACCTCCGTGTCCCGGATCCAAGACAACAATATAGACGCCATCTCCGTTCTTATCCGTTCCCGCCGTCTTCGTCAGGTTCGCGCTCTGCGTTGGGACCAGTACGAGTCCCTCACCGCCTTTTGTCGGTGTCGGAACAAGGCCAAAGCCCACATCCCAGCTTTGTACATATCCGGTCACATAGGAGCCATTTACCTTAACTCTTACGTAATACCATGGCTCATTCCATTCCGAGACATAACGGGCCAGAATCTCCACCTTGGTCTTCGCCTTCAGTTTTGTAATCGGTTCATACTGACGTCCGATAGATGGGCGCAGGTCGATTGCTGAATTGGTGAGACCATAGGTACCGCTTTCATAGGTTTTGTCCGCATTTGCCGGAACACTGACCGGCTTCGGAGTCGAGGTCGGCTTTGGAGTTGTCGAAGGAAGCGGAATCATCGTCGGAGTCTTCGTTGGCTTTGGCGTCTTTGTCGGCTTCGGAGTGGCCGTACCATTCACCTCCGGAGTTACTGTTATGGTTGCCGCTTCAGTGACGGTTACGCTCGGAGTTCCCTCGTTATCAACTCCCAATTCTGTGTTCGGACCGGTTGAGGTGATTGCGTCATCGGTCTCTGTTATGAAATCGGTAACCGTCTCCGTATCCGTATCCGTATCCTCTCCCGTCTCCGTCCCTTCATCCGTTCCGGAATCCGGCGGAATCTCCGTGATCACCGGCTCCGCTGTCGGTGAAATGACTGCCGGTGCTTCCGAGCTAGGAGAACCGTTCCCCTGTGGATTCTGTCCACAGGAAATCAATACCAATAATATCACGGAAAATGCGACTCCTAACACGAAAAGCATCTTTCCTCTGGTTAAAAAGCTTCGATTAGGCATCCATCTTCTCCTCATCTATCAATTCTTTCTTTACAAACATCTTTGCAGCCGTCTCGGTCCAGTGCTCGAACAGGTAGGTTCGTCTGGCGTCCTCCCTGTCCTGCTCCGAATCTTCTACATAAGACGGAAACTCCTTCCTAATTGCCTCTTCATCGAGCGCGAGCAATAAAAAGCGTTCTGCGCAATCCTGACGCAATACAAGGTGATTTCCAAAGCCCAGGTATACATGCTGCCATCCCGCAGAAACCTGCGTAAAACGGCCATTTTCAAAGCCCTCTGGATAAACCACAATCTCTCCCATTCCGGATGTGATTTCTTCCTTCGTAGGTCCGTTCCAATAACAGCCCTGCAGCGCCGGAAATGCTTCCTTCAATTCCTCGTAGGTGATTAAACCATCGAGAAAGTTCACATCCATATATTCGCCCTTATCCGTGACAAATTCCATCACTCCCGGATTGCCCATCGCTCCCGGCTCCGAGATGGCATATATCACCACATTTTTCAGCAAATCGGAAATCATGCCGATATCCTCCTCAAAAAAAGTCAGGTTTTATTATAACGGATTGGCGGACATTTTTCAAACAAAAAAGAGACCATAATTACTTATGATCTCTAAAGCTGGGCTACAAGGATTCGAACC
>DCGJ01000156.1:0-10159 GCA_002315495.1 Lachnoclostridium sp. UBA1781 | reverse complement strand
TGACGGAGTCAGAGTCCGTTGCCTTACCGTTTGGCGATAGCCCAATATTCCGACTGAGAAGTATCTCTCTCAGCGACGATGTTCATTATACTGTATGACTTTCTATTTTGCAAGCATTAATTTTAATTTTTTTCGATTTTTGCAAAATAATCCGAAACGCCCCGCATTTGGCTCAAAACTGTTCGATATTCTTCTTTTCATTTCAAAACGAATGACATATAATAGAATCAAGAAAACGGCAAATTATGACGTTTTACACTGAAAGGAGACGAATTATGAAGAAATTTACCAAAGTTGCAATTGTTGCTGCTCTCGCCGGCGGAGCTTACTACCTCTTTAAGAAGAACCAGGAATCCAACGCCGAGTACGATGAGGAAGATTTCCTTGACGACGATGCTGAAGTGATTGAACTTACCGAGGAAGAGGCTGAGGCTTTGATGAACGCTGCTGATCTTGAAGAAGCAGAGGAAGAAGCAGAAGCTGCGGAAGACGCATCCGAAGAAGGTGCTAAGACCAGAGAACAGAAAATTGCTGAGTTGAAGGAAAAGGCTTCCGTTGTTGCAAAGAAAGCTTACGGCAAGGCTGGTGAGATTAGCCATGTTGTTGCAGTAAATGCTTCCAAGGCCGCAAAGGTTGCTGCCGAGAAGGCTTCCGTTGTTAAGGATTATGTATCCGAGAAGCTTGCTGAGGCAAATGGCGAGGCCGAGAATGCAGAGGATCCTGCAGATTTGGTTGATGCAGAGCTCGAGGCTGTTAAGGACGAGGCTTCCGAAATCAATATCACGATTGAGGATGCTGCAGATGAGGCTGTTGAAGCAGTGAACGCTGACGAGTCCGATCCGGAATAAGAAACTGAATAAAGCAGAAAGCGGTCACCACATTCGGTGACCGCTTTTTTCATGTCAATTATGTTCTGTTACATCAAACGAATTCGATTGATTACATTTACCTTAGAAGCACATGCATCGTACTTGGCTTCACTCATCTCCTCGGTAACAAAACCGATTTCTTTATCAAGCTCAGCTACGCGAACAATCGAAATGTTGCCAAATGCCGCATTTGCCGCAGCCTCATCTTCCTTTGCCACGCGGACAAAGAACTTGCAGGTCATATCGTCCTTCTTACCAAGTTCCATCTTATTCTTATCCCAAAGAACCGGAATAAAGGTGTTAATGTGCTTTGCAGCATCAATGACATCAGATACAACAGCGCTTGCAGTCGGAAGCTTTCCTGCACCCTTACCGTAGCACATAACCTCATCCAGCATATTGCCGCGAAGCAAAATGGCGTTAAATACACCATTTACCGGATAAAGCGGATTGGTCTGCTCCACCATCTTCGGAGCAACCATTGCATAAACCTTGCCGTCCTTCATGTAGCTGGAGCCGAGAAGCTTAATGCCACGACCAAGCTCCTTTGCGTAAAGAACGTCCTCGGAAGTAATTCCGGTAATACCCTCGGTATAAATATCCTCAAAATCCACCTGCTGTCCATATGCAAGGGAAGTCAAAATCGCAATCTTACGGCAGGCATCATGTCCTTCAATATCCGCTGCAGGGTTACGCTCAGCAAAGCCCTTTGCCTGTGCGTCCTTCAAGCAATCCTCGAAGCTTACGCCCTTTTCACGCATCTCAGTCATCATGTAGTTGGTCGTTCCGTTAAGAATACCGTTAATTGCCTCAACCTCGTCTGCTGTGATGGAACGAATCAGCTGACGAATAATCGGAATACCGCCACCAACAGAAGCCTCGAACAGGTAATTGGTGTTCTTGGACTTTGCAAGCTCGATAAATTCTGCACCGTGCTTTGCTACGAGCTCCTTGTTGGAGGTACATACGGCAATGCCCTTCTCCAAAGCTTCCTTTGTGAACTCGTAAGCCGGATGAAGACCGCCCATAACCTCAACCACAATATCAACATCCGGGTCAGCCATAATGGTTTTGTAATCGTGAACCAAAACCGATTCCACCTTATCTCCCGGAAACTCTCTCAAATCAAGAACATACTTAATGTCAACCGACTTACCGACACGCTTGGCAATAATATCATGATTTTCGGTAAGTACGTCAAATACACCCGAACCTACAGTACCATAACCTAAAATAGCTACATTCATTTTTATAACTTCCTTCCATTCTTATTCGCGGCCAAGTATCTTCAGATAATGGACGCCTTTAATTGCCTTAATTCCGTCTAACAGCTCCTGTACTTCCAAAGACTCCGGCAAAATCTCAAACCCAAGTGCAACCGAAGCAATTCCACCGATTGGAATACTCTGTTGAATGGTAAGAACATTTGCCTTACATCGGGCAATTTCATTCAAAATGTGGGACAACAATCCCGGCTCGTCATTTACCTGCAACATAACGTTAACAGTCTTACCTCTGGAGTTCTCGTGAAACGGTACTACCATTTCTTTGTACTTGTAAAAGGAACTCCGACTTAAGCCAACGGCCTCGGCTGCTTCTCCAATGGTCATATCTTTTTCTGTGTTCAATAACCGATTCGCTTCCACAACCTTTAAGAGAACCTCAGGAAGCGCTTGTTTTTTTACCAGATAATATTCTTCCGAATCCATAGGGCCTCTCTCTCATAAACTGTATGCCTACCACGGACATTCGTTTGTTTTGTCCGCATACAATGGACATTTGTCCGTTGCAAGTGGAATTATACAATACGATGTTGAAAAATGCAAGCCAAAATGCAGAGAATCCCGAAAAACTTTGTATGAAAAAACGGGCGACGAGGTTACCCCGGACGCCCGCATTTTGCTAATCTTATTTCGTCTTTCCCTTCAGGTAGTCAATTGCTGCCTGTACCTGATTGTCAACCTCCAGATCACCAACCATGGAAGTCTCCTCCGTTAATTCAACCTTTACATCCGGAGTCAATCCAATTCCATGAATACATACATCCGACGGAGTGTAATAAGAGGAAATGGTCACCTTAATTGCAGAACCGTCGTCGAGCGGTACAATCGTCTGAACGATACCCTTACCAAAGCTCTGCGTACCAATCAAAGCAGCCAGCCCATAGGACTGAAGACATCCACTGAATACCTCGGAGGCACTCGCACTGTTACCGTTAATCAGAACCGCTATCGGAACTTCGACCGTTTCCTTCGATGTGGATTTGTAGGTTTCCTTGTTACCGTACTTATCCTCCATGTATACCAGCAAATCGCCCTTTGGAACGATTCTGGAAAGCATATCCGTAACTGCGGAAAGTAGTCCGCCAGGGTTATCACGAAGGTCAACAATCAGGGATACCATCCCCTGCTCCGTGAGATCGTCTACCGCACCAATGAACTGATTGGTAGTAACATCATCAAAGCTGGATACCGCGATGTAACCGATGTTGCCTTCCAACATCTTATACTCTACCGTCGGCACTTCAATATATCCGCGAGTAACCTCGAAATTCAGATATTTGCCGTCTCTGTAGATTTCCAGCTTTACAATCGTTCCAGCCTCACCTTTTATCTTTGTAACCGCTGTGCTAAGGTCCATTCCAATGGAATCCTCACCGTCAATTTTCGTCAGAATATCACCCGGCTTAATTCCGGCCTTATCCGCCGGTCCGTCCTTAAATGGTTTTACAATCTGAATATTTCCGTTCTTGTCGGTCGTTACCGATGCGCCAAGCCCGGCATAAACACCATCGGAAGACTCCTTGAAGTCTTTGTACTCCTCCGGCGTATAATAAACGGTATATGGATCGCCTACACCGTCTACAAGCCCTTTGTAGAGGCCATTGATTAAGTCTTCCTTATCAATATCCTTGTAGTAGTAATAATCAAGCACCTTGGTGATGGTGTCCATTTTCTCCTGGATGTCACTCGTCTTAATATCAAGATCGGTAGACTGCTGGGAATTACCACCCATCTGACTTCCAGCCGATGCAAAAATATCCTTTAGATCTTTTCCACAGCCAATCAAAACCACAATCATTATCGTGCAAATGATGCCCGAAAGCATTCCGCCAAAAAAGTTCTTTTTCATTCCTAACCCTCCATTTATTTCAAACATTCACGTTCTGCATACGTCATCGTATCACATTCCGGAAGTCCTTCCGTATCCCAGAAATGCGTTGCCTCAAGCATCGCATTTTCCGTCGTATTAAAATAATAATCGTCGACCGAATCCCCGATATCGCCCCAGCACGGGTCCACATAATACCAGTACTCCCCGAGATGAATCATGTTCCATTCATGAGCCTCACGGTTATAATTCGCTTCGCCCTTTACGACGATTACCTCGAGCCCCATCATCGAGCATAACAGGTGAAAGCTTCTGGAATACCCTTCGCAAATGCCCTCTCCATAAAGCAAAGCCCCAAACGGGTTGTCGGAATTGACAGCCTGCCCCTTAAAGGAATAATGATCCCAGTCGTACTCCATTTCCCTTGCGAGAATCTCATAGATTTCATGCTCGATGGAAACCGGCGACAATTCTTTATCTTTTAGAGGTTCTAATAATTCCATACACCGATCATATAATATCACATCCATCGGGTCTGTCAAAAGTTCCCGCTGATTGTTCTGAAAAGCAGTTACGAGAAGCGGATTGTAAGAATTCGCATAGCCCTCTCCGTAATGCACTTTTTTGTATTTTCTCGGATTATAGACATCCTCGGTTTCGGTGTTTTCGTCCGTTGATGTCTCAGGATCGGTCCACTCATCTGTTGTTACCACTGGATCCATGGTTTCCGATGGTTCTCCGTAAATCGGCTCATATCCCACGGAAACGACCGATTTTACCGTACTTTTTGTCCTTTTCTGGTCTTCAACAACGATAAGTACAAGATAGTCACCATAGGTCAGAATCTTCCCCTTTTGCACCTTCTTGTATTCGTACTCGTCATACCCGGCAAAAGCCTCCTCTCGCGCTTTTAAGCGGTAATCAAATGCATCCTGCACCACTTTACGCGACCCCTCGTCTTTCGTGATTGCAACCATTATTTCATCTGCCGAAGCCCCCTGCGAGCCAATGTAATAAAAATCGGTCACCTGATTCGCCACATCATAATCCGCAAATAATAACTTCATATATTCCGAAGAATTCTGAAGCGAGAACTCCGCATAATTACCTTTTGCAAAGTTCTCCTGGCTGTGTTCCACCGCCTTTGCAATCTCGTAGGCACTGACCTTACCATATTCTGTTTTCTCTTCCGGTGTCTTCTCACCGCACGCAACAAGAAGCAGCAACAAAATGCCGCTAAACATCCACACAATCTTTTTCATCTTCCCATTCCCTCATTGCTTTTTCAAAAAGCAAAATGCTTCCGGAATCACCCGGAAGCATCCGTTTTTAGTTTATTCTCTGTATTCAGTTCCTACACTCAACTAATATTTAACATATCGTGCCGGATCGACAGGTTCACCATTAATGTAGATACAAAAATGAAGATGCGCACTCGTTGAAATTCCTGTATTACCAACCAGACCAATTACCTGTCCCTGCTGAACATAATCACCGGTACTGCACATCAATCTTGAGAAATGCAGATAACGGCTAATTACTCCATTTCCATGGTCAACATAAACATGAAAGCCACCGGAGGAATTGTAACTTGCCTCAATTACCTTTCCTGCCAAAATGGATACAATCTGATCACCGGTTGTACCACCAATGTCGAGTCCCTTATGGAAAGAACTTGCTCCGGCGGTCGGTGGGATTCGAGGTCCGAAACCACTTCCGGTTCTACTACATCCGGGATAAGGCCATATAGCCTTTGACAGATCCGTCACGTCCGTCTTTACAATAGAAGCAGCGTTATTGGCACCGGTAGAAGCAGGGGCCTGAACCGGCTGTCCGGCCTCGGCCTTTTTCTTCTCCTCGGCCAAGCGACGCTCTTCCTCTTCCTTTGCCTTTTTAATAGCTGCAGCCTGCTGTTTTTCTGCTTCTGCTATCGTAATCGTTTGATTCTCAATCTCAGTAAGGTACTGATTCAACAGGTAGGTATTCGTGCCAATCTTAGCAGCATATGCTTCCATTGCTTCCGTCTTCGTCTCGATTAAGGCTTCTGCATAAAGCTGATCCTGTTCATACATCTCTTTCGAGAGCTGTAAAGATTCATTCTTTGCTTCCAGATATAATTTATAATCTGAAACTTCACGGCATGTTTCGTTATACTGTCTCAACAATTCCTTATCGTAATTGCTGATGGAACTTGCATATTCAACCGCATTTAACAGATCTGAAAGACTTCTGGAAGACAACAGAAGCTCCCAGGTGGTTGCTTCTCCATCTTCGTAAATCAGCTGAACACGATGCTTCATCGCCTCAAACTGAGCCTGTGCGGTAGCCTCAGCCGTTTCTAACTGAATCTGAACCTGAGCCAACTCAGCTTCCGTCTGCTCAATCTCCTGTGTAATTTCATACAGGGAAAGCGCAATTTCATTTTGCTTTAAATCGAGTTCTTGCACATACTTGGAAAGCTTATCATACTCGGTATTCAAAGATGCAATCTCTTTTTTCACCTGAGCCTTCTTGGCTTCCAACTGTTTCTTCTTCTCTTCCGCCTCTTTGATGGTATCATCGTAAGAGTCGCGATGAACAAGACCGCCAAGGGTATCCAGGCGATTTTGTAATGCTGCATATGCAACAAATGGGCTGTTCATCTTTTTGATTCGATCCAAATTAATCTTAACTACCGGTATACTTACCGCAAGAATAATTGCGATACATACCGCGCTAATTAGACGCTTTAGGATTCTCTTCATATTGATTCCTCCATTATAACTGGCGAATCTTAGCCAACTGCTTGTTCAAAGTGAAATAACTTCCTAAGAAACCGATGCCAATACCGATGATTAAAACAACCGGTGTCAGAAAAGCAAATACTTCATTTACATCCACAAGGCTAAGCGCCTGAACAACGCCACTAAACTGCTTTACAATCAATGCAACAATCTTAAAGTACAACAAATACAAGACAGTTAACGGGATGCAGGATCCCAGAAAACCAATCACAATACCTTCTACAAGGAACGGTCCGCGAACAAAAATATCCGTAGCACCGATCAAATGCATGATGGAAATTTCACGACGACGGATGGAGACACCCATCGTGATGGTCGTACTAATCAAAAATGTTGCAATAAACAAAAGCAATACAATGATGGAAAATGAGCCAATACTCATTGCTTTGTTTACTTTTTGAAGGGTATCAATCAATTCCTGCGTGCTGTTTACCTTGCGTACGCCCTTATTCTGATACTCCTGACTTTGCAGTGTAGCAACTAAACTTTCCTCATAATCCACCGATTCAAACAGAATCGTAAAGGAGTCTGAGTCTTTTAACGGGTTGTCTCCGTTGAAGGAAGCCAAATCAACATCCTCCAGATACGTAGACTTATAATACTCCCAAGCCTGCTCCGCATCTACATACGTAACAGATTTTACGCCCTCAATACCCTCGATGTCTGCCTGCAGACTTGCACGCTGAGCATCCGTAATACCTTCTGTAAAGAAGACGGTAACGCCGACGTTAGACTCTGCATTTTGAATAATGTGTTCCACATTAATCAGTACAAAGTACATTACACCGAACAAAAACAAACATGTGGTCATGGTCGCAATCGACGCGATTGAAAACAGGCTGTTTCTGCGAATGTTTCGCATACCCTGTCCAAGACAATAAAAGAAACTATCCAAAGATGTAGCCTCCTTTCTTATCCTCGACAATGGCGCCATCCTGCACCTTAATAACTCGTTTCTGAAGCTTATCTACGATTTCGGTATCGTGAGTAACGACAACGACTGTAGTACCACGACGATTAATCTCCTCAAGGAGTGCCATGATATCTCTGGAGTTATCCGGGTCAAGGTTTCCGGTCGGCTCATCGGCCAACAAAATCATCGGATTATTAACCAAAGCTCTTGCCAATGCGACTCTTTGCTGCTCACCACCGGAAAGCTCGGTCGGACGCTTTTTGTACTTCTGCGACAATCCTACAAGTGCCAGCATCTTCGCAACTTCACGCGGGATGCGACGCTTTGGAACGCCGATAACCTGCTGGGCAAATGCAACATTTTCATAAACATTACGATCCATTAACAGGCGGAAATCCTGAAAAACAATACCGATTTCACGGCGATACTTGCACACCTGATTTTTGGCAAGATGCGATAAATCTCTTCCTGCCATGAAAATGGTGCCCTCCGTCGGACTGATTTCCTTCATCATCAATCGAATCATGGTTGACTTTCCGGATCCGCTCGGGCCTACGATGAAAACAAACTCACCCTTCTTGACTTCAAAAGAAACATTATCCAATGCAACCGTTTCTTCATCCAGGCTGTTTTCATATTCTTTTGATACGTTGCGAAATTGAATAACCGGCATCTCAACCCCATCCTCCGAGGTCATAATACCATCCTTACGAAGCTTACGCTTCGCCTCCTTCGCCAAGTATTTGCGCTCTCTCTCCTCATGCTTCCGACGTTTTTCTTCGCGGGCGCGAGCACGTGCTTCTGCCTCACGATTACGACGATCACGCTTCGCAGCCTCCCTCTCGTCGTCCTCGTACTCGTCATCCACGTCGTCTACATCAAACTCCTCGTCTTCGTCATCAAAGGAGAAGGCTTCATCAAATTCCTCATCCGAAGCAGATTCTTCCGCATTGCTGGTCATGGTTTCCTCATCAGACTCTGTTAATTCGCTAACATCGTCCAACAACACCTCTTGATCACTCATGCTGTTATCCTCTCTTTTTCATATTTGCCTCATTCGCAAATAATTCCCATAAAAATGCCCCTTCCCATTCAACCACAGAGCATTTTAACACAAATATGTTAATATTCTGTGTTCTCCATATACTTCATGTACTTTACAACCATCAGGGCAATCTTGAAGGTAATCGCGTCCTCAAATACACGAAGATCCAATCCGGTACTCTTCTGCAGCTTATCCAAACGATAAACCAAAGTATTACGATGGATGTAAAGCTGTCTGGAAGTTTCGGAAACGTTCAAACTGTTCTCAAAGAACTTGTTAATTGTTGTCAGCGTTTCCTCATCAAAATCATCCGGTGACTTGCCATCGAAAATCTCGCGAATAAACATCTTGCAAAGCGGCATCGGAAGCTGATAAATCAAACGACCGATACCCAGTCGGTTGTAGGCCACGATATCCTTTTGTGCATAGAAAATTTTACCTACATCCAAAGCCATTTTTGCTTCTTTGTAGCTCTTGGAAACATCCTTTAATTCTGCAATGATGGTTCCAAAGGTAACCTTGACATTCATCATCGCTTCGGTATTCATCAAGGTGACGATTCCCTGAGCGATATCCTCTACCTGTTCATAGCCACTGTCCTGAGGAAGCTGCTTGATTACAATGAGGTTTCTCTCATCGACTGCTGTTACATAATCGCCGGACTGGGAAGAGAACATTCCCTTTAAAAATTCCATGGCGTAGTTTTCTTTTCCTGACTGAATTTCCAGTAAAAATACGATTCTCGGCTTTTGAATCTCAATATGGAGCTTTTTGGCACGATTGTAAATATCCACCAGTAACAGGTTGTCCAAAATCAGATTCTGGAAGAAATTGTTGCGATCAAATCGTTCCTTGTAAGCCACTATGAGCTGCGTGATATTGGCAGCGGCAACCCTGCCGATAATCATATCCTCGGCTCCGTCCTGACACAGGAGTACAAATGCCGGTTCATTGTCGTCATAGATTTTGATAAAATGAAGGCCGGATACGGTCTGACTGCCTGCCTGAGATGCGGCAAATTCCAATATGACACTGTTATCTATGCTGAATGCATCACTGCTTTGTGCTACCATCACACCCTCTATATCATAGACCTGCAAATCTACCTTGGTTATGCTTTTTAAATCGTCAATACATGTCTGTATTACCTGTGCTGTGACCATCAAGGATCCCCTTTCTCATATGACTTATTTTGCTTTAGTATACCACATTTGAAAAATCTAGGAAAGAAACAACTTCTCCGGCAATTAGAATTTTATAATAATATACAGTTTGTTATCATGGTATTCTGCTCGGATTTCTCCCTTCATACGCTCGACAAAGGTCTTGGCAATGGAAAGTCCCAGTCCGGTAGAATTTCGTGCATTTTCAACGGTATAAAATCTGCCGAAAAGTCGCTCTGTTAAAACCGGAGTCAGCTTGTGAGCGGTATTGGAGG
>DCGJ01000122.1 GCA_002315495.1 Lachnoclostridium sp. UBA1781 | reverse complement strand
TCTCTACCGCAGCTGATAATCAGACCGCTGTAGATATTAACGTAGTACAGGGTGAGCGTCAGTTTGCAAGAGACAACAAGTCCCTTGGACAGTTCCGTCTGGATGGTATTCCGCCAGCAAGAAGAGGCGTTCCTCAGATTGAAGTTACCTTCGATATTGATGCGAATGGTATTGTAAATGTATCCGCAAAGGATCTCGGAACCGGTAGAGAGCAGCATATTACCATTACTGCAGGATCTAACCTTTCTGATGCAGATATCGAGAAGGCAGTAAAGGAAGCTGCTGAGTACGAGGCACAGGATAAGAAGAGAAAGGAAGCCATTGATGTGCGTAACGAAGCAGACAGCATGGTATTCCAGACCGAGAAGGCAATGCAGGAAGTTGGCGACAAGCTTGACCCAACTCTCAAGGCAGATGTTGAAGCAGACCTTACCCGCTTGAAGGAACTTGTTGAGAAGTCCAATCCGGAAGTAATGTCCGAAGGTGAGGTTGAGGATATTAAGGCAGCTAAGGAAAAGCTTATGACTTCTGCACAGATGTTGTTCCAGAAGATGTATGAGCAGAGCCAGGCAGCCGGTGCCGGTCCTGATATGAGCGGTTTCCAGGGTGATCCGAATATGGGTGGCTATGGTAACCCACAGGGCGGAAATGATGATAACGTGGTAGACGGTGACTATCGCGAAGTATAATTGGAGTTGATGTCACATGGCAGATAAGAGAGATTATTATGAAGTGCTCGGTGTCAGCAAAACTGCTACCGACGATGAATTGAAAAAAGCTTATCGACAGTTGGCGAAAAAGTATCACCCGGATGCACATCCGGGTGATAAAGAATGCGAAGAGAAGTTCAAGGAAGCCGGCGAAGCGTATGCAATTCTGAGTGATGCAGAGAAGCGTGCACAGTACGATCGCTTCGGTCATGCCGCATTTGAACAGGGCGGTGGCGGAGCCGGTGGATACGGTTTCAACGGAGATATCAATGATATCTTTGATATGTTCGGCTTTGGAGATATGTTTGGCGGTGGCGGTCGTCGTGGCGGTTCCCGTTCCAATGGACCGCGTAGTGGTGCCAGCGTTCGTACTTCGATTCGTATTACCTTTGAGGAGGCCGTATTTGGCTGCAAGAAGGAACTCGAACTGAATCTGAAGGATACCTGTAAATCCTGTAGCGGTACCGGTGCAAAGCCGGGAACAAGTCCGGAAACCTGTCAGAAATGTAAAGGCTCCGGTGCCATCATTTACACGCAGCAGTCCTTCCTTGGTGTGATTCAGAACCAGAAGACCTGTCCGGATTGTAAGGGCTCGGGTAAGATTATTAAAGACAAATGCCGTGACTGTTACGGAACCGGTTATATTACCACAAGGAAGACCATTGAAGTTAGTGTTCCGGCCGGTATTGATGACGGTCAGTCCGTACGTATTCGTGACATGGGTGAACCGGGTATTAACGGTGGTGAAAGAGGAAGTCTCCTTGTTGAGGTAAATATCAGCCGCCATCCGTTCTTACAGCGTGCCGGTAATGATTTGTACAGCACATGTCCGATTTCTTACGCACAGGCTGCACTCGGTGGAGAGGTTCGAATCAGTACGATTGACGGTGATGTTATGTACGATTTGAAGCCGGGAACCCAAACCGATACGAAGGTTCGCCTTCGTGGAAAGGGTGTTCCATATCTTGGTCGTGAAAATTCCCGTGGTGACCATTATGTTACCCTGGTTGTTCAGGTTCCGACCAAACTGAACCAGGAGCAAAAGGAGCTTTTGAAGGCCTTTGATGAAGCCTTGAACGGCAAGGGACCTGATGGGACCGAAAAGAAAAAAGGAAAATTCTTTGGAAAATAATACCGGAAAGAAGTTCAGATTTCTGAACTTCTTTTCGTGCGTTTACGAAAAATGCATTTTAACAGTTAGGAGAACAATATGGATAAGGCGTGGAAGAGCATTCAGATTCACACAACCGCTGACGGAGAGGAAGCATTTTCCAATATATTATACGAATTAGACTTTCAGGGAATCGAAATCAGTGATCATATTCAGCTCACCGAAGAAGAGAAGAAAGCCATGTATATCGATTTTCTTCCGGAAATCGATACTGAGGATACTTCCGCTTTGATTACGTGTTACGTGGATATGGATTGTGATGTATCAGCGAAGATTCAGGAGATTCAGGATAAAATCGAGGAGTATTCCGATTTCTTTACGATCCCCCCGTATACCATTACTTCTTCAGAGACTCATGAAGAGGATTGGATCAATAACTGGAAAAAGTTTTTTAAGAGCTTCCGAATTGATGAGGAAATTGTGATTAAGCCAACCTGGGAGGAACTACCTGAAACGAATGAAGGCGATATGGTTGTCGAAATTGACCCGGGTACCGCATTTGGCACCGGCGCACACGAAACAACAAAGCTTTGTATCCTGAATATGAAAAAACACCTGAAAAAAGGCGACAAACTTCTCGATGTCGGAACGGGCTCCGGAATTCTTAGTATTATCGGGAAAATGCTCGGCGCCGATACCGTGAATGCCATTGATATCGACCCGATAGCGGTCGAGGTTTCGAAGGAGAATACCGAAATCAACCATCTTCCGGTTGCTTATGTATCGGATCCTTCGGAAAATGCGTCCCAAATCGCTTATTTTGAAGGGGATATTATCGGAGACAAAGCATTTCGCGATTCCTTTGGTCCGGAAAGCTATGAAATCGTTGTTGCCAACATTCTTGCTGATGTTATTATCCCGCTTTCCGGCGTAATTGGCGAGACGATGAAGGACGGGGGCATTTTCATCAGTTCCGGTATCATTAACATGAAAGAAAAGGAAGTGGAAGCAGCTCTTTTAAAGAACGGCTTTACGATTGTTGAAGTAACCCGATTGAATGACTGGGTTAGTTTTGTTGCCAAAAAATAAGTTTTTCTTTTCTTTTTTGTAATCTATGGTACAATCTCCATGACTCTTTTTGTTGGAAAAGGATAGAAATATGTCACGATTTTATATTACTCCTGCTGAAATTGGTACGGACAGTATTACCATTTCAGGGATTGATTACAATCACATAAAAAATGTGCTTCGTATGAAGCAGGGCGATTCCATTACTGTTTGCGACGGACTTGGAACCGATTATTTGTGCGAAATCATGTCTTTTGAGAAGGATTTTCTTCTGGCAACGATTCGTGAAAAAGTTCGAACCAGTATTGAACTTCCGGTAAAACTGGTGTTATATCAAGGTTTGCCAAAATCCGACAAGATGGAGATGATTATCCAAAAGGCGGTTGAACTTGGTGCCGCGGGGATTGTGCCCGTAGACTGTAAGCGTTGCGTGATGAAATTGGAGGAAGAAAAGAAAATAGGGAAAAAGATAGAACGTTGGCAGGCAATTTCCGAAAGTGCCGCAAAACAAAGCGGACGCGGTTTTGTCCCTGTTGTTTCCAGACCAATACCGTTTTGTCAGGCGATTTCAGAGGCTGCAAAGCTTGGTCCGGTTCTTCTCCCATATGAAAATGCGGAAGGCATGACCGGCTCGAATGAGGTTTTGGAGGCCGCACTTACGGAGGCATTATCGTGTCCGAGCAAGCAAATTAGTATCTTTATTGGACCAGAGGGTGGTTTTGACCCGAAGGAGATTGAACTTGCAATTTCGGAAAATGCGGGAGTTGTCAGCCTCGGAAAGCGAATCTTACGTACCGAAACAGCAGGTCTTGCCATATTATCCGTTCTCATGTTTCGGACAGAAGTTCGAACGGAGCAGTAAGGAGTTTTATTTTGGAATGTTATTTTGATAATGCTGCAACAACGCAGGTGTTTGACGGTGCTATTTCCGTTATGGAAAAGGTCATGCGTGAGGATTACGGTAATCCTTCCTCGCGTCATCAAAAAGGGTATGTTGCGGAACAATATGTAACCGGTGCGAAGAAAACCATTGCGAAAGCTTTGAAGTGTAAGGATTCTGAGATTATTCTCACCTCCGGCGGAACGGAATCGAACAACTTGGCCTTAATTGGTATTGCTGAAGCGAATAAACGGGCGGGGAAGCATATTATTTCCACAGGAATTGAGCATGCCAGTGTCTATAATCCTTTGATTTTCCTCGAAGAACAGGGTTATGAGGTGACCTTTCTTGGAACGGATGCCTATGGTCGGGTTCGCGTTGAGGAATTAAAAGCTGCCATTCGTCCTGACACCATTTTAGTCAGCATCATGATGATTAACAATGAAGTCGGTGCGGTTGAACCAATCGAAGAACTGGCAAAAATCGTTCATGGCACCAATCCGAAAACCATTTTCTTTGTGGATGCAATTCAGGGGTTTATGAAGCTTCCGATTTTTCCGGGAAGAATCGGAGTGGATGCGCTTTCGGTTAGTGGACATAAGATTCATGGACCGAAGGGAAGCGGCTTTTTATACCTACGGGATAAGGTTAAGATTCGTCCTGAGATTTTAGGAGGCGGCCAGCAAAAAGGGATGCGTAGCGGAACGGAAAATGTTCCTGCCATTGCCGGTCTGTCTGCCGCAATTGAAGAGTATTCGAAGAACTTCTCGGCGAATACAGAGCATTTGTATCAATTAAAACAGGCATTTATTGAAGGACTTTTATCGATGGAGGAAGTCGTCGTTCATGCACTTCCGTTAGAAGAATGCGAGGGTGACCTTTCAAAGGCGGTACGAAAAACTGCGCCTCACGTTGTCAGTGTTGGTTTCACCGGAATCAAAGCAGAGGTATTTCTTCATGCCTTAGAGGAGAGAGGAATCTATGTAAGCTCGGGGTCGGCCTGTTCAAGTAACCACCCGGCCATCAGTGGAACCTTAGAGTCCATTCAGGTTCGTAAGGATCTGCTGGATTCCACACTTCGTTTCAGTTTTTGTGAGCAGAATACCCTCGAACAGGTGGAATATGCTTTGGAGCAGATTCGGGAAATGCTCCCTATCTATCGTAAGATTCGTAAATATTAGAATATCCCATTGGAGGAAACTATGGAACAGATGTATCGTGCATTTTTAATTAAATACGGCGAAATTGGCTTAAAGGGCAAGAATCGGGGTTATTTCGAAGATTGTCTTGTGAAGCAGGTTCGTCATGTGTTGGCACCACTTGGTGAGTATCATGTCGCAAAAGAACAGGGACGTGTTTTTGTGGAATGTCCGGAAGGATATGATTACGAGGATACCGTGAAGGCTATTTCCAAGGTCTTTGGTATCGTTGGCTTTTCTCCGGTCGTTATTCTGGAATCTACGGAGTGGGATGATATTACGAAGAAAGTCGGAGACTATGTGGATGCCCTCTATGAAGATAAGACATTTACCTTCAAATGCTTTGCTAAGCGTGGAAATAAGGATTATTTTAAGACATCTCCGGAGATTTGTGCTGACTTGGGTGAGGCTCTTTTAAACCGTTTTCCGGGAATTTCGGTTGATGTACATAATCCGCAGGAGAGCATTTTCGTTGAGGTTCGTAATCGTACTTATATCTATTCGAAGACAATTCCAGGACCGGGTGGTATGCCTGTCGGTTCGAACGGTAAAGCAATGCTGCTCCTTTCCGGTGGTATCGACTCTCCGGTTGCAGGTTATATGATTTCAAAGCGTGGTGTATATATTGATGCGACGTATTTTCATTCTCCGCCATATACCAGCGAGCGTGCAAAGCAGAAGGTTATTGATCTAGCAAGAATCATTTCCGCTTATACCGGTCCGATTCATTTGAACGTTGTTAATTTCACGGATATTCAGATGTATATCTACGAAACCTGTCCGCATGAAGAGTTGACTATTCTGATGCGTCGTTACATGATGCGTATTGCAGAAGCAATTGCACTCGAGAAGGATTGCCTTGCTTTGATTACCGGTGAGAGTATCGGTCAGGTGGCCAGCCAGACGATGCAGAGTCTTGCCTGTACAAATGCGGTATGTACACTTCCTGTTATGCGTCCGCTGATCGGTTTTGATAAGCAGGAGATTGTGGCGATTTCCGAAAAGATTGAAAGCTATGAAACCAGTATTCTTCCTTACGAGGATTGTTGTACACTTTACGTTGCGGATCATCCGGTTACAAAGCCACGAATTCGCGATATGGAGAAATCGGAGGAGCTTCTTAAGGAGAAGATTGACGATATGGTGAAAACTGCGATTGAAACTCGCGAGATTCTTCGTATTGTTCCGGAATAAGGATAAAGTTCGTATGAAAATGCGGCATCGTTTTGAAAACGGTGCCGCATTTACAAAAAGAAAAACAGGATAAACCGAAGTTTATCCTGCAAAATGTGATTACTTAATTATTAGTTCTCGTCCATATATGGCTTTAAAATCTCGAGAATCTGATCCATTTCAGCGTCATTGTGAATGCTGAGCGCGATTGGCTTGGAAAGATCCAGAGAGAAGATACCCATAATGGACTTTGCATCGATAACGTAACGACCGGAAACCAAATCGAAATCAGAATCAAACTTGGTGATGTCGTTAACGAAGTTTTTAACCTTGTCGATGGAATTCAAAGTAATATTAACAGTCTTCATAATTTTCCTCCTGTGATAGATAAAAATCCTCTTTCTTCATAGTAACGATGGGAGGAAGAAAAGTCAAGGTGGATTCTTGTGATTTTCCAAAAAAATGAGAATTTGAAAGGTTGTAAGTACTTGAGTATTTTATCAAATAAGAAAATTGCATATTTATCGCTTGGGTGCAAGGTGAATTCCTATGAAACCGAGGCAATGAAGGAGCTTCTGACATCTCTTGGAGCTATAACCGTGGATTTTCGCGAACAGGCGGACATCTATGTGGTTAACACCTGTACGGTTACCAATGTGGCAGACCGCAAGTCCCGTCAGGTTCTGCATCGCGCAAAGAAGACGAATCCAAATGCGCTTGTGGTTGCTGTGGGATGTTATGTACAGGAGTTTTACGAGAATCATATTGAGGATGCAGGAATTGACCTATTAATCGGAAATCAGAGAAAACATCAAATTGCCTTCATCTTGGAAAACTATTTTTCTGTTCTTGCAAAGGGTGAAAAACCGGATAAAGTATATGTTTCCGAAGACAAAACACTTAACTCCTATGAACCCCTTCAGATTTCCAATACCGAAGACCATACCCGCGCATACATGAAGATTCAGGATGGCTGTAATCAGTTTTGCAGCTATTGTATTATTCCGTTTGCCCGTGGTCGTATTCAAAGCCGTGAGATGGAATCGATTAAGAAAGAAGCTGTTTCGCTTGCGGAGAAAGGTTTTCAGGAGATTGTTCTTACCGGGATTCATATATCCTCTTTTGGGTTAGATGATTGCAGCATCGAAGAACAGAAAAGTCTTCAGAGAATTGACCAACGTATGCCGCTTATTGAATTAATCCAAATGCTTTCCGAGATTAGTGGGATCAAAAGAATTCGCCTGGGCTCTTTGGAGCCGCGAATCATTACCGAGGCCTTCTGCCAAGAATTGGCGAAGTTTCCAAAGGTGTGTCCGCATTTTCATCTTTCGTTGCAAAGCGGGTGTGACAAGACATTAAAGGCGATGAATCGAAGATACACGACCGAGCAGTATTATGCCGGTGTTTGTTTGCTTCGAACCTATTTTGACTGTCCGGGAATTACCACCGATTTGATTGTGGGTTTTCCGGGGGAGACGAAGGAAGACTTTGTTGAATCGATGGAGTTTGCTAAAAAAGTTGCATTTTCCAAGATACATGTATTCCCTTATTCCAGAAGAAAAGGCACTGTTGCGGACAAAATGCCGAACCAGGTGGAAGATTCCGAGAAGAAAAAAAGAGAGCATACGATGCTTGTGCAGGAATCCCTTCTTGCAAGAAATTATGAGTTATCAATTGTCGGAAAGATGTATCCGGTCCTTTTGGAAGAAGAAATCCTTTTGGATGGAAAGCAGTATATGATTGGTCACACGCCGCAATATGTTATGATTGCGGTAGAAACGGCTTTGCAGTCAGGCGAAGTCCTGGAGGTTACAATAACGGAAGAGAAGCTTCAAAACTACGTACTTGCCAAATGTTAAGGAAATCTTACATTTTCAAAAGATGTTGCCTTTTAGGGCTATTTGGTATACAATATCTAGAGTATTGTAAGATTAGGGATGATATGTGAAATCATAGAAAGTGAAGGAGAAGGAACATGGCAGAAACACAATATTTCAAAGTTGAGAACCGTCCGGAAGAGGAAGTCAGAAACATTATCGACACCGTTTATATTGCGCTTGTCGAAAAAGGCTACAACCCGGTAAGCCAGATGGTGGGTTACATCATGTCCGGTGATCCAACCTACATCACCAATCACTTGAATGCACGCGGCCTGATTGCAAAGGTTGAGCGTGATGAAATTATCGAAGAGTTATTCAAGGATTATATCAATTCTCATTTTAGCTAAGGACAGACTATGCACGAATTTAAATTACTTGGATTAGATTATGGTTCCGTAACCGTTGGGGTTGCTGTGAGCGATGATTTATTTTTGACGGCACAAGGTCTTGAAGTAATCCGAAGAAAGCAGGAGAACAAGCTTCGTCAGACCTTTCAGCGCATTGAACAATTGATTGATGAGCGCCATGTAAATGCACTGGTGCTCGGGTATCCGAAGCATTTGGATAACTCGATTGGGGAACGTGCGAGAAAATCAGAGGAGTTTGCGGCGGATTTACATAGAAGAACCGGACTGCCGGTCATTTTATGGGATGAGCGCCTGACAACAGTCGCTGCGCACCGTGTACTTGATGCCGGTGGAGTTTCCTTGGAAAAGAAAAGCCAGGTGGTAGACCAGGTGGCAGCCACCTTTATTTTGCAGTCCTATATGGACTGTGTTACCAATAACGCTGACAAGCGGGAAGAATTAAAGGAGTTAATTGCACAGAATGGATGCAACCATTAAGTTTACTTTGGATGACGGCAGTGAAGTTACCTTTACGGTCATTGCAGAGACACGATTGAATGAAATCAATTATCTTCTGGTAACGGAGGAAGATAATGATGAGTACACGTATATTATGAAAGAAACCGGCGACGATGCATCGGATATGATTTATGAGATGGTCGAGGATGACAAAGAAATCGATGCGGTTGCCACTGTATTTGATGAATTATTAGAGGATATCGATATCGAGAAGTAATGGAATATCGATTCCGTTGGAGGAAATTGGATTTATGAGAAAGAAAAAGCCTGCTCCCTCCATGAAGATTATTCCTCTTGGTGGATTAGAGCAGATCGGTATGAATATTACCGCATTTGAATATAACGATAGTATTATCGTTGTCGATTGCGGTCTGGCATTTCCAAACGATGATATGTATGGTATTGATTTGGTTATACCGGATATTTCATACCTGAAAGAGAATGAAGAGAAGGTGAAGGCCTTCTTTATTACGCATGGTCACGAGGACCATATCGGTGCACTTCCTTACGTATTAAAGGAGTTGCATGTGCCGGTTTATGGTACAAAGTTGACACTTGGTATTATCGGAATCAAGTTGAAGGAACATTCCGAGTTGGAAAATGTTCCTTTGGAGGTTGTTTCTTACGGTGATACGGTGAAACTTGACGATTTTAATGTCGAGATTATTAATACGAATCACAGCATCAGTGATGCCTGCGCACTCGCGATTACAACACCGGCCGGAACGATTATTCATACCGGCGATTTCAAGATTGATTTTACGCCTGTATTGGGTGAAACCATTGATTTACAGAGACTGGGTGAGTTCGGTAAAAAAGGCGTTCTCGCTCTTATGTGCGACTCGACCAATGCTTTAAAGCCGGGACTTACCATGTCCGAGAAGACGGTTGGAAAGACATTCGATAACATCTTTGCCGAGAACACAGGAAGTCGAATTATAGTAGCTACCTTTGCTTCTAACGTAGACCGTGTGCAACAGATTATCAACTCCGCTGCCAAATTCCGACGTAAGGTTGCCATGGAAGGACGCAGTATGGTTAACATTGTCTCCTGTGCACAGGAGCTTGGTTACCTGAATGTTCCCGAGGGGCTGCTAATCACCACGGAAGAAGCGAAGAATTATCCGAATGAGCAGTTGGTATTTATTATGACCGGTTCTCAGGGCGAATCCATGTCCGCGTTGTCCCGTATTGCAGGGCATACGCATCGTAAGGTTTCGATTATTCCGGGAGATGTTGTTATCATCAGCTCGACACCGATACCGGGAAATGAAAAGAATGTTTCCAAACTGATTAACGAACTGATTATGCAGGGGGCTCATGTTATCTTCCAGGATACTCACGTTAGCGGTCATGCCAGTCAGGAAGAAATCAAGATGATTTATCGCCTGACGAATCCGAGATATTCCATTCCGGTTCACGGAGAGTATCGACATCGCATCGCGCAGAAGGAGCTTGCGATTGGATTAGGTATGGATAAAGATGATGTATTGATGGCAAAGTCCGGTGACATTATCGAGATTTCCAAAGATGAGATGAAGATTGTTGGAAATGCTCCTGCAAGAGGCGTATTGGTAGATGGATACGGAATTGGTGACATCGGTAATACGGTACTAAAAGAGCGTCACATCCTTTCAGAGAGTGGCATTGTTATGGTAAGTATTGCGATCGAAGCAGAAACCGGTAATATCGTAGATCTGCCAAAGATTATTTCAAAGGGATTTGTGTATCATAAGGACTCGGAGGACCTAATGATTGGCGCCGAGGAAGTGCTTGAACGCGAAGTGAATCGTAATGTTTATGCGGACTTTGTGGATCTGGCAAAGATGAAAGTGGATATTACCGGCGGTCTTACCGATTACTTTAATCAGACAATAAAACGCCGTCCGATGATTGTGGTAATGATTCACGAAGTATAATCCGGGAAGGAGAAGAAATGGCTAAAAGAGCGTCGAACAGCGGTAAATTCATGATGAAATTAACCACGAATACAGCACGTATCTTTTTTGATATTCTGTTTTACGTGTTAGCTGTGATTGCTGTCATTTTCCTGAGCAAATATGCTTATAACTTTTGTTATCAGCTATTCGGACCGGTTTCGGTAACGACGGAGGAGGAAGCTGTTGAGATGGAGTTTTTCATCGAAATGGGAGATTCCACCAAAGAAGTTGCCAAGAAATTGGAACGATGTGGACTAATTGTTGACGATACCACATTTTACATTAAAACAAAGATGCTCGACTGCACCATTATGCCGGGGCAGTATACGTTAAACAGTAGTATGGATTACGAGCAGATTTTACGTATCATATCCGATTATGAAAAGGAGAGCACGGAGGTTGTCATCGAATGATAGATACCATGCTCGTGAATCCGCACGTATCGGAATATATTGCTTCATTGGAGCCCGACCTTCCGAAGCACCTCGAGGAACTTTATGAGGATGCCAGAAAGAGAGAAGTACCGGTAATTCGGAGAGAGGCGATGTCACTTCTTCGCTTTTTACTTTCGTTAAGAAAGCCGAAGAAGGTGCTTGAAGTTGGGACGGCAATCGGGTTTTCTGCAGCATTTATGGCAAATTGCGACTTCGAACTCTCGATTACTACCATTGAAAAGATGCCGGAGAAGGTTTTGGAGGCCAGAGAGCATTTTGTTGAGTTTGGACTGGCCGAGCGAGTATCGGTGCTTTCGGGAGATGCGGAAGAAGTACTTACGGAGTTGGCTGAGCGAGGAGAAACATACGATTTTATCTTCCTGGATGCCGCAAAAGCGCAATATCCGGTCTATCTCAAACTGATTCTTAGGATGATGGATCCCGGTGCCGTGCTTGTTACCGATAATATCTTTCAGGAAGGAAGCTTATCGGATTCCAAATTTACCGTAACAAGAAGAAACCGCACCATTCATATGCGCATGCGGGATTATATTAATGATTTGATGGCTTCGGAACGTCTTTCCTCCGTAGTTTTACCGGTTGGAGACGGGATGACGGCCAGTGTGAGGAAGGATTGATTCCATGAAGAAACCGGAACTATTGATTCCGGCAGGAAGTCTTGAGGTACTGAAGATTGCGATTACCTATGGCGCAGATGCGGTTTATGTAGGTGGCGAGCTTTATGGACTTCGTGCCAAAGCGAAAAATTTCTCGGATGAAGATCTGGAACAGGCAATTGCAATGGTGCATGACGCCGGTAAGAAGATCTACATTACTGCGAATATTACCGCTCATAATCGGGATTTGGCCGGCATTTCCGAATATTTTCGTAAGCTAAATGCGCTTCGTCCCGACGCCTTGATTATTTCCGATCCGGGAGTTTTTGCTCTTGCGAAGAAGTATTGTCCGGATGTGGAGCTTCACATCAGTACACAGGCGAATAATGTAAATTTCATGACCTATCAGTTTTGGTGGGAACAGGGAGCAAAGCGTGTTGTAAGCGGAAGAGAACTCTCCTTAGAGGAATTGCGTGGTATCCGTGACAACATTCCGCCTGAGATGGAGATTGAAACCTTTATTCACGGGGCAATGTGCATTTCCTATAGTGGAAGATGTCTGTTGTCTGCTTATATGACAGGGCGTGATGCGAATCTGGGTGCTTGCACGCATCCGTGTCGATGGAAGTATCGTTTGTTCGATAAGGCTCCGCTTGATGTAACCGAGGAGCATGAGATCGGACCATTTTATCTGGAAGAAGAAAACCGTCCTGGTGAGTATTTTCCGGTGATGGAAAATGAACGCGGTACTTACATTTTTAATTCTAAGGATCTTTGCATGATTGATCATATTCCGGAGCTTATTATATCCGGTATCGACAGCTTTAAGATTGAGGGAAGAATGAAGACTGCTCTTTACGTCGCAGTTGTTGCAAGAACCTATCGAAAGGCAATTGATGATTTTTTCGAAGATCCGGAGCTTTATGAAAAAAATCGTGAGTGGTATCATGAAGAAATCAGCAAATGTACCTATCGCAGTTACACGACCGGATTTTTCTTCCATCCAACCGATGGGGACTCCCAGGTTTATGAAGACAATTTTTATATTAAAGAATACATTTACCTCGGGTATTTAACGGATTGTAACGGAACATACGGGCATTTTGAACAGCGCAACAAATTTTCTGTCGGAGATGAGATTGAGATTATGTGTCCGAACGGAGAAAATCATGTTGCTCATGTTGTTTCCATGAAGGATGAAGACGGAAATGAAATCACCTCCTGCCCACATCCGAAGAAGATGATTACCGCTGAATTTGATGTTGCAGTCGAGGATTATCAGATTATGAGAATGAAAGGGAAAACTGTCTAAGACAGGGCATTTACTAATGAGAAGACATAGAATTGGACAATTTCGTTTGCTTTTGTTGTCTGCATTTGTTCTTTGCGTACTATGTGGATGCGGTTTGAATATTTTCAATCCAAACGGACCTTCCGGCGGCTCCTCTGAGAATAAAGTTACTTCCGGAGCAAATGTGGTTACGAAGATGGTTACATACACACCGACTCCGACAATACATCCGGAACCGGTTGATGAGAATCCGGTAGCGGATGCGCAGAGCATTCGTCCTTCGTTTTCCGGTGAACCGGAAGCGGTATGGAGATTTGCCGTGGAAGCTCCCATCGACAAGAAACTTGTGGAGAAGGAAACGGCTTCCGCCTCCTTTAAGATTCTCTGGAGCGAGAATATGCTTTTCGTTCAGGTTCATGTTCTTGATGATACTCCTGATACCAGCGCGGAAGATGCTTCCAATCAGGATTCGGTATGGTTTTTTATAAACGAGAGCTGTGAAATGCCGGATAAATACGGTGTGGGCGATGCCTTTTATGTGGTGAATCGTGATGGAGCCGTTGCTTTTGGTACAGGTGCTTCCGAAAATCAATTTCTGTATTGTACCTATCCGGACGGTGAACAAGGGTATTATGTTGAGGTTGGTATTCCGATTTTAACAAAAACCTTAATGATTGAATCCACCATTGGTTTCGATGTACGCGTAGTAAATGCAAGAGATGGAAAAGTAAGAACGAAATTACAGTTTGCCGATACAAGTGGTTATACCGAGTATACCTTGGGTGGTGTGGCAACGTTAGCATTTGAGTAAGGATTAGTTATGTCTAGAGGGAAATTACTTAAAATAAGTGGGTTGTTATTGGTTTGCTGTGTACTTTTCATGGCAATTCTTGACGTGACCGTTTTTCGTTCTTTCGCTGCTACGGAAACCGGTGACACTCCTGCTCAGACGGAGAGCGGCGGAAGCGAAGAACAACCTACGGTTGCACCAACCGAACCGGTTGCAACCGATACACCGACACCAACGGAGGCTACAGCAGTTGATACGGCCACTCCGACGCCAACGGAAGTTGTTTCTGAAGACACGCCGACACCAACGCCAACGGAGGTTGTGGTGAATACGTCAACTCCAACCCCGACTGCAGTGATTGCCGAGAATACGTCGACACCGACGGTTACAAGTGTACAAGAGCCAACAAAGTCGGCTAATCCGACAAATGCGGTCGAACCGACACAGGCCGTCGCAACCAAGGCACCACAGCCGAATAATCCAACAGCAACACCGACCGCGACTGTTACGCCTGCGACCGGCGGAAGCGTAACAAACACTCCGACACCAACAAAAAAACCGACTCCCACCAAGAAGGTGGTGATTCCTCCGGCTGAGGATAAAGAGTACCATGCAAAGAAATCCGATGTATCCTTACGTGTAACCAAGATTAAGTCCTACACGATTGATGGATATGAAGATGATTTATGGAGTGAATTTGAGCCGTATTTAATTCAAAATGTATGTTTTGGACAAAGTGGAGCGACAGGTCAATTTCGCATTTCCTGGGATACTGCAAAATTGTATCTGTTTGTTGAAATAGCTGATAGCACGAAGGATGTGGAATCGGACATCATTACCAGAAAAGATGGTATCGAGATTTATCTGGATGATAACGGATTGAAACCGGATAGTTATTTAAGCGGTTGTCAGCATTATTACATTTCCCGTGATGGTGTACTTCAATGTGGTTCCGGTGGTTCGGATACTGCGATTGAATATTCGGTAAAAGATCGGGATGAGGAATATGTCATAGAAGTTGCTATTGATTTCGCAAGTATTACCGCGGTTCAGGGGATGCAGCTTGGCTTTGATATTCGTGTTAACGATTCACAGGGTTCCTCGGGTCGTGATTATATTATTCAGTGGAGTGATACCAGCCTGATGACACATAAGGATTTAAGTAAAATTGGAACCATAACCCTTCGATAGTTTTCGTATGGTTTTCTTGAAAAGCATTCGAGCATGTCGAGTGCTTTTCTTTCATTCACAGGAGATTACGATGATCAGCTTATTTCATCCAACGATTCTTACCTCATATGAGGATTTAAAATCGAAACAAAAGCCGTCCTTCTTTAAAGACTTAGGGCTGGATGCCATCATTTCCAAAATTATCGAGCAATATGGAAATGCTGACATCGAACCTTATTTTGTCGAACTTTCCGATAGCCTTGAAACAACCAAATTTCGTAATGAAATCATGGTTGAGTTGCAAAATCCTACAATTCGAAAAATTGTTACCGAATTTGTTGAGGGTGTCCATAAGGCTGAGCAGTATAAGGCAAATTATGAAGCGATGGCGCCGCATGCACCTCAGAAATGGAAATGGCTGCTTGACAGTATTATTGTGTATTATACCGCAATGGAAACCCTTTGTATTAAGTTTAATGAAACAACTCCAAAGGCAATCGGGCTGTATTATATGCATCGATTTTTTTATGATATTCTGAATGTTGATGATATTAAAAAACTTCGTATGAAGGCCTTTGAATTGAATGATGAATTCGAGAAGATGAGTTTTCGTATTACATTAAATAAAGATCGTGCAACCTTTTCCATGGAGAAGGATGAGAATGATTTTACCTATCGTTTGCGAAATGCGTACCATCACGGACATGCGGATAAGCGTCCGCAGTACTTTGAGGAAGCGGTTTTCCCAACGGACGAGCTGTCGGATCTGGAACAATTCGTTTCCGATTTGTTCCGCGAGAAAAATCGTCTTTTATACCGGGATATGGAGACGTTCCTAGCCTTAAATCGTAAAGTTGTTTCCGATGATGTACTTGAAATTGTTAGACAGTTAGAGTTCTATCTGGCCTACACCGGTTTTGTTACTGATATGAAAAAGAAGGGGTTTCCTTTCTCTATGCCGAAAATATCCAAGGATAAGGAATTGTACCTCGGAGACTGCTATGATGTTTCACTTGCAATTACTTTTTCCGAAGATGATGAGATGGTCTATAACGACATTGTGAAGTCGAACTATGAAAAGGCCATGATTGTAATCGGACCTGAAAAGAGTGGAAAGACAACACTTGGTAAAGCTTTTGGCCAGTGTTATTACTTTGGCAATATGGGACTTCCGGTTCCTGCAAGAATCGCAAAACTCCCGTATGTTAACCGCATTTTCACGGTGTTTGGGGTTGAGGCGGGAGATAAAGACCACCAGGAGAGAGCGATTCGCTCCGAACTCATGTTACTTAAGAAATCCTTCGCCGAGATGAATGATACCAGGTTTGTTATCATCGCAAACGAATTGTTTATGGGGGCACCGACGGTTGATGCGCTCAATATGAATCGTAGCCTATTGCTTGAACTGTTAAGACGTCACGGTATTGTGTTTTATATTACGGATACTCCGGAAATGTCCGGCAATTCGGATCAATATGTAACTCTTCAGGCAACCGTTGTCGGGGATGGCAGTAACCGAAGAACATACCGCATCATTCGAAAGGACCCAGAGGAGCTTTCCTATTCGGATTCTATCGTCGACAAGTACAAACTGAACTTTGACCACATTGATTTCCGTATTAAGAATAATTCGGGAATTGATCTTTACTAATATTCCGTGGAGGAAGCTATGATAAAGCATGCAAGGCTTTTATATTCCGGTGAAATCTCCGCACAGGAGCCAATTCCGTTTTTTGAGCAGATTTCAGAGGATTTACAATTAAATGCGATTCTTCTTACCATGGGAAGTAATGATAAGAACATTATTGAGAATTGTCGCCGCATTTTGTCCATGCCAATTACGGTTCCATCGGAACTTTTGTATCGTCAGGCCGGTGTGAGAGATGCACTTGAGCATCCGAAGGCGGTTACAAGTATCTACAACTCCATTTCAGAATCGTTAACTAACATCGCAAATTTCAAATATAACCGCAGACATCAGGCAAAATCGCAGGATCCGTATGATGCCATTTCCTATCAGGTGGCTCTTCTTGAACTTGCGGTACAGGGCTTTGAAGCATTAAAGAGCAATGTTTCCAAGTACTATGAGCGTTTTTCAAGCCAGAATTTTAAGTCTTTTTGTGATGATCTTTTGGCGGAATATGATGAGCGTTTTAATGATTTTGTCCATGAACGTGCAAAATCGGTTGATTCCCTGTCCCTTGGTTCCGAGATTCAAATTAGTGCAACCATTGGAGAAGGCCTGAAAATGCGGCATTTTCTTGTCAATAACCTGGAAGAGTACCGTGCGAAGCATAAATTTGACTTGGTAGACTCGCTGTTTCAGACCGTCATTAAAAAGGACGAATTATCGATTCCTCACAGCGAGACCAAGCTTCTTACGGACTGTAGCGAACTTCGCCGTTATGGATTGTTACATATCGCCGATGCCTATGCGCAGATCTTTGATGATTTTGCAACTTATTTAACTGATCTTCGTGATCAGCTGGCATTTTATTACGGTTGTATTAACCTTTATGCGGCAATCAGTAATATTCAATGCTCAACCTGTTTCCCGAGTTTTGAACACCCGGAGCAGAATTATATTTTAGCTGACGGACTATACGATATTTATTATGCGGTTACTGATTTGAAGGCGCCGGTTTCAAGTAGTTTAACGAAGGAAAATGCTTCCGTAACCTTGATTACCGGTACCAATAACGGCGGTAAGACAACCTTCCTTCGAAGTCTGGGCGTATCTCAGCTTTTGGCACAGAGCGGTTTATTTGTGCCGGCAAAGAGTATGTCAACCGGAATCTTTAAGGGCATTTATACCCTGTTCTCCAAGGAGCATTCAAGACGACTCGATTCCTCTCATCTGGAGGATGAATTAGGTGCGTTAAGTAAGATTATAGATGTTATGGAGACGCATTCCCTGATTTTACTTAACGAAGCCTTTGCTTCCCCTTCGGAAAAGGAGAGTGTGGCGATTGCCGGTGATGTCATGAGGGCATTTACGAACAATCAGATCACCTGTTTCTTTGTTACACACATTTATTCTTTTGCAAAGAAGCTATACGAAGAAGATGAAGAACACACTGCCTGTATGCAGGCCGGTAAGGACGAGCAGGGACAGCGTACCTATGAGATGGTTTACGGGGAACCGGGTGAAACAGGATACGGCATGGAAATCTACAAGGATATTCTTGGTTCGATTTTAAAGAAAGAGACATAAAAAAGGCACTGAAGAGGAATCTTCAGTGCCAATGCGGATGGCGGGACTTGAACCCGCACGAGCGTGAACCCGACAGATTTTGAGTCTGTTGCGTCTGCCATTCCGCCACATCCGCGAACATTGGTATATTATCATAGCTTCTATTGAATTGCAACAGTTTTTTTATTTTTTTGCGAGGTCGGTATGAATTGTAAAAATACGGAGACGGATTCCCTCTCGTATATCGAACGAAAACTTACAGACAATAAAATTGTTGAACTCTACGAGCATTTGCAGGAGTGCGAGTCCTGTCGTGATGGGTTTATCATGAATTATGCAATCTACACAGCAATTTCGCAGCTGGAGCACGGAGAGGATTTTTCGGATAATTATCGTCTGGAGGCTGAGCAGCATTTGCGCTCAGATTATCAACGGATTGTTCGAAAACGTCATCTTACCAGATTTTATCGTTTTGTGGTATTGGTTCTTCTGGTGGGAACAGGCATTTTCCTAGGAATAACAACCTCGAACTCGTATCTTCCCAATCATCTGCCGGAAGGGCAGGAATCCTCGTTTCGTTTGGAGTATTATGGAATCCCGGAAGAATTTGATCCGGTGGAACATGCGATTAAAGAATACAACAGTGAGATGATTCAGCAGATTCGTGAACATCATACAGGAGAATAAGAATTATGGCGAATGAGTATTTGTTGATTATAGATGGGTCCAGCCTGCTTTCCACACAGTTCTATGGGAATATTCCAAAAGAGGTGCTGATGGGAAAGACATTGGAGGATAAAGAGAAGTATTTTCACAAGATTATGCAGACCAGTAAGGGTGTCTATACAAATGCGGTATATGGTTTTTTAAGGGCTTTATTTGCTATGCTCGAAAACCAGAAGCCAACCCATTTGGCCGTTACTTGGGATATCACAAGAAACACCTTTCGTCGTGAAATGTATGCGGATTATAAGGCAAATCGTTCCGAGACCTTGATTCCGTTGGCTTCTCAGTTTGCATTGATGCAGCAGGTTTTGGAAGAAATCGGCATCCCGCAGTTTATGAGTGAGCGGTACGAAGCGGATGATTACTCAGGAACTTTGGCGAGAAGGTTCGAAGATCAGCTGCCGGTTCGCATATTAACGAAGGACCATGACTACTTGCAGCTTGCTGATGAGCAGGTTACCATCTGGCTGTTACAGTCTGCACAGTCAAAGGCAGACGAACTGTTCCAAAAGTATGGATTGAAGAAGGACGCCTCCTGTCCGGATAAAGCATTTCCGATGAATCCGGAAAGAATTGAGAAAGAATATGGGATTAAGCCAACCTCCGTTGCTGCCTTAAAGGGATTGGAGGGTGACAAATCGGATAATATTAAAGGTGTTCCCGGAATCGGGGAACAGACTGCGGTATCCTTAATTGCACGTTACGAGACGGTTCAGGCCTTGTATGAAGCGATTGACGCCAATTCATCGGACAACTATAAGTCCTTAACGGATGATTGGAAAGTGAACCTTGGAATCAAACGTAATCCGATCAGTTACCTTACGAAAACCTCGGAGGATGAGCTTGTAGGACGAGAGGCCGCATTTTTAAGTGAAACACTTGCCACGATAAAGACGGATATTGAGCTCGATACAACACTTGATGATCTTCAGCTTCATGTGAAGCTTGATGCAGCAAAAAAATGCCTTCGCGAATTAGAGATTAGCTCTATTCGACTTCCTAATCTTGAGGAAGGACAGAGCATTTCGGTTCGTACCTTACCGAATCCCGAACCGATTGAGGTTGACGATTTTTCGGAAGTTTCGAATGTGTTTGAGGCGCTGAAAAAGAAAGAGCGTATCGGTGTTTCGTATTCATCCGACATGAATTATTTATCTTTGTTTGACGGAGAGAAACTATATCGCATCTTTTGTCGCTTCTTTATAACAGAAGAGTATTTGGAGGCTTCCCTAAAGGGACTTCAAACAGCCGGCGTTATGGTTTGCGGCTTTGATTTGAAAGCCCTGATGCCAATGATTTTGGTACAGGTAGATAACGCGTTTGATGTTTCTTTATCTGATTACCTGATTCATCCACTTACATCGGAGCATGGGTTTTCTCAACTGGCATCGATTTATTTCGATTCTGTAATGGATGAAACTCCGGAAAATGCTGCCATTGTAAGTTTTATGCTGATGCCGATTCTGCAAAACAAGATGGAACTTTTGGATCTTACGAAGTTGTATCGGGAAATCGAATTACCGCTCATACATGTTTTGTTTGAAATGGAGAAGAATGGAATTATTGCAAATCGTGATGAATTGACGATGTTTGGCAAATCCATGGAGGAAACCATTCGAAAAGAGGAGCAGGTGATTTATGACCTTGCCGGTGAAAAGTTCACCATTTTGTCACCGAAACAGCTTGGTGAGATTCTGTTTGAGAAACTAAAACTACCGAATGGTAAGAAAACGAAAACCGGATATTCTACTTCCGCGGACATTCTTGAAAAGCTTGTGGAAGAGCATCCCATTGTTTCACACGTGCTTACTTATCGACAGTTAACAAAACTGAAAAACACCTATGTAGAGAGTCTCGGAAACTTTATCGAATCTGACGGCAGGATTCATTGTAAGTTTAACCAAATGGTAACTGCGACCGGTCGTCTTAGTTCTGCCGAGCCGAATTTGCAGAATATCCCGATTCGTACCGAGCTGGGACGACTGATTCGGAAGGTGTTTGTTCCAAAGCCGGGATATGTGTTTGTGGATGCCGATTATTCGCAAATTGAACTTCGATTGCTTGCACATATGTCCGGAGACGATTCTTTAATTCAAGCCTTCCGTGACGGAGAGGACATTCATCGTTTGACGGCCTCTAAGGTATTTGGCAAGGAGTTGTCAGAGGTAACTGCAGCAGAACGTAGTGCTGCGAAGGCCGTTAATTTTGGAATCATATATGGTATCAGCTCGTTCGGACTTGGTCAGGACCTGAATATCTCCAGATTTCAGGCAAATGAATATATAAAGAGTTATTTTGAAAAATATCCATCCATTAAGTCGTACCTCGACAGACTTGTTCAAGATGCGAAGAATGAAAAGGTGGCAAAAACGATGTATGGTCGTATTCGTCCGATACCGGAATTGGAGTCGGAGAATTTCATGCAGCGCTCCTTTGGTGAACGTGTTGCCATGAATATGCCGATTCAGGGTACGGCTGCCGATATCATGAAAATAGCGATGCTTCGTACCTACGAAGGTCTGAAAAATGCAGGACTTGAATCGAAATTGCTTGTACAGGTACACGACGAGCTTTTAATCGAAGCGAAAGAAGAGGAAGTCGAAAAGGTTAAGGAGATTCTTTCTGAAGCGATGGAAGGTGCTGCGAAGCTTTCGGTTCCGCTTTCCATTAGTATATCGGAGGGAAAGAGCTGGTACGAGGCGAAGTAGTAGAAGTGAGGAGTAACTATGGTAATTGGAATTACCGGTGGTGCCGGGAGCGGAAAAAGTCATGTCCTAGAACTGTTTCAGGAGCATTTTCATACTCCGGTGATTGATTCGGACAGTACAACCAAAGCTTTGTATCAACCCGGAAATGCGGTTATGAATGCGATTCGTAACACGTTTGGAGTGGAGTACTTTTTAAGTAACGGAGAGTTGAATAAGCCGAAGATGGCTGAACATGTTTTTTCTGATTCCGAAGCTTTAAACAAGTTAAATGCAATCGCACATCCGGCTACAATTGCTGAAATAAAACGAAAAATTGCTGAATATGAAGCAAACGGCCACAATATCATCTTTGTGGAATCCGCTCTTGCCTCACAGGCTGGTTATCAGGAGTTTTGTGATGAATTGTGGCTTGTGTATGCATCGATCCGGACAAGGGAGGCAAGACTCTCTAACAGTCGAAATTACTCACACGAGAGAATTTCGCAGTTGTTTTCGTCTCAGGACACACAGAAAGAGTATCTTCGTACCTGCAACCGAATCATTGTAAATGAAGAAGGAACCTCTGATAGCGAACTCCTTCGTCAAGGAAAAATACTTATCTATAGTTGTAGTTATAAATAATGTGTGTTATAATTCATTAGTTTGAGTAGAAGGATAAACTTATGAAATTATTTAGTATTGCCAGCGGTTCTTCCGGCAATTGTGTCTATGTAGGCTCAGAACAGACGCATGTTTTATTTGACGCCGGAATCTCTACAAAACGAATTGTTGGAGGACTTGCAGACAAATTTATCCAGCCGGAGAATATTTCGGGCATTTTTATCACTCATGAACATACGGATCACATTAGTGGGCTTCCGGTTCTCATGAAGAAATATCAGATTCCGGTCTATGCAACGGAGGGAACCATTCAATATTTACGTGGGCAGGACAAGCTTTCCCTGCTTCCGGCAGATTTGTTTCGACCGATTCCTCGGCAAATGCCCCTCACGATTGGTGATTTGATAATAACGGCCTGTGCAATTCCGCATGATGCCGTGGATCCGGTTTGTTATTCGATTTCGGATGGACTGAAGAAAATCGGGCTTGCTACGGATATTGGTTATGTAGATGATTGTCTGATTCGGCATTTGTCCGAGAGCGATCTTTTGTATGTTGAGTCGAATTATGACCGTAGCATGTTGCTTGCCGGCCCTTACCCTATGATGTTAAAAAGGCGTATTCTAGGGGAATTCGGGCATTTGTCAAATGACGAAAGTGTTGAACTGGTCCGTAAGGTGAAGCATCCCGGATTAAAATACATTGTATTGGCTCACCTTAGCAAAGAAAATAATTACCCTTTGATTGCTCATAAGACCATGAATAACGGGTTGATGGATATGTGGGATTATGAAACCGACATTCCGGAACTGATGGTTGCATCGAGGGACGTTCCGATGGAGATGTTAGAAATAGTATAATACTTCCGCTTAGCGAAAGAGAAAAGATAGGAGATTCATTATGAAAAAAGCGATTATTACTGTAGTTGGTAAGGATACCGTAGGTATTATTGCAAAGGTTTGTACGTATTTGTCTGAGAACAAGGTTAATGTATTGGATATTTCCCAGACCATCGTTTCCGGGTATTTTAACATGATGATGATTGTTGACCTCGAGAATTCCGCTGTATCCTATGATACTTTGGTAAAGGAATTGGAGACGGTTGGCGAAGAAATCGGTGTTATTATTAAGATTCAGCTCGAAGACATCTTCGATATGATGCACAGAATCTAAGTTGGAGGAATTGACATGATTAATCGTTCTGAAATTATGGAAACAAACCAGATGATCGAAAAGGAAAATCTGGATGTTCGTACGATTACACTGGGCATTTCCCTTATGGATTGCATCAGTACCGATTTGAATGAGGTTTGCGACAAGATTTATACCAAGATTACGACCCTGGCAAAGGACCTGGTTGCTACCGGCGAGGAGATTTCCAAGGAATACGGGATTCCGATTGTTAATAAGCGAATCTCCCTTACCCCGATTGCATTGGTTGGTGGTGCAGCATGTAAGACTCCGGAGGATTTTGTTCAGATTGCAAAGACCCTAGACAAGGCTGCACACGCAGTTGGTGTTAACTTTATCGGTGGTTATTCCGCCCTCGTAAGTAAGGGCATGACAACGGCCGACCGTTTGTTGATGGAATCCATTCCGCAGGCGTTAAAGGAGACCGAGTTGATTTGCAGCTCTATAAATGTTGGCTCTACCCGTTGTGGAATTAATATGGACGCTGTTCGTCTGATGGGCGATGTTGTAAAGCAGACCGCTGAGCTCACAAAGGAAAAGGATAGCTTTGGTTGTGCAAAGCTTGTCATTTTCTGTAATGCACCGGATGACAACCCGTTTATGGCAGGTGCTTTCCATGGTGTTACCGAAGCGGATGCAATTATTAACGTTGGTGTCAGTGGACCGGGTGTTGTTAAGAAGGCTTTGGAAAAGGCTCGCGGACAGAATTTTGAAGTTCTTTGCGAGACGATTAAGAAGACCGCATTTAAGATTACCCGTGTTGGACAGCTTGTTGCAAAACGTGCTTCCGAGATGTTAAATGTTCCGTTTGGCATTGTAGACCTTTCCCTTGCACCGACTCCGGCCGTAGGCGACTCGGTTGCTGAGATTTTACAGGAAATCGGTTTGGAATATCCGGGTGCACCGGGAACTACTGCAGCACTTGCTCTCTTAAATGACCAGGTGAAAAAGGGCGGCGTAATGGCATCCTCCTATGTTGGTGGTTTAAGTGGCGCATTTATTCCTGTATCCGAAGATCAGGGTATGATTGATGCGGTAAATGCGGGATGTCTTACACTTGAAAAGTTAGAGGCAATGACCTGTGTATGCTCCGTCGGACTTGATATGATTGCGATTCCGGGAGATACAAAAGCAACTACCATTTCCGGTATTATCGCAGATGAAATGGCAATCGGTATGATTAACCAGAAGACGACCGCCTGCCGTTTGATTCCGGTTATTGGTAAGGGCGTCGGAGAAGTGGCCGAATTTGGCGGACTGCTCGGTTATGCACCGATTATGCCGGTGAATAACTTTGGCTGTGATGTCTTTGTAAATCGTACCGGTCGTATTCCGGCCCCGATTCACAGCTTTAAAAACTAATCCGACAGGATTGTATATGAAAGGGAAAATCATATGGCAAAAAAGTATGATGAAGTTGATTATGCAATCTATGATGATCGGGAAATTATAGATGAATATGAATTCGATGATGATGATATCATCGAAGAAGAACCTCAGAAACGTCTGAGGGACAGAAAGAAAAAGAAGAAAAAATCAAAGAAATTAAGAAACCTGTTTTTGTTGTTATTGTCCGGTCTTATCATTGTGCTTGTGATTATGTGGCGGACCGGGCAGTTACAGCCGCTTGTAAATAAAGTCATTAGTTCCTTTGCGGGCGGTTATATTGCTGATAATATGGGTGGCTTTAACGAAGAGGACGGTGTAAATCTCACTTATAACTTTGATATACCCGAGACGATTCCGGAAGGCTACGCCTACGATAAAGACATTATCAATGTTCTTTTGGTCGGCGTAGAGGCCATTAATTCGAACGATCCGTATCGCGGTCGTAGCGACTCCATGATGCTTGTTTCGGTCGATACGAAGACAGGAAGTATTAAGCTTGTATCGTTTCTCAGAGATACCTATGTGGCAATACCGGGACATGATTCCAATAAGCTAAATGCCGCATTTGCCTTTGGAAGCATGGACTTGCTTCTCGAGACCTTAACCAATACGTATAAGATCTATATTAACAGCGTTTGTCTTGTGAACTTTGACACGTTTCAGGGTGTGATTGATACTCTTGGTGGGGTAGACATCACACTTTCCGAAAAGGAAGCAGAGTATCTCAATACAACCAATTATGTGTCCGACGAGAAGAATCGTAATCTTGTTGCCGGCCTCAATCATATGAATGGTAATCAGGCACTTGGTTATTGTCGTGTTCGTAAGGTCGAGATTACGGTAGATGGAAAAACATATTACAGTGATTTTGGTCGTACCATTCGTCAGAGAACCCTGATTAAATCGGTTTTTGCTGCATACAAGAGCTATCCAAAGACGAAGATTTTAGGGGTTACGAACGATATTCTTGGTAACATCAAGTCGAACCTTTCAAAAGAACAGGTGGAATATTTGTTAAACGCTTATTTGGAACATCCGGATCAGGAAATCGCATCTCAGCAGATTCCGGCTGCAGGTTTTTATGACGGAGCAACGAAGGATTGCGGTGAGTGTCTGGTTATGGATAAAGAAGCGAACATCGAGATTTTACATCATTTTCTTTATGGAACCGAGCTTTCCGAAGCGGTATCCGAAAAATATAATAAATAATGTTAATTCACCGATTGGGGAGTCGGTGACAGAGGGGTTTTTATGGAGATTCAATTATGGCGTGAGGTGTTAGAGCCTTATGCACTTGCCGTGGATGAGTTGATGGTCAAATTTCAACACATTCAGGAGCAGTATAAAAAGATTAGTGAATATTGTCCGATTGAACTTGTGGAAGGTCGTGTGAAGAGCATTGCCTCCATTATGGAGAAATCGCTCCGAAAGCACATTGCACTGGATCAGTTGGAAGAACAGATGCGGGATATTGCCGGCATGAGATTAATCTGCCAGTTTGTGGAGGACTGTTATCAGGTTCGTGATTTAATTAAGAAACGTACCGATATGGTTGTAATTAACGAAGAAGACTATATCGCGGAGCCAAAGCAAAGCGGATATCGCAGCCTTCATATGACGATTCTTTATACCGTGCAGACGTTGCAGGGTCCGAAGGCCATTTACGTAGAGATTCAGATTCGTACAATGGGTATGGATTGCTGGTCCACCATCGAGCATTCCTTACAGTACAAGTATCGCTATCATATTCCTAACGATATGAGCGAACGGCTGCAGGAAATCGCCAAGGGTATGCTTCAAAATGACCGTGAGCTTTCCGAGGTTCGTGACGATATTATGTTGGCCCGTAATGAGAAGATGGAGATGGAGCGAATCGTGGTAGATATTCTAAATACGATTCAAAACCTGTATCGTATGGTTTCCCGACGGGAAGCCGGTCGTATCCAGGAGGAATTTCACCGCATTTATCGTGAAGAAAATCTTGAAAAACTGAAGCGCTTTGCAACCGAACTCGATATTATTGCCGAGGGCTATCGTGCTCAGAGTTTGAAATAACAGCCAAGGAGAATCTATGGCCAAATTACCAGAACAATTTCGAAATCGTATGTTAACCATGCTTGGAGAAGAGGAATTATCCGAATACGAAGCCAGTCTTTCGGAATCTGCCCGCTCCGGCATGCGTGTCAATCGTTTAAAATGCTCCCCGGACAAGTTCAGGGAGCTTTTTGACTTTTCATTAACGCCGATTCCATGGATTGATAACGGTTTCTTTTATGAGGAAAATGCGACTCCGTCCAAGCATCCGTATTACTATGGAGGTCTCTATTATCTGCAGGAACCAAGTGCCATGACACCTGCAAATCTGCTTCCGATTGAGGAAGGAGACTGTGTACTGGACCTTTGCGCGGCACCGGGCGGAAAAAGCACGGAGCTTGCTGCAAAGCTGAATGGTACGGGACTTCTCATTTGTAACGATATCAGTAATTCAAGAGCAAAAGCGCTCCTAAAGAATATTGAAGTGTTTGGTGTTCGAAATGCAATTGTTGCGAGTGAGGATTCACAGACTTTAGCCAAGCATTTTCCTGAGTTCTTCGATAAAATATTAGTGGATGCACCATGTTCCGGGGAAGGAATGTTCCGAAAGCAGCCTGCAATCATGAAGAACTGGGAGCAGTATGGGACCGGATATTATGCAAACCTTCAACGTGAGATTTTGCCGCAGGCTATCGCCATGTTAAAGCCGGGCGGAACCATGTTGTATTCGACTTGTACCTTCTCTCCGGAAGAGGATGAAGAGATGGTGCAGATGGTGCTGGAGCATTTTCCTGAAATGGAGCTTGTGGATACAGTGCCTGAAGAGAAGAAGGAAGAGTATCTTTCGATGGGCTTTTCTTTCGGACGTCCGGACTGGATGCAGAAACCGAATGAGGAGATGAAAAAATGCCTTCGGTTATTCCCTCATAAACTCGAGGGAGAGGGGCATTTTGTTGCGATGTTTCGAAAGAAAACGGAAGGGTATGGCGGATTAGCAGGTGCATTTCGCGGCTTCCTTCCGATTGGAAAACTTCCGAAGGAATTATGTGCATTTCTTGATTTATGCCACATTCCGGTGGATCGGAACAGAATCATCTGCCGTGGTGAAAGCTATTATCATATTCCTGAGAAGACCCCGGATCTTTCCGGACTTCGCCTGCTTCGTACCGGGTTACTTCTGGGTGAATGTAAAAAGGACCGTTTCGAGCCAAGTCAGGCACTTGCATCGTCTTTACGAATCGGAGAATATGATAACAGCTATCAATTAGATGTGCAGGACCCACGTGTCATTCGTTATTTAAAATGCGAATCTGTTGATCTTCCGGAGGATCTGCCGGACGGATATGTGCTTCTGTTTGCCGGTGATTGTTCACTTGGATTTGTAAAGAAAAAAGGATGTAATTTTAAGAATAAATACCTGCCTGGCTGGAGGTTAATGTAATGAATACCTATCGTTTAGACCGGTTTTTAACGGAAACCAATGCCTGTGCAAGTAGAAAACTCGCGAAAGATGCCGTAAAAAAAGGGCGCGTTCGTGTCAATGGTGAAACCGTGAAGAAGGATGATGTGAAGGTGTCCGATGCGGATGTGGTTACCTTTGACGGGAAGGAGCTGCATTTACTCGGAACGGTTTATTATATCTATCACAAGCCTCAGGGTGAGATTTCTGCAACAGAAGATCAAAGGGACCGAACTGTTATGGACGCGTTCCCACCGACAGTTCAGGCCTCCTGTTTTCCGGTTGGTCGACTGGACAAGGATACCGAAGGCCTTTTGATTATTACGAACGATGGAGATCTTAATCACCGATTGATGTCTCCGAAAAAACATGTAGATAAAACTTATTATGTGGAGGTCTCCGGTCGCGTATCCAGTCTTGGAATACGGAGGCTGGAAACCGGAATCGAATTCGAGGATTTCACTTCGCAGCCGGCAAGATTTGAACCGATTTCATACGACAGAGAATCTGATATTTCCAGGGTTACGTTAACGATATCCGAGGGAAAATTTCACCAGGTGAAACGAATGTTTCATGCGATTGGGAACGAGGTAACTTATCTGAAGCGAATTGCCATAGGAGAGCTTGTGCTTCCTTCCGATTTACTGATAGGAGAATATCGAGAGGTTACGAGAGAATGGCTTGAAGAGGAGATTTTTAAGGACACGAGAGCCTCTTTGGATTCCCTCGAACTAAAGGAGTACGAGGCATGTTTGTTTGATTTGGACGGCACTTTGGTAGACTCCATGTGGATGTGGGAACAGATTGACATCGATTATCTTGGCAAGTTCGGCATATCGCTTCCGCACGATTTACAGGAGAAGATTGAAGGGCTTTCGTTCCATGAAAATGCCCTTTATTTTAAAGAAACCTTTCATATTCCGGATTCCATCCAGCAAATCAAAGAGGACTGGAACCAAATGGCGTTAGAACAGTATCAGACGAATGTTAAGTTGAAGAAAGGTGTTCGCGAATTCCTGGAGCATTGCCTTAGTCATGGTATCAAAATGGGGATTGCAACAAGTAATTCCATGCTCCTTGTACAGGAATTATTAAAAGCCTTAGACTTAACGAAATACTTTACGGAGATTCATACCGCGTGTGAAGTCGCAAAAGGGAAACCATCGCCTGATATCTATTTACTCGTGGCTGAAAAGCTTGGTGTACAAGCGGAGCGTTGCCTTGTATTTGAGGATGTTCTTCCGGGATTACAGGCAGGCCATGCAGCCCATATGAAAACCGTCTTGGTGCGGGATGCATACAAGAAGCATACAACAGAACAATTATCTACGGAGGCGGATTACGTCATTCGTGATTTTACAGACCTAGCGAGGTGTATTCATGAAGGTTAATAAAGGAGACCGAGGCTATTTTGATGCGAAAAAGAAAAAGACGTTTCTGTTTTTCGTTTTTTTCGTTCTGATTGGTGTAGCAATGGTAGCAACCGGTTATGTTGCTACACATACAAAGAAAAATCTTCTTACGGTAGCCGGCATTTTGTTCGTTCTGCCAGCCGCAAAGTATCTGACAATCTTGATTACGATGCTGCCATATAAAGCATTGGAAGAGACCGTATATCAGAAATTCCATTCAATTCTTCCGGTAAAGGGTAGAGAATACTGTGATTTGGTATTTACCTCGCCTCAGAAGATTATGCATTTGGATTACTTGTTCGTTACGGAAAATGAGCTCGTTGCCTTCGATGGTGGTGATGGAAAGCAGGACGAGCTGATTCACGACTATTTTGTTGATTCTCTGAAAAAGCGTGGTGTAAATGCGCATTTTCATGTTTTTCATGATGCTGAAGCTATGGCAAATCGTCTTCTGAGCTTAACTCGTGAGGAAGAGATTCCAACAGAAATAACAGAGTTTTTATCGATGATTATTGTATAAGGAGCAGACGTGAAAGAATTCGTTGTTGCAAAATCAGAAGAGAGGCAAAGATTCTCAAAATATCTGCAAAGAGTGCTTAAGGAAGCCAATTCAAGTTTCATTTACAAGATGCTTCGAAAGAAGAATATCACGTTAAACGACCTGAAGGCTGACGGTACGGAGATGTTGGTGGAGGGAGACGTTGTAAAGCTGTTCCTATCCGACGAGACCTTTGAAAAGTTTGCCGGTGAGTTTGGAAGCAGTTCGTCTGAAGATACTTTGCCGAGATTCTCTGTGAATCCGGTAAAGAAAACCTCTATTCCATACGAGGATGAGCATTTGCTTTTATGCTATAAACCCGCTGGGATTCTGTCTCAGAAGGATACGAAGGAAGGAGATTCGATTAACGAGCAGATTCTTCAATACCTGGTTGAATCCGGCAGTATTACGAAGGAATCCTTACGAATGTTTAAGCCGGGAATCTGTAACCGTCTGGACCGAAACACCTCCGGTCTCGTCCTTTTTGCCAAATCCCTGATTGGCCAACAGTTAATCTCCGAAGCATTAAAAAGCAGAACCTTACAAAAGTATTATTTGGCAATTGTTATAGGAGAAATGAAAGGGACCTTTGAGCATAAAGGATATCTTGTGAAGGATGAACAATCGAATAAGGTAAGCATTTGCGCTGAACCATGTGAGCAGGCAGAGAGAATTCATACAAAAGGACGCGTGCTTGCATCGAATGATAGGGTTTCCCTACTTGAAATTGATCTTGTAACCGGAAAATCGCATCAGATTCGTTCGGTAATGGAGCATCTGGGTCATCCTGTTTTAGGAGATCCAAAGTATCTTGGAAAAAATGCATCCGAAATAAGTGAATTAAAGGCACATTACGGAATCAAATATCAGTTGCTGTTATGTTATCGCTACGATTTTCCAAACATGAAGCAGCCTTTACAGAAGCTTTCGGGTAAAAAGATATATGCACCGATTCCAAAATCACTGGCCAATGTGGTGAAGGAGGAGTTTCCGGATTTCCATTTGAGCAGAGAAAAGTAAATATAAAAGAAATACTCGCATTTAGCGAGGGAAAGGAGTTTTCATGGCATGGCGTTCCAGAGGTCTTCGAGGTTCCATTCTCGAGGAAATGATTAATACGACGAATCAGCATTATCGTGACCGTAATCTGGCGCTTGTCCAGAAGATTCCGACCCCGATTACACCGATTGATATAGATAAGCAGACCAGGCATATTACGTTGGCTTATTTTGATCAGAAATCAACGGTGGACTATATTGGCGTTGCTCAGGGAATCCCGATTTGTTTTGACTGTAAGGAGTGTCAGGTGGATACCTTCAGTTTGCAGAATGTCCACGAACATCAGGTGGAATATATGAGAGATTTTGAGAAGCAGCAGGGAATTGCATTTCTTCTCATTAATTACACATCGAAAGACCTGATCTATTATATGCGTTATTCCGAACTGGAGCGATTTTATCAAAGAATGACCGAGGGAGGACGTCACAGTATTCGATTTGATGAATTGGACCCTGAGTTTTTGTTCCCAATGAAACAGTCTCTTACCATCAATTATCTTGATTTTATTAATCTGGATCTTTCCAAAAGAGAGGGTTGACAAACGATTTTCCCTTTTGTATAATGCGTATCATCTTGCTAACATGTTAGCACTTTACCAAACTAAAGTATTTAAAGGAGGTTCCCATGAACCGTTTATTACATACCCCGGAGGGTGTTCGTGACTTGTATGGAAATGATGGACGTCAGAAGGAATTGCTGACTGACGTAATTCTTGGTGTCATGAACAGCTACGGATATCGCAACATTTGTACACCGAGCTTTGAGTTTTTTGATATTTTTAATAAAGAACGAGGCACTGTGGCATCGAAGGAAATGTTCAAGTTCTTTGATCAGGAGGGTAACACTTTGGTGCTTCGCCCGGATATGACGCCGTCCATTGCGCGTTCGGTTGCCAAGTACTACAAGGACAGCATTTACCCGGTTCGTCTTTGCTACAATGGTAATACCTACATCAATAACCATAATTATCAGGGCCGTTTGAAAGAGACGACACAGCTTGGTGTTGAGCTCTTTAACGATGCTTCCGTTAGTGCGGATGCGGAGATGATTGCGCTTACCGTAGAAGCGTTAAAGAAAGCTGGTCTTTCTGATTTTCAGATTGAGATTGGAAATGCGGGATTCTTTAAAGGACTGATTGAGCAGAATAATATTGATGCTGACTTAGAGGAAGAACTTCGAGTAGCCATTAAGACGAAGAATATCTTTAAGGCGCAGGATCTTCTTTCCGAGCTTTCGATCTCGGAAGAGCAGAAGAAATTGTTCCTGATGCTTCCGGAGACCTTTGGTTCCATTGATAAGATTTCGCCGATTAAGGCTGCGACGGACAATACCAGAGCACAGATGGCAATTGAGCGATTGGAAGCACTTGATGCGCTCTTAAAAGAGTATGATTGCGAGAAGTATATTTCTTACGATCTTGGTATGCTTAGTAAGTACAACTATTATACCGGCATCATTTTCCGTGCGATCACTTACGGAACCGGTGAAGCCATTGCTTCCGGCGGACGCTATAACAATCTGGTTTCTCAGTTTGGTCTTGATGTTCCTGCAATCGGTATGTCCATCACACTCGATTATCTGATGATTGCGCTTGACCGTCAGGGGCTTCTTCCGAAAACCGTAAAGGAAGTGTACATGGTTGCATTTTCAGAAGGGTCGGAATCCGATGCCATTTCGTATGCGAAAAAGCTACGACATCAGGGAAAAGCAGTAAGCTTGTCCTGTGTTTCGGATATGGAGCAGGTGAAGGAGAACTTGATTTCCGTATCGGAAGAGGTCGTTGAGGTGCATTGCATTGGCGATGATACCGAGGTTAAGATTTATCGTTTGTAGAGGTTAGAAGATGAGATATATTACATTTGCCCTTGCGAAGGGCAGACTTGCAAATAAAGCCATGGAGATGCTTGGCGAAATGGGCATTTTCTGCGAAGAAATGAAGGATAAGGACACGCGTAAGTTAATCTTTGTAAATGAAGAATTAGGACTTCGTTTCTTTCTTGCGAAAGCGAATGACGTTCCGACTTATGTTGAATATGGAGCGGCCGATATCGGTATCGTAGGCTTGGATACCATTTTAGAGGAAGGACGCAAATTATACGAGGTTGCTGATTTGAATGTCGGAAAATGCCGTATGTGTGTTGCAGGACCTCTTTCCGCAAAGGAATTACTCGGTTCCGGAAAGCTCATTCGTGTTGCAACCAAGTACCCGAATATTGCAAAGGATTACTTCTATAATCAATTGCATCAAACAGTGGAAATCATCAAGTTGAATGGCTCTATTGAGCTTGCCCCGATTGTCGGTCTTTCCGAGGTTATTGTCGATATTGTGGAAACCGGCTCTACCCTTCGTGAGAACGGACTCGAGGTTTTGGAGGAGATTGTTCCGTTATCTGCAAGAATGGTTGTAAACCAGGTTAGTATGAAGATGGAAAGTGAGCGTATCAATGCCATTATTAAAGGCATGCGCGAAGTGATTGAGAAGAGAAATGCTGCAAAGTAAGGCCGCATTTTCAAGGAGATAAGAAAATGAAGATTGTTAGATTAAACGAAGAAACCAAGCAGGACCTTCTGGAAAAACTCCTGAAGAGAAGTCCGAATCAGTATCCGGAGCAGGAGAAGACTGTGGCGGATATTATTGAGAATATCAAAGAGCGTAAGGATGCTGCTTTATTTGATTATACCGAGAAGTTCGATAAGATTCGCCTAACCCCGGAGACACTTTATGTTACCGAACAGGAGATTACCGATGCTTATAACGAGGTGGATGCGAATCTCGTTCGTATTATTCGCAAATCGATTGAAAACATTCGTGATTACCACATGATGCAGAAGCGCACCAGCTGGTTTGATTGTAAGGAAGGAATTATTCTCGGACAGAAGGTGACTCCGCTTTCCAAGGTTGGTGTATATGTTCCGGGTGGAAAAGCAGCATATCCTTCCAGTGTTCTTATGAACGTTGTTCCGGCAAAGGTTGCAGGTGTTTCGGAGATTACGATTTGTACTCCATGTGGCGCTACCGGTAAGGTCAATCCGACGGTATTGGTTGCTGCAAGAGAAGCCGGCGTAGATAAGATTGCAAAGGTAGGCGGTGCACAGGCCATTGCAGCACTTGCCTTCGGAACCGAAAGCATTGCGAAGGTCGATAAGATTTGCGGACCGGGAAACATTTATGTTGCTCTTGCTAAGAAAGCGGTTTACGGTAACGTCGGTATTGATTCCGTTGCAGGTCCGTCCGAGATTCTTGTTCTCGCTGATGAGACGGCAAATGCACGCTATGTTGCCGCAGATTTGATGAGCCAGGCGGAGCATGACCAGCTCGCAAGTGCAATTCTGGTTACAACCTCAATGGAACTTGCAGAGACCGTTGATGCTGAACTTACCCGTCAGATGTCGACGTTAGAGCGTAAGGAGATTATTGCAACCTCCATCGAAAACTACGGTTATATTTTGGTTGCCGATAACATGCAGGATGCATATGATGCGGTAAATGCGGTTGCTTCCGAACACTTGGAGATTTTAACCGCGAACCCATTTGAAAGCATGACCTACATTAAGAACGCAGGCGCCATCTTCCTTGGTCAGTATTCCAGCGAGCCGCTCGGAGATTACTATGCCGGACCGGATCACATTCTGCCTACCAATGGAACGGCAAAGTTCTTTAGTCCGCTTTCTGTGGATGATTTTGTTAAGAAGTCCAGTGTGATTTCTTACTCCAGAGACCAGCTCCTCGCGGTTGGTAACGATATTATTGCATTTGCAAATGCAGAGGGCTTAACCGNNAAAATCAAGCATTATATGTTATTCTAAAGAGGGGCTTGAAAAGGTTCACAAGGATGTTGAACTGTTTGCGAAAAACGAGGGCTTAACCGCTCACGCAAATTCCATCAAACAAAGAATGGAAAAATAAGCAGCTTTCTGTTATGATATGTCTATCAGTGTTTTGCACAAGTATTTTTCGGAGGTGACCGAATGGCACGTATTGCAACCGTTAATCGGGAAACAAAGGAAACAAAAATCAAACTTACATTAAATATTGACGGTACCGGTGTATATAAGAATAATACCGGCATCGGATTCTTTGATCACATGTTAAATGGCTTTGCAAAGCATGGTTTCTTTGATATGGAGCTGACCTGTGAGGGTGATTTGGAAGTGGATTCTCATCACACGGTAGAGGATGTCGGAATCGTGCTTGGTACCGCAATCAAAGAGGCAATTGGTGACAAGGCAGGAATTACCCGTTATGGAAGTTTCCTTCTTCCAATGGATGAAACACTGATGATGTGTGCCATTGATCTTGGCGGAAGACCGTATTTTCAGTATGATGTGACGACGACTGTGGATCGACTTGGTGAGATGGATGTTGAGCTTGCAAAGGAATTCTTCTATGCGATTTCCTACAGTGCAGGGATGAACCTTCATATCAAGATGCTTTCCGGTGATAACAATCATCACATTTTGGAAGCTATGTTTAAGGCTTTCGGCAAGGCACTTGATCAGGCAACGATGTTAGACCCACGCATTTCCGGTGTATTGTCAACGAAGGGAACGATTTAATGGATAAACATATCATAGCATATATCAATGCGGAAAATGCCTTCTCCGGCAGTGTGATGGAGCAGGCGATTTCGTACGAACAGAATGGCGCTGACGGACTTTATATCTATAATTACGATTCAAATGAGTCCGTGCAGATGGATTTTATCACGACGGTAAAGCTGATCCTTCGAAAAGTGGATATTCCGATTTATATTGGTTGCTCCATAAAGCGTTTTGAGGATGTAAAGAAGGCGCTTTATACCGGTGCGGCTTATGTCGTGATTCCGTATACTGCAGCATTTCCAAAGGACGAAATTAAGAAAGCAATTGATCGCTTCGGTAACGATAAGATTATCGTCGAGTTCAATGCGGATATCAATACGAAGGTTCATTATTACGAGAATAAGACGTTGATCGAGGAGCTTTCCGAACTCGGTGTAGCGAAGCTTATGTTTAAGCATGTTACGATTTCCGAGGAGTTAAAGGACATTATTTCTGATTGTCCGTTCCCGGTTGTCATTCGTGACAGTCTTGTTCGTAATGATGTTGTCTCTCTGCTTTCTCTTGAAAATGTATACGCGGTTGCTACGTGTTATTACGAGGGGAAGAATCTGATTCAGGTAAAGCAGTCATTACAATCCGAGGGGCTACAGACCAAGTGTCTTTCCAGCAGCATTCCGTTTTCCGAGTTTAAGCTTAATTTGGATGGTTTGATTCCTGTTGTTGTACAGGATTACAAGACACTTCAGGTGCTGATGGTTGCGTATATGAACGAAGAAAGCTACAATGCAACGATTCGTACCGGTCGCATGACTTACTGGTCGAGAAGCCGTCAGGAGCTTTGGGTTAAGGGTGACACGTCCGGTCACTATCAGTTTGTTCGTGAACTCAGTATCGACTGTGACAATGATACGATTTTGGCAAAGGTGCAGCAGCTTGGCGCAGCCTGTCATACCGGTAATACTTCCTGTTTTTATCGTGAACTTGCTTCCAAAGAGTTTAGTAATATGAATCCTTTGTCGGTTTTGACTGAGGACTATAATATCATTATGGATCGCAAAGTGAATCCGAAGGAAGGTTCTTATACGAATTACCTGTTTGAAAAGGGAATCGACAAGATTTTGAAAAAATGTGGTGAAGAGGCGACAGAGATCTGCATTGCAGCAAAGAATCCTGATGCAGAAGAATTGAAATATGAAATTGCAGATTACCTGTATCATTTGATGGTTCTTATGGTAGAATGTGATGTGGATTGGAATGACATTGTCAAGGAACTTGCCAATCGTCGTAAGAGTTAAGAAAGAGGTGCGTTATGGATTTTTTGGTTGAGTTTATTGCAGAATCTATTAAGTATGTGATTCTGATCGGTGTTGCTACCTGCGGTGTATTGCTTGGGATCTTTGCCCGAAAGAAAAAGAATGAGAAAGCAGCAAACGAAAGTACAAGCGAATCGTAAAATAGTGCTTGCATTTTCCTAAAATCGTGATATTATATCTGTGTAACTAAATGGCTTGTGTAAGAGTGGGTGCGAACCCACTCTTATCTTTTGTGTAAAATTTAATAGTGAGGTTCTATGGCAAAGAGAGAACAAATTGAGCAGAAGCTGGAGCAGCTCATTCTTCCCGTCTTAGAGGCCAACAAGTTTGAGCTTGTGGATGTCGAGTACGTGAAAGAAGTAGGCCAGTGGTATTTGCGAGCTTATATCGATAAAGAGGGCGGTATCACCATTGATGATTGTGAATTGGTTAGCCGTGCATTGAATGATAAGCTCGACGAGGAAAACTTTATTGAAGAGGCGTATACCTTTGAGGTGAGTTCTCCGGGTCTTACAAGACCATTAAAAAAGGACAAGGATTACGATCGAAACATCGGAAAACCAATTGAGTTCCGTCTTTTTAAAGCAGTGAACGGAAGTCGTGAGTGGGAGGGCATTTTAAAGGCCTACACGAAGGAAATGATCACGGTGGAGCTTGAAGGTAAGGATGTCGAGATTGAACGGTCTAATCTGGCTATGATTCGCCAGGCATTTGTAATGTAAAAAATAGTTTTTAATATTAGCGAGAAATCGCGGAAAGTATGAGGTAAGTCATGGAAAAAGAGAACAAGGAGTTAATTGAGGCCTTAAACATCATTGAGAAGGAAAAGGATATCAGCAAAGAGATTCTTCTCGAAGCAATTGAGAATTCCCTTCTTGCAGCTTGTAAGAATGAGTACAACAATTCCGATAACGTAAAGGTTACGATTGATCGTGAAACCGGTGTGGTTAGCGTAATTGCTACTTACGAAATCGTAGAAGAGGTTGAGGATCCGACTTGTCAGCTTACGGTAGAGCAGGCACAGGTAAAGTTCCCGATGAAGGGCTATGTCGTTGGTGATACCGCTGTTGCTGAGATTACTCCTAAGAATTTCGCACGTATCAGTGCACAGAAGGCTAAGCAGGTCGTTGTACAGAAGATTCGTGAAGAAGAGCGTAAGGTTACTTACAATCTTTACATCGACAAAGAGAAGGAAATCGTTACGGGTCTTGTTCAGAGATTTGTTGGTAAGAATGTTATCATCAATCTTGGTAAGACCGATGCAACCCTTCCGGAATCCGAGCAGATTCGCAGAGAGTCCTTCAAGGTAAATGACCGCGTTAAGGTTTATGTACTTGAAGTTAAGGACACCACAAAGGGACCAAAGATTACCGTTTCCCGTACTCATCCGGACCTTGTAAAGCGTCTCTTCGAGAACGAAGTTTCCGAAGTTGCTGACGGCACCGTTGAAATTAAGGCAATCAGCCGTGAGGCAGGTTATCGTACCAAGATGGCTGTTTTCTCCCACAACAATAATGTGGATGCCATCGGTGCATGTGTAGGTATGAATGGTGCACGTGTTAACGCCATTGTGAACGAACTTCACGGAGAAAAGATTGATATCGTAAACTGGTCCGATAATTCCGCAGTTTTGATTGAAAATGCTCTTTCCCCTGCAAAGGTTGTTTCCGTTGACGTAGATGAGGACGAGAAGTTCGCAAGAGTTATCGTTCCGGAAAGCCAGCTCAGCCTTGCCATCGGTAAGGAAGGACAGAATGCACGTCTTGCAGCCCGTCTTACCGGATATAAGATTGATATTAAGAGTGAAGCTCAGGCCGAGGCAGAGTATGACGATGCTGAAGTTGAGGATTCCGCTGTATTGGATGAAGAATAAGGAGACTTTATGGCACAGGCATTGACTGGAAAGAAGATTCCTCTTAGAAAATGCACGGCCTGCGGGGAAATGATTGCGAAGAAGGATTTACTTCGTGTGATTCTTACTCCGGAAGGTGAGATTTTACCGGATGATACCGGTAAAAAGAACGGTCGAGGCGCTTATATTTGCAAGAACAAAGAGTGTCTTGCAAAAGCAAAAAAGACAAAGGCTTTGGAACGTTCGCTGAAAACAAGCATTTCCGATGAGGTATATCAATTGATTACGGAGGCAATCGAAGGCCTTGGTTGATCGTGTATTGCAAATGCTTGGTATCGGTCGAAAGGCGAATCTCGTTGGCTCCGGTGAGTTTAAAACGGAGGAAAGCGTGAAGGGTGGAGCAGCGCATTTGGTTCTGATTGCCACCGACGCCTCGAACAATACAAAAAAGAAATTCAAAGATATGTGTTCCTTTTATCATGTTCCGTGTTGTGAATACGGGACGAAGGAAACACTCGGCAGAGCCCTCGGACAGGAGGAACGCAGCTCTGTATGTGTAAATGATGCCGGTATGGCCGGTAAGATTCGTGATTATTTAAACCTTGGAGGTATAGTGAATGGCTAAAGTAAAGGTCAGTGAGCTCGCAAAAGAACTTGGACAGAAGCCAAATAACCTGATTTCGTTTCTTCGTGAAAAGGGTATTGATGTTGTAAGCAAAGATACCGTTTTAACGGACGAAGGCATTAAGGTAGCAGAAGATTTCTATGGCAAGAGAAAGATTAAGCCGGAAGTGAAGAATGCCCTTTATGACTGCAACGGTAACCAGGTAAAGATGCTTCGTGATGCAGAGGGCAGACCTCTCCCGCTGAAGGGTGGATATTTTGATTTTGAGGGAAATGAGAAGTTTCTTCAAGTAGATGAGGATGGTTTCCCAATCAAGCGTAAATTAGATGAAAACGGGAAGCCGCTTCCATATGAGGGTAAGGTATATACCTATGACCATGATGGAAATAAGGTTCCTTTCCGTAAAGCTAAGAAGAAAGTGGCTGAAAAGCCTGCAGCTGAAAAGCAGGAACCGGCTGAAGAAGTAAAGCCGGCAAAGACGGAAGTTCCTAAGACGGACGCTCCGAAGGAAGAGAAGCCGGAAACAATAGATGCACCGGTAGCCCCAGTCGAGCCAAAGGAGACTGCACCTGTTGCAGCTGATGCTCCGGCTGACAATACTGCAGAAGCTCCGGCTGCACCGGTTGAGGAAGTAAAGCCAAAGCGCCAGAATGTATATCGTGAGCGTGCCGAGCGTGAAGCCGCAGCCGCTGCTGCAGCTGCCGCAAAGAAGGATGCACAGGGTGACAGACCTCGCCGTGATAATGGCGACAGACCACGTCGTGACGGTCAGGGCAACTTCGGTGACAGACCGCGTCGTGATGGTCAGGGCAACTTCGGTGACAGACCGCGCCGTGACGGTCAGCAGGGTAATTTCGGTGACAGACCACGCCGTGACGGTCAGCAGGGTAACTTCTCCGACAGACCACGTCGTGACGGTCAGCAGGGTGGCTTCCAGCGTCAGGGACAGAATCCGGGTCAGGGTGGCTTCCGCAACAACAATCGTCCGGGACAGGGCCAGGGTGGCTTCAACAAGGGCGGCTTCCCAGGTGCAAACTTTGACAAGGATAAAGACGGTGACGAGAGAAAGGTATTTACCCGTAAGAACGATCACAAGCCGGCAGGCAGCTCCATTAAGTCCGATTTCGCTAAGGATGTAGCTAAAGACCAGAGAGCAGCCGCATTTTCCGATCGTAACCGTGATAAGAATCGTAAGAATCGTTTTGATTACGAGAACGAAGACGGAATGGGTAACAGCAAGCAGAAGCGTAAGGATCCGAACCGCGCAGGTGCTTTCCAGAAGCCGGTAGCCGTAACGAAGGTGCAGGAAGATCCGGATGAAATCAAGACCATTTCCGTACCGGATATGATTACGATTCGTGAGCTTGCGGATAAGATGAAGAAAAATGCGACCGATATCGTTAAGAAGCTGTTCCTTGCAGGTAAGCTCGTAAATGTAAATACCGAGATTTCCTACGAGGAGGCTGAGAATATCGCAGCTGAATATAACTGCATCGTTGAGAAGGAAACCGTAGAAGATGTCGTTGACTCTTTGATGCAGGATACCGAGGATTCCGAAGAGAATCTCGTAAAGAGACCTCCGATTGTCTGTGTAATGGGTCATGTAGACCATGGTAAAACATCTATTTTGGATGCCATTCGTTCCACCAATGTTACATCTCGTGAGGCCGGTGGTATTACCCAGCATATCGGTGCTTATATGGTAGAGATTAACGGAGAGAAGATCACCTTCCTTGATACTCCGGGTCATGAAGCATTTACCACGATGCGTATGCGTGGTGCAAAGTCTACCGACGTTGCTGTACTCGTTGTCGCAGCAGATGACGGTGTTATGCCGCAGACGGTAGAGGCAATTAACCATGCAAAGGCTG
>DCGJ01000169.1:24285-24518 GCA_002315495.1 Lachnoclostridium sp. UBA1781 | reverse complement strand
GGACGCTTTGCGCCCGCCGCCGACGTTTCAACGTATGCATATGGGATATATTCAATGACAATATGTCCGCTAAGCAGTGTGTTATCCAGCACATCCTCCGTAACGATTTTGGAAAATGCTTCCCCGCCCTCATTCGTGAAGTAGTACACACTGTTCGAATTCAGTTTGTTGCCCATACTCGGCTCGTAATCTCCCGGAAATCCGTTCAGGCAGGAGACACTTCCGTCGGTATG
>DCGJ01000169.1:21252-24248 GCA_002315495.1 Lachnoclostridium sp. UBA1781 | reverse complement strand
GGGTCGCACTAAGTCCACCGGTGTACAGTGTTGTCAACCGGTTCTGAACAGCGTTAAAGATCATTTCGGCCTTAGCGTCCAGATCCTTCTGGCGCAGGTCCGTTTGGATGGTTACCAGGACGCCCCCGGCAATTGCCGCAACCACCGCCAAGATGGCAACGACAATGAGGACCTCAGAGAGGGTAAAACCATTCCGTTTTCTCTTCGTATCGTTCATGTATGACCCCATAATCTAAAATTCGCAGACTTATCCACAATAGGTTAGTATTATTCTTTATTTTACACCATTTCCCTGTTAATAACAACCATACAATCGGTCGGAAGGAGGGATTTGTGGTAGGCCTAAAATTGACGGATTTAATGAATTGTAGCGGGGAAAAAGCTTCATTTTGGTTGGATTGCGTCCAAATGAACATCAAAAAACAAGCCTTTGGCTATCTTGTTGAATTCTTATTGGGGTGGGCTTGGAAATCTTGTTGGGAACTCGTTGGAGGAGGATAAAATCTTCTCGAGAACTCGTTGGGGTAGACTAAAATCTTCTCGAGAACTCGTTGGGAACATAATTTTCGGCGGAATGAGTAGAGTTTTCATTTTCCGCTTAGTTTCTGGCATCCCAAAAATCTTGGACGTTCATTTTTTTGAAAAATCACAAGCCAATTTCGGCGGAAATAGAGTTCTTTTATGTTTCCGCCTGATTTTTGAAGATTATTTCTGGAGGAAATTTCCATTTTACACTTTTCCCAAAAGAAAAACTCGGCGAGAAAAGCAAGAAACTGCTTTTCCGCCGTTTTTTGAAAAATTCAAAACGCTTCTGTTCAAGCCAAAATCAAAAAACGAGCACAAATCATAGGCGAGAATGAAAGAAGCCTTAGATTCCGCCGAAAAAGCCCCACAATTAATAATGGAAGTACAGAGCGAACCGCAGATTCCGCCAAAAAAGGCGGAAATCACTCAATCCGTGATTTCCGCCTCTACTCACTCTAAGCTTCCAACCCTACGGGCACACACCAAAGCCGAGAATTGCAAAATCTCCTTCTTCCCCATCCTTTAGCGAAATGGTGACGGTGTGCTCACCGGCTTCCTTTCCGGAATAAATCATCGTCGGCACCGGATTGCCCCAGCCATCCGAGGTGCTCGCGTCGATATCACGCTTTCCTTCCCCATCTACCATAACCTCGATGGTGCCGTATTTCGACTTCTCAGCATTGTCCTTATAAATCAGGAAGAGCGCCTTACCCGTGAAGGTAAACGTCATCGTATCGTTCTCCGCTCCCTTATCCAAGTACCAGCCCTTGGAAAATGCAGACACACCTCCCTGCTTTTCCTGCCAGTCACCCATCTCTGTGATGGTAATCCAATCGGTGTTATATTCCCGATCCACAAGCGTGGTATCGACATAATCCTTTGCCTTGAAGCTCTTAAGCGACACATCATAAGAGGTGTCCGGCTCCTCCGCAAGCATCGCTTCCATCAGGTGAATGATGAATTTGGAGTACAAAAGCTGTCCGGCTGCATTCGGATGCGCTTCATCGTTCGACCAGTCGGACCACGAAAAGCTTCCATCCTCAATGGACGACCAGATCGCACTCTTTACACTAACGGAAGGAAGATCATAGTTCCAGGTAATCGGAGCCATGCTGGCCTGTGCATTGTAGCCTTCCTTGGTAACCGAGTAAAGCACGAAAACTGCCGGCTCATTGTCCTGTAAAAGCGCCTTTCGAAGCAGGTTTTCAAAACCAATTACATCCTCTGCAGAATCGCCGTCATTTACCGCAAATTCCACAAACACAATGTCCGGATTTGAAGAAAAGATATCGCGGTCGGAGCGAATCAGGCCAAGAAGGGACGGGGTTCCGCTAAGCCCGGCATTGACATAATGCACGTTCTCGCCGGTACCGTAGGTTGCGGCGAAGTAGTCATAGGTAAGCTTCGCATAAATCTCGGTCGTTCCCGCATTATAGCCTTCCGTAATAGAACCACCGATAAACGCGATGGTAACATCTTCGCCGGCCTTTGCCTTCTCCACCACCTTACGGAAGCGGTAATTGTTGCCTGTGGAAATGAGCGAATCCTCAATCATCTGCTCTTCCTTGGTAAGCTCACGGTCTTCGGTCGTAGCCGGAATCGTTTCGGTTTTACTATCCTCGCCGGATGCGGTAGTCTGTGCAGCACCATCCGTTGCCGACGGGGACGGGGAGGTCCCTTCCTGTCCGCATCCGAGGAGCGCAAGACAAAGCGCAAGGGCGAGAAGCATTTGCAATCGTTTTTTCATGTTCATAAGAGTTCCTCTTTCAGAAATATATTACCTTTTTAGTGTAGCACAGAGCCGCATTTTCATGCAAGGGCAAATGCCCACCTTCCCGCACAGAGTTTCCGCAGTTTGTTCTTGCTTTTCACAACGTTTCATTGTACACTAGGGCACAGTGTTGACGATTTTCCCTTTTATAAATAAGAAGGGGATTAGAGCAGACCTTGGTCTGATTAGAAGAAGTGAGGACAATATGGCAGATTTTTCATCTGAAATTAAAAAACGTAGAACATTTGCAATCATCTCTCACCCGGATGCCGGTANNGTAGCCACCAGGGTTCCCTCATTGGGCATGTGCATCACCGGCTTGATGGCCAGCATAGAGCCGATGATGGCCGTGGCCATGTTCACCCGTCCGCCCCGGCGCAGAAAATTCAGATCATCCACCGTGAACTGATGGCAGATATTGAGCTTATGGCCCTCCACCCAGGCGGCATTGTCCTCCACGGTCATGCCCTTTTCCTGGTTGGCCAAGGCAAAATGGATCAGAAGTCCCAGTCCCATGGAAGCCGAAAGGGAATCCACCACATGGATTTTTGCCTGGGGATATTCCTCGCAGAGCTGATTGGCGGCCAGATTGGCGCATTGCATGCAGCCGCTCAGAGCTGAAGAAAAGCCGATATACAGAATATCCTTTCCGGCCTCCAAAATGGGTCGGAAGAAATCAATATAGCGCTGCTCATTGACC
>DCGJ01000169.1:18612-21232 GCA_002315495.1 Lachnoclostridium sp. UBA1781 | reverse complement strand
GACCAAAGTGGTCTTATAAAGGACGCCCTGCCTTAGATTCTGATAGAACTCATGGGCATCGGTGTTGCGGAAATTATCATCCTCAAAATGATTTCTGCCGTCGGAATAGCAAAGGCCCACCACGGCCAGCGCATGTTCGTCCAGATAGGACGGCGACAGATCGCAGCTGGAATCCGTACAAATTTGGTAAGGCATGGTGTTCTCCTTCCAGAAAAAACATAACAAGGCCGTAGCCCCAACGGTTCTATTGTAGAATAAAGGTTGAAAAAATGCAATGTTTATTTGGGCGTTTCGCAAAAAACCGTGAAAACGCTCGCAAAAAATCTTCTAAAATCTTCGCTAAAGCTTCGCAAAAAATCAAAAAATCTTAGCGAGAAAAGAAAAGCGAAAAAAGCCTTAACTTCAACGGAATAATTGACTTTTTTCTCCGTAGGACTTATAATTCACTGGTTATAAATGTAGGGGAGGCCCAGATGAGCCAGGATATCGCATTGAAGGAACAAATCGACAAGAGACGCACCTTCGCCATTATTTCCCACCCGGATGCCGGTAAGACAACCTTGACGGAGAAGTTCCTTTTGTACGGTGGTGCCATTAATCTGGCCGGTTCCGTAAAGGGCCGCAAAACCGCAAGACACGCGGTTTCCGACTGGATGGAGATTGAAAAGGAGCGTGGTATCTCGGTTACCTCCTCCGTAATGCAGTTTAATTATGACGGCTATTGCATCAACATTCTGGACACCCCGGGTCACCAGGATTTCTCCGAGGATACCTATCGCACCCTGATGGCAGCGGACTCTGCAGTCATGGTTATCGATGCCTCGAAGGGTGTTGAGAAGCAGACCATCAAGCTGTTCAAGGTTTGTGTGATGCGTCACATCCCGATTTTCACCTTCATTAACAAGATGGACCGTGAAGCAAATGATCCATACGAACTCATGAGCGAAATCGAAAGCGTCCTTGGCATTGCCACCTGTCCGGTCAACTGGCCAATCGGGTCCGGCAAGGGCTTCAAGGGTGTTTATGACAGAAATACAAAGGAAGTTGCTCTTTTCACCGCTGCCATGAACGGTCAGAAGGAAGTTGCAACCGAGTATATGAGCGCCGATGATCCGGCCCTTGAGGGACGTATCGGCTACGATTTCTACGGAAAACTTCAGGAAGACATCGAACTTTTAGACGGTGCATCTGCGGAATTTGACCAGGAGCTGGTTAGCGCCGGTGAACTGAGCCCGGTATTTTTCGGCTCCGCTCTTACCAATTTCGGTGTTGAGACATTCTTGCAGCATTTCCTGAAAATGACCTACTCCCCGATGGCAAGAAATACCGACCAGGGATTGATTGATCCGTTTAAGGAAGATTTCTCCGCATTTGTCTTCAAGATTCAGGCAAATATGAATAAGGCGCACAGAGACCGAATCGCATTTATGCGTATCTGTTCCGGCCGATATGAAGCCGGTATGGAAGTCAATCATGTGCAGGGCGGTCGCAAAGTAAAGCTTGCGCAGTCCACGCAAATGATGGCAGACGAGCGTCACATCGTCGAGGAAGCCTATGCGGGCGATATCATCGGCGTCTTCGACCCGGGCATCTTCTCCATCGGTGATACCCTGTGTATGTCCAACGAGAAGTTCCGCTATGAGGGCATTCCGACATTCGCGCCGGAGCATTTTGCCCGATGCCGCCAGATGGATACCATGAAGCGTAAGCAGTTTATGAAGGGTGTAACGCAGATTGCGCAGGAGGGTGCAATTCAGATCTTCCAGGAATACAACACCGGTATGGAAGAAATCATCGTCGGCGTTGTCGGTACCCTTCAGTTCGATGTATTGCAATTCCGTCTGAAGAGCGAATACAACGTTGAAATCAAGCTCGAGCCGCTGCCATACGAGCATATCCGCTGGGTTGTAAATCCGGCAGAGTGTCCGCCGGAGAAGCTGGTCGGCACCAGCGACATGAAGCGCATCAAGGACCTGAAGGACAATCCTTTGCTGCTCTTTATCAACGCCTGGTCCATCGGCATGGTTCAGGAGCGTAATAAGAACCTGAAGCTGGCTGAGTTTAAGGTGGATTAAGCGAACGAATTTTACCAACAATAAACGGGCATTGAGTGACTTCTCAATGCCCGTCTTTTTATTCCAATATCTCCCGCATCTCAATGTCCGGATACTTCTCTAAAATGGCTGCGACCAGTTTCTCCTTGGTTCCCTTTATCTCGCTACGCACCTCAAAATCAATCGTGTAGTAGCACTCTTCGCCCTGGTAGAAGGCAATGGAGTATTCCTCCGGAGCGCCCTCCCGATCATAGTGATAAACACGGACCTCGTTGCATTCCGATGCCTTGCACATCTCCAGATATCCGATTTCCCGGTCTTCGTATTCCGTCGTAATCGCAAAATGCTCCGTGAACGTGATACGATACCGATGCAAACGGAAGTCGCATTTTCCTTTCCTGTGATTAATAAGAACCTGATCCACCTCCGCTGCATCGTCAGCGGTCATATGATAGGTTTCGGCCGCCCACACAAGAGTGTCACGAATGGACTTTCGCGGCTGGAGATGGTTCAGAGTAGACTGTTTCCGAACGAATAAAACGATTAGATATATTACGATAAAGGGA
>DCGJ01000169.1:13564-18601 GCA_002315495.1 Lachnoclostridium sp. UBA1781 | reverse complement strand
CAGATGCCCGCCGGCTTGTTCTGATTGATTACCTTAATAGCAAACAAAAACACAATTAACGCCAATACAGTACCGATTTTACTGACCTTCCCCTGAATAGCCAGCCTTTTCTCGTATGGTCTTAAGGCATCATTCAGCTGGGTGGCCATTTTCGGATAGACAACATCGCCGTCCTTCTCCGAGGTCACGTTCTCAGTCACGCGCTCCGCCTCTTCCGGCTCCTCTGTCTCGCTCGCCTCCTGAAGCTCCACCTTCTGTACCAGGAAGGATACGCCGTCTGCCGAGTAGTTTTCCGCTTCTACGAGCTTGGTAATCTCCTCCGAAGAATACCTGCTTTCCGGATATACAACGACCACGGAAAGGTCTCCGTCCTGAAGAAAATGCTCACAGCCATATTCGGTGTAGCGGGTTGCTCCGACCGAAACCATAATCTGCTCCGGTTTTTCCGCCTCCAGGAGGTATTCGTGAATCTCCTCGGCCGGTCCATCATTTTGCTGATGGTTCAACGTATTGATCATCCAGTCTTCCAGCTTTTCATAGAAATAACTGTAGTCGCGAACCGCGCTGTCCTCACCGTAAGCGTACGCCTTACCGTCGCGCACCAGAAAACTTGCGATGCGGTAATCGTCCAGAATTCCGCCTTCACGGAAACTGTCTACGGCAATTCTCTGCTCGGAAAAGCCCTTGCTGGCCGCGCCCCAGTTTTTCTTTACACTAATCTTCTTTGCCCCTTCCTTACGAATGGAGCAGTCATTGCTGGCACCAAACTCCACCGGCACAAGGTCAACAATCAAATCGTCGTCCCAAGTCACATCAAAGACAAATGCGCACTCCGGCTCAATCTGCACTTTCTGCTCCCCTGCCGGGTACACAATTCTCTCGGCATCGAACGGAAATGTTCTTAGATACGCCGGCACCACGGCATCAAAAGATGCCCCCATCGGAATATAGGTTGGAAACATGGCTTTTGGAGCATTTGCCTCAGCGGTTTTAACCTTCTTAAAGTCCCTCGCCTCGCCGGCCTGTTCCAGGTGCCCCGTAAAATTACCGGCAACACCAAAGGTTGCCATGCTCCTTAGATTCGTACTCATATCAATACCTCACAAAGTTATTTTTGAAAATGCTTCCCTTTTCCGGTTCGAACTCTTCTCCCCGAGTGCGACCCGCTGCCCTTCACGCCACGGCCGCTCATATGAGAGCCGCTGCCGGTGGAACGTGTGCGAGAGGAGTGACGACCGTTACTGCTGGAGTCAGAGCTTCTGCTCCCGCGTCCGCTTCGTCCGGACACGTCCGCGCCACTCGTATTGATTCCACCGAAAATGCGTACCAGCCAGTACAGCAGAATAAAAATCTCAACATATACCTCCACGCCCGCATCGACCGCGTCGTCCAGGTATTCGTCGTCCTGGCGGTACCAAAACACCTTGCCAATCTTCCAGAGAAACAAAAGTCCGATCAAAATGCCCCAGATGTTAAACCCGAAGCCAAAATACCACATACCGAAGATTGCCGCGCTACCACCAAGCAGGGAACCACACAAAATCCATGCCAAACCGTTCCAAAGATACGGCCCGATAACGCCAAAAAGCCCCATTCCCAGGCATGCGCCGATGCTCATGATGCAAGCCGTCGGCATGACTCCATTTCCCCATTCCGTGAGCAAATAAAGAATGTTCGAAAGCAGGAACCCAAGGGGTAGCACGATTGCATTGTATGCAAGAAAGCTGATGTGCCATTTGTCATTCTCGTACGCGACTGCCATGGAAAGCGCAACCACCACCAGATAGACCACGCCCAATATTACACTTGAAACCACTCCCAGTACATCACTAAAAAACAGAGTTGTAATCGCGTTGATGATAAGCCCATATAGCAACACGCCTACCATGGACGCATTGATTGCTTCCTGCGGAAGCGATGTCTCCGCCTGAGTCAGAAGCGATGCCTTCTCAGCCAACTTCGGATCATCGTATTTGTCTAGGATATCCACCGGCTTGTTCCCAAACTCTGCGTCCAGGTCCTCAAAATCGATGAGCTTGTCTTCGTCATCGCCCCAGTGACTGTCTTCATATAATTCTTTATATTGTCCCAATTCCTACTATCCTCCCGGCGCTAAGCGCCGAGAATATAGTATGCTTTTTTTTGCAAAATGTCAAGTACATTTACCTTTTGAACGGATTAATTGCTCTCCTCCTTACATTTCCATAATGCCATTGGATGATTCTTTACTCTATCAACAATCCCCTCATCAGCAAATAGTACCTCCAGCGTATATTTTTCTTCTCAAAGTTATCAATGTATTCCTTCTCCTCATCGGATAAGACCATAAGCCCAGCTATATAATCCTTCGCGAGCCTTTTCCTCTCATCCAATTGAAAGTTATCCTTCTTATTCAGTACTGGGAATAAATCTCTTCTTATTTTATTGAAATCGAGAGTGTCGATAGCTGACGTATCAAACGATTTGTTGAGCGTATCAGCCGAAATCGTCATATAGAACACAATACACTTTCGAAATAAATCGCGCTGTTCTTCAAATAGTCCTTCGGACATCATATTACACCAATCATATAAATCTCTGGCTGCAGCTCTTGTAATAAGTGCATTCCCCTTAGCCGCGAATATTTCCATAAGATGTACCATGCGTATCTTCAGTCCATCATCTAATACAGTTGGAAGAATGCTTCTGTACATTGGTTCAAAAATATGGGCTCTTAGAGAGTAATTGATTTCTATTTTAATCATATCCCGATTCCCACCGGCATTCTGGTAATTAAAGTGAAATGCGTCCAGGCTATGACTGAATCTTGAGCCCTCAGATAACGCGTACCCCTCGGACTCCATGTACCTCTTAAGCGCATTCGTGATTCTCTCCCTGCATTCCAGCATATCCTCTCTTGCATCATTGGGGGTATAATCCATATCGATATCCACAGATAATCGTGGCAAGTTAAACACGGTTAGATTAATTGCAGTTCCGCCTTTTAACAGCAAATGCTCTCTCAAGAACCCATCTTCGTTTAAAAAGCTCAATATCTCCGTTAATCGAAGCACTTTCTCAAAGGTATCCCTTACATACCCTCTTTCTGCGGCCATCCTTCCAAGTTCGGCCCTATCATATTTCGGCATCCCCCATCACCCCGTTCTTTAGCTTGTAAATTTTCTCCGGAACAACAAGCCGCCACTCATCAACATATCGCCCCCCCGACATATCTCTGGTCAGATAACGCTTGCTTTTCCCAATCTGTTTTTTACAGGTATCAAAGAATTCATTTGACAGCCCCATCTGATCCTTATATTCAAGAAGAAGAAATCCCATCTTCTGATATAGAAACTGATTTGACATACACTCTAAATACTTCAGCACTCTTTTCTCCTGCATACGTTTCATACTTCCAATATCCTGAAGAACTTCTTCCATACCGGCTATTTTGTCCATGTCCTTAATGCTGTTTACAAGGGTCCGCTCGAGATTTGTAATACGAACTCCACCGCTTAATGCAAGTGTCTCCACTCCTTCCATATCTTTCGAAACGACATAACGATATGTATAGCCATCAAATTCGAACTCACGAAAACCGGTTGCCGAGCCTACATAAACATCATAAAAAACCTGATCCGTTATTCCATAGTATTCCATAGCAGTATGATGCGTTACATATGAGGTTGGCGTTATTTTACTTGCGATCTGAAATCGATTCGCAACCGGCGCCCCTGTCTCCCCACTGATACAGGTATACATATTGTTACGAATCTTTACCAACATCCCCTCCTTCATCAAACGCTTGATGGCAGAGCGCGCGCTATCCATATTGTTATAATATTTATTCACATCTTCTACAGTAAATACCGGATTCTTCAATAGTTCAAAATATAAATTCATGATTCCACCCCGCATTGGACAATCAGTTTAGTTCATCAATAAACTATTTTGATTATATTATAAACCAATAATACAACTGCTTACGTCCACTGTCAAGTATATTTCCTTAGTATGTTATCTCGTAAAAAGAAGCAACAAAAATGCATCCCCGAACTTCCGTCCGGGGATGCATTTTCCTAAATTTACTTATCGTACTCGTACTCGCCGTCCTTAATGTACTCGCCGTTCAATACGCGGGTCAAAAGCTCGGCACCCTTCTTAACCGACCAGTCGTGAAGGTTGTTGACATAAAGCTTGCTTCCGGAGTATGCGGCACACCAGTCCATCGTACCTACACCACAAGCGGCGTAGCTTGAAAAATGCCACTCTGCCCCGTCAGAAAGCTGCATCGCAACAAGCGCTGCAATCTCTGCGGTCGTCAAATCGGTCTGGAAGTTCTGACTTGCCTTCTCGAGAAGCGACTGATACTTGGTCAGCACAGCCGTTGTCGTAATCTTATTGATAACACCCTTCAAAAGCTCGATATGGTGCTTACCACGAACGGTATCACCGCCGGCAACCGTCTTACGCTCACGGGCGAATACCAGCGCCTCCTTGCCATTTACATGGTTCCAGCCCTTCACATACTTGTAACCCCAACGGGAAGTGAAGGTTTCGAGAGAAACAACATCGACACCGCCAAGCAGATCTACAATCGTCTCAACGGACGTGAAATTGATTCGGATGTATCGGTTAATCTTAATACCGTACAGTCTCTCGAGCGTCTTCTCGGAGCAGTCAATACCATAGTTTCCTGCGTGCGTCAGCTTGTCCTTCTGCGTGGTACTGTGACCGGCAATATATACATAGGCATCTCGCGGCGTACTTACAAGCGCGATTTCCTTCGTTACCGGATTCACGGCAACAAGCACGTTAACATCACTTCGGCTCTTCGAGGTAATCGGACCATAGGTGTCGATACCGCTGAAGTAAATGATGAACGGCTGCGTCGTAATATCGTCAATGGCAGGAACGTCCGTATTCGCCGGCTCATCTGTCCAGATAGGATCATCGGTATCTGCCGGGTCGTCTCCGGTTACCGGAGTCGGCTCATCATTTCCCTTGGCAAAGGCAACCTCGTAGTGCCCGATTTCTTTTACTTCTTCCTCGAAAACA
>DCGJ01000169.1:0-13506 GCA_002315495.1 Lachnoclostridium sp. UBA1781 | reverse complement strand
CCTCGAGTTCGATGGTCATGTTTTCCAGCGTATCACGGGAGCAAAGAATACCCTCCAGCTCGCCGTTTAAGTAAGCCTCGAGAAGTCTCGACGTATTCTCAAATTCCTCCAGACGAACCTCCGGACAGTCCTTAAGCAGAAGATTCTGTGCATCCGTAAGCTCCTGCTTAACCTCCTCCAAGCTCATACCCACCTTCTGATTCGACAAATCGGCAGGGGTTTTATAGTTCGCGTCCTTTGCAACATAAACATAGAAGTTTACCTTTGCAATGGCCTCATTTTTATCAACGTCCAAGGTTCCATCAGCACTGCTCTGAATCAAAGAAACCGTACCAACGATACATACAATCAAAATGGTGAAGGTGACCGAGGCCATCTTGCCAATCATCATTAACTGACCGGTAAACTGAAGCGCTACCGCCAGTGCAAGCATGATGACAAATGCGATCATGAACCAGAAAACGATGCGACTCGGTGTAATCTCGCCCGCATTTGGCATATACCCCTTCAAAAACGGTCCCATTGCCTGCAAAACAGCCGGCGACTTGTTAAGAAGCAGGAATTCGTAAATGGAGACTCCCGCCTGAACCAAAAGAAGTGCAACACCGATGATTCGGTTCGGAAGCTTTCCAAGCCATGCAGCCAGGAAAAGTACCAGTGCATTGAGTGCGGTCATCAAAATAACACGGCGCGGGCTGAGAAGTTCGTTCTGATACAATTCTACCTGGAACCAGCTGAAAGCCACAATGGCAAGAAGTGTTATTGTGGTAACCATCTTACGTCCCAAAAGCACGGACTTCTTCTTGTCGCCTGCAAAGCGGAACTTGACCTGCATTCCGGCAACATAAATGGCCAGAATCACAACGAGTACCAGTACCATTGCCAACTCTCTCGAGCCAAGTAGCTTGTGAGAAGCCAACTGGATCGCCGAAGAACTCCAGGCAATCACCATCAGGATGCCCATCACAATAGAACTGTTCTGTTCTTTTTTGGAATCATCCGGTGCCTTACGAAGCACAACATACTGAACCAAAAGCACAATCGCCATTAAAAACCAGATGCTCAGATTCATCAGCGCAACCGGCAAAAACACATCCATCAGACTGGCCTCGCTGGTCAATGCGCGATTCAATGCAAAGCCCATAAAAGTGGAGCTTAGCATAAACATCGTGGCAAACCATATTGCTCGATTTCTCTTACCTTCCATTTCACTCTCTTTCTGTCTGCCCTTCGGCAAACCACACATCATTCTCGGCAAACGCCGGTTTCTAATCCCCTTTGCAGCATTTCCCTTCTGCTTTCCGTATTATAGGGCAAATGCCCCCTAAGTGCAAGGACAATTCTTCGATAATATACGTACAATTCGGACCTTATTGGGAATAAAGTCGGAAATTTCTATAAACTCCACCCGCTTTCTTGCTTTTCCCTATTTCTTCCTATAATATAATGGGTGGACATGTGCGCGCATGTTCAAATACTAGTTTGAGGATAAAACAATGAAAAAATCACCGAAAATGCTTCTCGCATTAGGGCTTGGACTGGTCCTTATGGGCGGCCTTGTAGGCTGTAATAACCAGCCTTCAGCCACCTCTGAAACACCGGCCACAAGTGAAGCTCCCGTAACCACGGAAGCACCCGACACCGTAGCTCCAACTACGGAGCAAAATACCTCCGGCGCTACTCTTTACAAGGATATGGTCGAAGTTCCGGCAACGCTTTTGGACCATGAAGCCGCTGCCACCGACACGGGTAGCCTGACCATTACCGATGCGCTGCTCGAGGCAGGCATCATCAACCAGGGCAACATTACGCGCCTTGCAAACGCCATGGCCAAGGCCGCAAGAGGCGAGGAAGTAACCATCGCTTACATCGGCGGCTCCATTACCGACGGCTCCTCCGCAAGCCCGCAGGCAACCAAATGCTACGCTTACCTTTCCTATCAGTGGTGGGTAGAGACCTTCCCAAATGCGAAGATCAACTATGTCAATGCCGGCATCGGCGCAACCGACTCCTACCTTGGCGTTCACCGTGTACAGGCCGACGTGCTTGACCACAACCCGGACGTTGTCATTGTGGAATTCTCCGTAAATGACTGCAAATCCGTAAATGAAGAGTCCTACGAGAGTCTGATTCGCCGCATTTTAAACTACGAAACGAACCCGGCAGTCATCTGTCTGTTCTTGACGCAGGAGAATAACTCCGATTACCAGAATGTACATCAGGTCGTTGCCTTCAAGGCAAATGTAGCTCTCATCAGCTACAAGAACGAGCTAAATGCAGCAACGGAAAGCGGCGCATTTTCCTGGAGCGACGTAGGCTCTACCGACGGAACCCATCCGAAGAACGAAGGCCATGCCGTGATTGCAAACCTTTTGACCAACTATTTCCGTCAGGTAATCGAGCAGATTCCGACGATGGAATACGAGCCTTACGAGATTCCGAGTCTTACCTCCACCCGTTGTCGCTATATGAATGGGCAAATGCTCACCACCTCCACCATCACTCCAACCGCATGTGAGGGCTTCGAGGAAGTAAAGATCAGCCACCCATTTTCCGAAGCTTGGAAGACGGTCGACGGCGGCGAAATCTCCTTCGAAGTGACCGGCTCCAACTTTGGCCTTGTGTACTATGGCACGACCGATGGAAAGAGCGGCAAGTATGACGTGTATATCGATGACGAACTGATGATGACCATCGACGGCAACTTTGTCGGACGCTGGGGCAGCTACGCAGACTATGCCGAGCTGAAGAAGTTCAAGGAAAGCGGAACTCACACCATCACTATTAAGAAGAATCCGGAATCCGAGGCAACGATGTTCACCATTTTGGGCCTTGAGATTTCATAAGAGGTTCCGATCTCATACCATAAATCATAAGACAAATAACGGGGAGCAGTCAATCTGCTCCCCGTTTCATACCCAAAAACAATTCTTATTCATTTTCCCGTCCGCTTTCATAGACAGCCTTAATCTCATCGATTCCCTCGAAAAATGCATCCACCACCTCTGGGTCGAAGTCCGTTCCACGACCACTCCGAATGATATTCGTGCAGGCTTCCCACGGCATTGCGTCGCGGTAGACCCTTTTTGCGGATACCGCATCAAACACATCCGCAACCGCTACAATGCGTGCGCTAAGCGGAATCTCTTCTCCGGCCAAACCATCCGGATATCCCTTTCCGTTCCATTTTTCATGGTGATGTAAGGCAACATTGTGCGCCATTCTCTCGTACTTTTCATTGAGCAAATGCCCGAAGGTCTCCTCGATGATCCTACCACCCACCGTAGCATGCTCCTTCATGGTCGCATACTCCTCGTCGGTAAGGCGTCCCGGCTTTTGCAATACACTGTCCGGGGTATTGATTTTTCCGACATCGTGAAGCGGAGCCGCCATCATCATATTGTTCAGAAAATCACGGGTAATCACATATCTGTACTTTGGCTTCGAACGAAGCTTCTTTGCCAAAATCATCGCATACGCGGTCGTTCTCTTTACATGACCGCCGGTATTGCCGTCTCGGTTTTCAATCAGATTCGCAAACCCGTTCACCATCTCGTTATGATAGTATACAAGTGCCTTAATTGCAGGCTCCTCCAGATTCAGATACAGATTCAAGATGACCAATACGATTCCGATGGTCGTCCCCCAGAATTCCGGAAAGAACAGCTGGAAGATAACGATTCCTTCCATGAATACAAGAAGCGCATTTAACCGACCCAGAATAACGGTTGAAAGATTTCTGCGGAACACGTAAACGACAACCATTGTCATGATACAGTAAAAACTGATGCAGACAAAGCCTGAAAGCTCTATACCTCCCAGTGCATAGCTCATATACTCCCCATCCACGATGGAGGCGCCCGGAAGATATACCGCTGACAGAATGACACTGATGACCGCCGGGGCAAAGCAAAGAATCCGGTGAAGCATTTTCCTCGGCTTTCCAACGGTATTCACAACCCAGTACCAGAAGAACAGGGAAACAAACAGGTCCTCACTAATATGATGTGCCATGATGCAAATGCGCCACACCAGCAAGAGTTTTTGCTCCGAGCCCTCCACGGTGATTGCCAGCATTCCGTCGCTCAGCACCACAAAAATGGAGACCGCAAGCATCAGCAAAAACAACGGATTCAGCACGTTCCGTTTCGCGAGTTTTCGGAGGGTTATGCCGTCGTATACGTATAAAACTCCAATATAAACAAGCAGTAATGCTTCAAAGAGCTGCAGTTTACAGTCCTGAATTATACTGATACTCATACGGCTTCACCTCCTCATCCTCTATTGCATAACGACTTCGTCTGAAAGCTCGTTCTGCTTTTCATTCTTAACATCCGCTTGAACTTCTTCCTGTTTCTTATTAAGTTCAACCAGCTCGTCCGTTGCGATTTTCTTAATTCTACCACACATTACCTCATCGATACGATGATCTCCGGTAAATGTAAGCTTCGGATTCGCTACCTTCTTAATCGCCGGTGCCGGAGCCTTTTCCTCCTCAAAAATCAAGTTATCAAGGAAGCTCAGATTCGCCTTCTCTGCATCCATGCGAGCTTTCTGATTGATGCACTCGATTCCTAACTGCTTCAGCGTCAATTCATTCTTTCCTTCGGCTGCAACTTTTACGGCATCAAAGTTCTTCGCAACCGTAGTATGCATCTTATCCAACTTATCAAGGCTCAGCTTCTGACCACACAGTGCCTTATTCATTGCCTTAAGAGACTCACTGTTACGCAAATTCTCCTTCGTCGTAAACAGGGTTACCTTCAGCGTTTTCTTCCCTTCATTGGCCTTTATCGCTTTCATTGCTGCGTAAGAGGAAGCGGTGAAGCCCATCTCGCCGAACTTATTAGAAAGCGTTTTGTATGTAGCGGAAGACACCGGCGTCTGAAGCTCCTGCTCCGTAAAGTAATCACTTTCCCTGATACACTTGCTTCTCTCCGTCAAACGATTGAAAACCTTGCGCATCAAAGCCACACGCTTGCCTTCGTAGCTCTCTTTCGAAAATTTCTGCTCTACCGTCTTGTGCTTTTCAATATAACGCTGTGCCTTGTCAGCAATCGCCTCCATCGCAGTAGCAACGTAAACCTTTGCATCAAGATTTTTCGCCAAGCCGTCTCCGAGGTCATTTACAAACTTCTCCAGTTCACGAAGATTCTTCTGAATCTCCTTATACGCCTTCGAGCTTCCTCTCAGGAACTCGTCGCCGCTCTCCAAGAGCTTAATCGAATGCTGAATTGCGCCTCCCTTTTCGACCAATCGGGCGTAAGGGTTCTTGTTCGAAGCTTCTTCAAAGACTGCGGTACCGATATCCTTTTTATAATCCTCTGCAATCTTTCGTCTGTCCGCCTCTGCATTCTGTAAAACCACGGCTTGTTTCATGGACGCAAACAGGTTCCATGCTTCCTTTTGATCTCCTGCCTTGTAAGCCTTCAGGAAACAACTGTCCTTGCTTAAAAGGTCGTCAATCTCGCGAAATGCACTCTCGTTCTCGGAAAGCGGTGTCTTGTTCTTAAGCTTTTCGTTCAGTTCCTTTTTCGCCTTTACATAACGCTTTTTCAAATCACCAAACATTGCTTCTCTTGTTTGATAGTTCTTTGTCAAAGCGTCATAATTCTTGTCAAACAACTTGAAGAAGCCGGCAGCCGGATTTCCCAGTTTAAGCGGTGCATTATACACCGATACATCGGCCATGCTCTGCGTCTCCTGAAGCTCTGGATTGCCGCCAATGTCATGAATCGCCTCTTCTGTTAAGGACGCATTTGACTCTACGCCGGCCTGCTCAAAAACATTGTTCTCGATTCCAAGGAAATAATGCTCCCTGCAATACTTGTCCATAAACGGAACGAACGCAAGCTTATCCTGATCCAATGAATTCCCGGCCTTCTCAGCCACGATTTCATACATCTTCGAAATCGCCTTGTGGTCATGTTCATTGTATAGCTGGAGACCCTTATTGTCTTCAAAATAATTCAGGAAATCATTCACATTCGGCTCTAAGAGTCGGTTGTTTCGCGCATACCAGCCAATCAGCTGTTTGGAGATATCCGAGGATTTTTCGAGCACCGCTCTGCGAAATTCTCTCTTTGTGCTTTCCGCGAGTTTTTCGCCACTCTGCTTGTCATACAGGTCAAACAGACTGTTCATCACACGGACAGCCAGATATCTGCCGGCCTTCTCGGCATTTTTATAGCCTTCAGATTCAGAATCGAAGAAGTTTATTGGCTTTTGCAAAAATTCATTATCAAACACATCTGCTCTTGGCATATCATTTACCTCTTTTCGGTTTATTTTTTCTTTGATACAAAGATTTTACGCCCAAACCCATCCCAAATCAATGACAACAACCTTAAAGATTCCCGCTTTTCTTTTCGTTTTCCCTATGCTATCATTAAGTTATTCTTAAATGCACATTTTTCTTGCATTTTTGCGATTTTGAAGGAAAATGCGGCATTTTCTTTACGAAGGAGAATCGTCATGGAGAAACTAAAAAAACGCAGCATTCTTGGAATCTGCATCAAGAATTATGTCAGTGTTCTTCGGTACAGCTTTACCGCACTCGGAATTATGTTTTTGATGCTCTTAATCGGGGGCAGTATCTTTCTGAATCGTTCGACGAAGTCTGTGGAGAAGATGGTGAATCGGATTTCAACGACAACGCAAAATGCGGACCTGTCCTTAGACGGAGTTGGCTCCGCGTTGATTGACGAATTTGTGACAAAAACCTTGAATGAATTCGTGGAACAGTCGGATGCGAATAATGACGGCTTCGTTAGTGTGTCTGAGTCGAAAAAGGCCGTCGAAAATTCCTTTGAAAGTGTCATCCAGGCCAAAATCAACAATTACACCCAGTACGTGGAGAACATCGAAGAGATTGTCATGGACACCGTTACGGAGATTTCGACGATTGCCATGATTTTGATTGTTGTGCAAATCATCGGAATCGTAATCGCCAAGGGCATCATTGATTTCTTTGCAGCTATGGATATCGAGCATCGCAATCCGATCAAGGTTATCTTTTCCCGTCTTGCTCATTCACTGATTACGTTGCTGGCACTCTTTATCGTTGCCTTTCTATTAGGCGCGATTCCGGTGGTGGGAGGCATTTTCGTTCTGCTTAGTCCGATTGCTTACTGTATCGTAAGCCTTGTATGTTCCAATCTTACCCTTGGTAAGAAGCATCGTCTTCCTTTCAAGCAGGTATTGGTTCCGAGAAATTTTCTGTTGCTTTTTGTTGGAGATATCATTGCGCTTGCTTGCACCGCAATCATCGCTCTCTTTGTGCTGGGCATCTCCAATTTCGTGATTTCATTTTACGTTGCGATTTCCCTCATCATTATAACTACGACATCCGTTTCTCTTAATTCGGATGCGATTATTCATCAGTTGCTTACCGCAAATGAGGAAGCCCCTGCAGTTGATGCAACCGTTTCGGAAGCGTAAATAAGAACCTAAGAACAGTCATGAGGGAGCGTGAAATCATGAGAATTCATGATTTCATACTCCCTCATATATTGTGCACGATATTGTCAAATTGAACTAGTTTTGATTCAAGCAGGATAACAGATAGTTCCCCCCTGCCCTTTCAAATTGTTTTTTCAGAGAAGCATATTTATCATTAAAAGTATTACTGTTCCATTGCTTTTTGTCTTGGATACTTGGCCCGCTATCGGTGAAAATTTCTTCTACGTTCACCAATTCCTGATAACATTCAAGTATATGAAGTCTTTTTCTTACTTCAATATTCTCAATGACCACAATTCCGTTCTGCTCCATGACATCCGATTGCCTAAATAGGCCCCAGTTTGCTAACAATAAATCTCCAAGTAACGAATATGGTTCAATCGTATCAATTCCATCTGCTTCTTCTATATAATTCACCCCTTCCAAGCCATAGGCCAGGACCGTGGAAAGTTCTCTGTCCGTATGGATTGCACTAAGAAGCTGAAATGCAGCTTCACTATTCGTTGCCCAGGAAGCAACGCAGTTAATGTTACCGGTAGCGTTGATGTTATACGCAGGGCCATTAACAATTGTTATCCCGTCCATATCGTTATTTGGTGCACTTAAGTCGTATCTCTGTTCAGCGACAAGGAAAAACGTATCCTTTTCCTGAAGGAACGAAATGTCAACAGGCATTACAGCATTTTTTGCATATAAACTCAACCAAGACTTTCCCGTCTCTGTCATTGTTAAGTTTACATACTTGTTCTCCCGAACCGAATATGAAATCGGAGTCATAACAGTAACATAATCTGAAAATGGAAATATACCTTCCATATTGACCAGTCCACACGGAAGAATCTCCTGCTCCTTTTCCGACACAGTATTAATTGCTTCTGTGAGTTTGCCCGAATCTAATACTAATTCTTCTGCATCCCAACCATAGGACTCCAATATCCGATTATTAAAATAATAAGTGAAATGTTCTGAAACAGGTGCATTCGGATTACCTGCAATTCCGTATATTTCTCCTGAAGACGCCAATGCAGACCATATATTCTCGTCTTTTGATGCGCGTAGTACCTTCCCCGAATCGGTGTCTAGGAAATCGTTCCACGGCAAACAAAGGTTATCCTCAATACACAGGTCAAAAAGTGCGCCAAAATAATCAAATCCGGTATTGAATATATCAACCGAAATCCCCTTCTGTTTCATAGAGCGAATATTTCGGTAATATTCTTCACCATCACATGCTAAAACATAAAAATCGACTGCAAAGGAATACCCCTTCGCATCCAACAGCCTGTTAAATTCACGATATGCTTCATTCCCATTGTCCTCACACGCTCCATATGGAAGCACCCACCTAAGAATTGTTTTGTTCGGATACTCTTCTCGGGCAGAATAAGCTAACATGACCTCCTGAACATCCAGGCATTCCTGCCACTCCTTCTCCGGAGTATAGGCTTGCTCCACATTTCCACATCCGGACAAAACTATACACCCAAAAAGCGCCACAAGTAATGTGACAACTATACACCTTCTCATAACCGCTCCTAACTCATAAAGCAAATCCCGCTACACCTATCCCGTACTGCTTCAAAACCAGACCAATCAAAAGCATAAGCAATCCTGAAATAACCGCCATGTAAGTTCTTCCACTTCGTTGCGAAACAAACATTACAAATCCGGCAAAAAACTGAGCAATTACAGTCTTTATCAATATTACAAGCCCGACCAACAGAATCAAAGGGACTTTATAGAACCCCTCCCACTCAAAGCCGTTTCCGGCAATAACGGTCAACCTCGGAATTTGAAAGGTTTCAGCTATTCGAACCAATTCCGTAATACATAGTATCACCGTGATTACGAAGGCCATCGCTAAACCCAATTGAAGCTTGACCTTATTTAGCTCTTTTCTTCCTCTCTTGGTTGTCATTAAGAGTTCCGATGTTCCCTGTTCTCTTTCGCCCGCAAAAATCCCCCCACAGAGCAGGACGATCAGCACCCCTCCGAGCAAATAATAAACCTTCTTTGTCGCGTTTTCCTCATAGAAAAACTTCCGAATTCCAGTCTCGTATATCAATTCCGAGTTGCGATGCGTTTTCACACTTTCCACATTATCCAGCACTCTTTCAAGCGCACTCCGCATAATCATTTGACGTTGGAGCAGATCCATTTCAACCCCATATTCATAATCGTCTACTTCACCATTTTGAAAGCGTTCCGTCAAATTCTGCATTTCGCTCTCAACGCGTTCAAGTCGCTGCCATTCAGCCTGAATCGTGCTTTCCTTTTCCTTGGTGAGTTCTCCCTCAAACCGCAACATATAATTACGATAATACTGCTCCGTTTCATCCATCCAAAAGGAATCCTTAGAATGAAAAAGCGCTATCAGGGCAACAACACCCATTACAACGATTATCCCGCGATTCGCGACAAATACCTTGAACATCTCAGTCCCACGAATCGTCCGACTCTTACGATTTCGAAAAATGAATCGTGGGGCACGAATTTGCATTTCAATGAGCGGTCTATATCCACGAAGACAGATTATGCCAATTGCCGTACATCCAATGAGAACCACACAAAAGGCGGTCCAATACATATATGGAATTGCATGACTTCCAAACGGAATGCACAGATAATTTTGAAAAAAAACTTGTCCATTTAACACCGTCCAAAAAGATGCATACCGAATATGCACAAGCAAAGAAGCATCGCTAATGAAGCTAAATCCGGCATATGTTCCCGCTGTAATCAGCAGATTTAGAAGCATTCCCGAGACGAACATCCCTGTCAAACAAATACATAAGGCAAAAATCGTCGCATAAAGACATCCCGCAAAAATCCGAACCAATAGAAGCAATAAAAGATAAATGCGTCCACTGATTAAGTAAGGACAAGCTTGAAATGCTTCCAGTGACTGAATCGGAGCAGATAAATCTCCAAATCCGACTCTTACCCACGTATATGCAGTATTTATTCCATAAAGGGCTATTGTCCCCGCAATGACCAAAATCCAAACCACACAGAGACGCGAAAAAAGAAGTTGATTTCTCCCCCTTTTCGTAGCGATCTCCATCTCCTTGCATCCCTTATCGGTCATAAATACACCGAACGTCGTGAGCGCGACCAGAATCAACTGTAGCACAAGCTGCCACGATTCTCCCGTTGCCAGTTCAATTCCATCTGTTATGTCTTTCGTAACCTTCAGGCCTTTTAATTTCGAATACTTTAACAGCATGTGTTGCACATTATTTCTCCGAAACTCCGTTATTTCACCCAGATTGGTTTCATTTAATAATCGGTCACAATTCTGCAATACACCATCAAGATAGTCCGAATAGACATATTCCGTATCTTCATTAACCCACCACCGAACCTTCTCATGGTCTTCAACCGTTACCCACATAAGGAAGATATCAACCGCAAAGAGGGTAAGAAGAATACAAATCATCCACCTTTTCTTAATAAATCGGATTAATTCCAATTGAACCATATTTATATCCCATCCTTATCCGAAAATACGGCTAAATAATAATCCTCCAGGCTTGGTTCAATAGCATTCCCATAAGCGTCCATTCTTCCCGAAATTCCTCGTAAAAGGTCCTTCTGCGTTGCATTTGCAATGAGTTTTCCTTGCTTTAGTACCAGAATCCTATCCGCCACAGCGGAAATATCGGTTGTAATATGCGTGGAAATTAGTACAATCCTGTTTTTTCCTATATCAGAAACAATTCTTCGGATTTGCACTCGTTCCCCCGGATCCACGCCTGCAGTCGGTTCATCCAAAAGAAGAATCTCCGGATTAGCAAGTAGTGCTTGCGCAAGCATAACCCTCTGTCTCATTCCTCCGGACAATTCCGGCATTTTCATAAAGCGATGCTCCCACATATTAACAAGGGACAGTTTCTCTTGGATTTCAGACATTGCACGTTTCTTATTTACGCCCTTAAGGACCGCAATATACTGCATAAAACGAAGAACTGTAAATTCTCGATATAAACCGGATTCCTGTGGCATATATCCAAACTTTTCCCGGTAATTGGCCCCCATCTCCAGTATGTTCCGCCCATCATATAAAACACACCCGTAATCAGGTTTCAGGTTTCCCGCCAAAATACGCAGAAAGGTTGTCTTTCCCGAGCCGTTTGGTCCAAGCAACCCATATATACCGACTCTTAATTCAACCGTCAGGTCGTCAATAGCCTTTCGTTTACCAAACGATTTTGATAAATTTTGAATTCCTATTTCCATCTTAATCTCCATTTAAGAAAGGGATCGTCATAACAACGACCCCATACTACTTACTCAAACTCTGTCGGCTCCTCATGTGTTTCAAATGCTTCACGTGTAATAGAACCCCGCTTCCCATTGGAACTAACGGTAAATAATCTGCTTTTCAACCCGATTTCGAACGCCCACGTCCCTTGCCCAATTTCTATTCCTTCAGCGGATGGACGAAACTGCTTCTCATCCCCGGTACATCCAATGATTGCACCTGTACGCAAATCATACCTGTAATACTCATAAACACAGTTCAAGAAAAAATGCTCTGCATCTACTGCAAGTTGTCCCGAATAATAACTCGATACATAGAAAATGTATTGGTCTTCCACCGAACAAACGGATATATTTCCATTGTAATCCAAAAGCGGGTCACTAATGATATGAAACCTTTCATCTTCTGCAGAAAAGCAGACAAGGTAATATACATTTTCGGTATATCCCATTCCATCGATGCTGATTTCAGCACCGGTGTTGGCTTGCGCCTGCCCAAATAGGCAGCCTGAATAATTCATTTCAGCTACAAATCCTTCTAGTGGTATTGTATCTAATAAAGACCGATTACTTCCATCCAGCCCCGAGCGGTAGATTTTCGTCTCTCTTTTCCTTCCACTGTAGGTTAACACATATAAGCTGCTCTTGTAACGATATGCAAAGAGGATAGTCTCTTCCTCTCCGGAGGAATCAAAATATCGAGCCATGCAGCCCGTCGCCTTGGAATTGTGACTACAATTCGGACGACTGCATACCGGGTAACGATTACCCGTTTCATAATCGACGACCACAATCCGATTCGTATTATCGACTAAATAACAATCGTTTTCACCCATCCAAAGGCCTGGTAAACTACAATACCCATATTCCTCTGTATCCAAATGCTTCAGTGCCAAACTTTCCCTGTCAAATTGCGGATAATCTCCCCGTTCTCCAACAATAATAGCTTCCGGACCGTTTGGATCATCGGACACGGCTCCTATCTCATCTGTGTTTTGCGGAATATCAAACATATCGTTTGTTTTCCGGTCACAGCTACAAAGGCTTGCTAAAAGTAACACAACCCAAAAGACTTTTCTTAGATTAATTATATGCACTTAATTCTCTCTGCCAAATATTATTCTGTCTGGTTATTTTATGTATCGATTGCGCTTTGTAGGACCGCAAGCCTGATCCACTTGGCAAGGAAATCGATTTTATCGCTGTTTTGCTTCCGCCCTGAACCTGTTCAATTGTCATTATTTTTCCAGTATTTTCATTAATGTATTTATAGGTCAATGTAACTTCTGCATAATACTGATAGTCTGAAGCATACGTTCCAGCACTAGCACCGGATGAAGTAATCGATAGCGTTCCGCTTACATTCGTCCCCATAAAGGTGTCTCCCGCCGAATCACTTCCACTCGCATAGACAGGCTTAATTGTAATTGCAATCATAGCAAAAATCATCAAGAAACTTACAACTTTTCTCACAATAGCTCCTCCTCGTATAGTATCTCGTATAGTATCTTTTAGATACCCTTTCTTATTTAAAACTTTATAGTTTCCTTTGTTCAATAGGCTTGGTAAAGCCCATGATATAATTGTCCTAGTGCCAATCAGGTAATAGTTCTCATTCCTCCTGTTGAACCAGTAATGGTTGCTTCATGAAAAGTCTGTTCCCCTGACATGGAAGTTAGCTTCAAACCGGCTGGCTGTTTGCTTAAGTTTAGGACAACCATCTAGCAGTGTGGTTTCGCATCTGTCCATCTTAAGCCGGATTCTTATATGCGAGGGTGTCGA
>DCGJ01000022.1 GCA_002315495.1 Lachnoclostridium sp. UBA1781 | reverse complement strand
ATTCCGGAAATCGCCTTCAACAGGGGGGACTTACCTGCACCGTTTTTTCCCAGGATTCCCAGCATATCACCTTTCTCCAAGGAAAAGGTAACGCCATCTACCGCAAGGAAATCATTTACAACATAATTGCCCTTGATTTTATTGATAAAGTATTCCTTCAACCCAATTTCCTTAAAGGTTCCGGTTTGGTATCGAATGGATACATTTTTAACTTCTAATATCATATTAACCTCACATTAACGAATTCCTATACATAATACAGGAAGCGATAATTATTCTTCTTGTAAATCACGCAACCGATAATCAGCGCCAAAAATGCATAGAATGCGCAAAGAAGAGACAAGCGAAGGCTTGGAATCTCATTGTAGACCACAATTTTTCTGACATAGGTGATAAATGCATACACCGGGTTGAGGTAAAAGAGCATCTGCTTTGTCACATCCGATGTCATATCCTTTACGTTATAGAAAATTGCGGACATATAACAAAGGAGCATACAAAATACACTGTATAGATACTCAATGTCTCTGAAAAATACGAACAACGCCGAAAGAATCATTCCCATTCCGAGATTGAAAATCACAAGCATCAGAATCGGATATAACAGGAGAAAGAAACTCCATTTGAGCGAGATTCCATCCACCAGCACAAGCGCAAAGTATACAATTAACGACAACCCAAAGTTCAATAAGCTTTGAATATTTCTTGACGCCAAGAACAAATATTTCGGAACATTTACCTTACTGTATATTCCCGCATTGTCCACAAGCGATCTCATGCCGCCCTGTGTTGCGTCACAGAAGAACTGATATACGATATTTCCAGAGAAAATATATACGATAAAATGCGGTGTGTTTTTTCCGAAGAAATTACCAAACACGAGATACAAAACCAAAAGCTGGAGCAACGGCATAATCAGGCTCCATAGCATACCAAGAATGGACCGCTTATACTTTTTCTTAAAGTCTCGCTTTACCAACTCTTCAAAAAGGAATCTGTATTTTGAAAACTTTTTAAACATAAATCCTCCGTGCAGCGCTACTTTCTCCCCGTATGTTCCCAAAGAAAAATAAACGCGTTGCGTAATAACTCGATCTCGATTTTCACATAATTAACAAGATTTTTAGCGGAAAACGAAACTACCTTACAGTTTTTCTTTGCAGTTCGTAAACCTTCCTTAATTCCGTCAATATATGCTCTCCCAAACCCCTCTTTACGAAACATGATGTAATTGACCAGATATCCCAAAAGCAAAGCAGGTGCATTTACAAGCAACATTAGAAACGGCATGTTTTTATACACAAGGTAAATGCTGTTTCTCCCAGACAACCGAACCTTAAAGTCCGTGTATCCGGTCCCACTGGTTGCGCTTCCCATATGATACACAATCGCCTTCGGACAATAAACATTTCGATAGCCCTTGATGCGCGCTCGGAAGCCTACATCAATGTCTTCCAAATAAGCAAAATGCGCCTCGTCAAAATATCCAACCTTCCGAAACAACGCGGTTCGATAGATTGCGGCCCCGGCACATGCCGAAAAGACATCGCATGGGGTTTCATATTCCGTGATCGGATGACGCCGTCCCCTTTGTAACTGCCAACCCAAGACATTGTACAAATCTCCGGCATCGTCAATCAACTCACGCTCCCAGTAGTTCACCATGCGACTGCTTGCGGAGAAGATTTTTTTTGACGAAGAAATCGATTTTACCATCTCTTCAACAAAATTCGGCTCCACCTCTGTGTCGTTATTCAGCAAAAGAACAAACTCGGACTTACACATCCGAATGCCCTGGTTTACCGCACCGGAGAATCCCAGATTCTCACTGTTATAAACGGTCTCTACCCAAGGATACTCCTCTTCCAAAAGTGTACGCGATTCGTCCACGGAAGCATTGTCAATCACCTGTACCATATAGTCCGAATAAGTTTGATTCTGAAGTGTCGGAAGGCATTTTCTAAGAAGATGTGCTCCGTTATAATTTGGAATAACAACCGTAACCCTACTCATTCTTATAGACTCCTAATACTCGGCCACTGACTGTCGCGAGGCAATGTGATTGGTGTTTCTCCTTCCGGAATCGGCCACTCAATGTTAACATCCGGGTCATCCCATGAGATTCCGCCCTCGTCACCCGGGCAATAGAAGTCACCGCATTTATAGGAAAATACGGCCGACTCACTAATGACATAATATCCGTGCGCAAAGCCCACCGGAATATATATTTGCGTGTGATTCTGTTCCGAAAGCGTAATTCCAAACCACTTCCCAAATGTCTTGGAATCCTTACGTAAATCAACTACGACATCAAAGATTTCGCCGGCCAGGCAGCTCACCAGCTTGGATTGCGGATGCATCTTTTGAAAATGCATGCCACGCAATACTCCATGCTTCGAAGCAGACTGGTTATCCTGCACAAAATTATCATAGATACCAATTTCCTCGAAAGCCTTCTTGTTATAAGTCTCCAAAAAATGCCCTCGATCGTCAGTAAATACACGCGAGTGAATGATTTTTACCCCTTCTAACGGGCAGGATTCAATCGTAAAATTTCCCATACTTAATACCCTTACAAGCCATTTGCAACATCTACCAAATACTGACCATACGCAGTCTTCATAAGAGGCTCCGCAAGCGCCAGCAACTGTTCTCTGCTGATGAATCCACGCTTATATGCAATTTCCTCGATACAGGAAATATAAAGTCCCTGTCTCTTCTGGAAGGCACAAACAAAGTTTGCAGCATCAATCAACATATCATGGTTACCGGTATCCAGCCAAGCGAATCCACGTCCAAGTGTCTCCACCATCAGATCACCACGCTCCAAATAAGCATTGTTTACAGAAGTAATCTCAATCTCACCACGAGCGGATGGTTTTACATTCTTTGCGATTTCAACAACGTCATTATCGTAAAAATAGAGGCCCGGAACAGCATAATTTGATTTTGGATTCAATGGTTTCTCCTCAATGGAGATTGCCTTGCCATTCTCATCAAATTCAACGACACCGTACTCTCTTGGGTCCTTTACATAATAACCAAAGATAGTAGCGCCGCTTTCTCTCGCAGCTGCACGCTGAAGCACCTTAGAGAAGCTCTGACCATAGAAAATATTGTCACCGAGAACCAGTGCAACGGAATCCTTTCCGATAAAGTCTGCACCAATAATGAAAGCGTCTGCAAGACCTCTCGGATACTCTTGAATTGCATAAGAAAATTCCATTCCCAGCTGCTCTCCGGTTCCGAACAGTTCACGGAACACCGGCAAATCTCTCGGAGTCGAAATAATCAAAATCTCACGGATGCCGGCAAGCATCAAGGTCGATAACGGATAATATATCATCGGTTTATCATAAACCGGCATAATCTGCTTGGAAACAGCCTTAGTTAACGGATACAATCTCGTTCCGGAGCCACCTGCCAAAATAATACCTTTCACTATTGATCTCCTTTCATAATAGCCAAGGAACTCTCAATTCCCTCTCTACAGGTAAATGCGGACCTAAATCCAATTGCTGATAGCTTATCCGCACACAAAACCTGTCGTGTAATCGGAGTATCATCTACCGGCTTTTCCGCCGGAAGCTGAATAACAACCTTTCGACCCGACAGCTCCGCAGTCAATTCTGCAAATTCGCGAATCGATACAATAGAATCCGGGTTGGAAATGTTATACGCATTTCCGGATTCTCCTACCAAAAGGACGCTTAGGATTGCTGCGACCGAATCGGCAACATACATATAAGAACGGATTGGCTTTCCCTCGCTCTTCAAAACAATATCTCTACTGTTTAATACATCATTAAAAAACTGAACGGTTGCACGATTATCCTTCGATGTAACATTCGCCCCATAGGTATGGCATGGGCGAACGATAACGGTATCCAATCCAAACTGACGACTGAACGATACACACAGATTCTCCGCTAATCGCTTGCTGGCCGGATAACAGGATCTTACTTGCGTTGGATCTACATAACCGGACATGTCCTCCGTAAACATCGGAGTATCATTCGGAAGCTGACCGTAAACCTCACCGGAAGAAACGTATAGAAGTCGTTTTGTTCCATGGGACAATCCATAATTAAGTAGATTCAATGTGCCTATTACATTTCCCGTAATAGTTCCAACCGGATTCGCTGAAAATGCCGCAGGATACGCATTGCTGGCTGCATGTATGATGAAATCAAACCCCTGATCAAACGGGATATCCTTGTCCACATCATAGGTTAAGAGATGCAGGAAGGAATTGTCGAGATTATCCTCAAAACGCTTTTCCAGATTCTCCATACTACGACCGGTTGCATATACCCGGACACGCGTATCATACATGGAATTCATACAAAGAAGCGTCTCCGCCATAAAGGACCCGATTAAGCCGCTTGCGCCCGTAATTAGGATGGATTTGTCTTTTAGCTCCTCTCGATTTACAACCGCATTTGCAGCCTTTTGAAGGTTGTTCTGATATTCACTGTTTTTGAAAATACCCACGTTCTCCCTCCGTTACTTATCATCACGAAGCCATTCGGAACGACTCGTTTTCAAAAGTGCATTAAAGATATCAATATCATCAACGGTTGTGAGCTTAATATTCTTCTCGGAGCCAGGGCAGAAGTATACCTCTTCTCCCATTTCAATCATCAAAGTACAGGAGGCTACGGAGTTCAGAATGCCGCAATCAAGTGCCTTACGATGAATGTCGCAAATCTTTCCGAGATGGAAGCCCTGCGGCGTCTGTGTTCTCTTCAAATTGCTTCTCGGATAAGAAGATTTGGAGGACGTCTGGTTATTGGTCTCAAGCATAGCCTCTGCACACGGAATAACGGTAATACCGCTGCCATGCTTAACAACTGCATCGATACAGTCAGAAATAATCTTATGTGATACCAACGGACGAATTGCGTCATGAATCAATACAACATCTTCCGGATTGAACAGTTCTTCGCATGCAAACAAACCATTTCGAATCGATGCCTGACCACAGTCACCGCCCTCGACAATCTTCACAAGCTTGGTGATACCAAACTGCTTTGCATAAGCCTCCAGCATCATATCCCATCCTGCAATGGATACGACAACAATCGCGTCAATATCCGGATGTGTTTGAAATGCTTCCAGCGTATACACGATAACCGGTCTGTCATTTACATTTAAGAACTGTTTCGGAATCTCCTGATTCATTCGAACGCCGGAACCGCCGGCGATAATCAATGCAACATTTGCCATTTTCTATTTTCCTCACTTTGTTAATGTATCCAGCAGAAGATCGATAACTCGATTCTTACAGTTTGGATAGTATTGCTTCAACTGTTCCTTGCAGAACTTCTCACGACGCTTTTTCAATGGGTCAATTCCGTTTATAACAATGTCCTCGACAAAGCTAATGATATCCTCTTCATTATAGGTCTTGTAATAAGTATCCATACAGGCATCGCCCAGTGGAAGGAACGTATTTTCCAAATCCTCCGGCTTTTTCAGCATGTATGCACAAGGTTTTTCGGTAAAGAGATATTCACCAATGAAAGACCCACAGTCATGAATCATACCGTCACTGTTCGCGAATAAATCGAAGTAGGCGCCGGAATTGTCATATTCCATATTCGGAAGCTCTTCAATTCTCTCGAGGTACTCCTTAACACGCTTCTTTGTCCACATTTTTCTATTAATAAGATTCGTAAACAAAAGCGGGTGCGGACGGAACACAAAATCAACCTCCGGGAAACGCTCCGCCAAGTTCAGGAAGAACTCATAATATCGTGTGAAATTCGAAAGATTCAACTTGTCCCAACCCATAACCGTATGATGCGGGGCAATAATTATCTTCTTTCTCCGATCGGTAACAAGTTCCACCTCATCGAGTTCATCCATCTTGATGTAACCACTGATAAAGGTGTTCTTGCCCTTCATTGGAGCATACCGAACATAATCCTGATAGTTCATTTCGTTCTCAATGAATACCTTCCACACCAAATTGTAGAAGTCCAATTCATATAGATTACGAACATATTTTAAGGCTGCAAATCCGTAGCAAATATAAAGCGGAAGCACATTCTTATCCAGGAAGTAATTGAGTTCATGGAACTCATGTGCCATATTCGCATATGGATTGGCAAAGAACACAATCGGATAATCCTCATGGAGTTCCAAATAAGTTTCGGTGTCAATGTCGAATCCGCTGATTACGTGCTCGTCTCCGTAGCGCTCCAAAAATGCGGCTAAGGACTTCCGGTAGGTGGTATACTTGTAGTCTAATCCTCGAGCAGGATCCACATCAGGCATTACAATCAGATATGGGTCAAATGCCGGATGCTTAAGCATCTCTTCAAAAACCGGCTGCCCCGGGAATACTGCATCAAAAATTGTCAAGAATGCAACCTTTAATACCTTTTCTTCCTGGAAACGCTTACGAATAGCTTCGATTTTAGGAGAATAACCTTTATAAATCTTTTCGTAGTATTTCGTCTTCTGCCGTCTCACAATACTGTGTTTAACCTTACGTAGCGGCTCTTTCAGTTTCTTCTTTCGTTCTTCGTGTTTTTTAGCACGTGTCGCTTTCTTCACAGCAGGATCTGCTGCACAACGTTCCGCGTATGTTTCCCGAATCAACGACGCGTAGCTGGCAATTTTCGGATTTTTCTTTTTTCTCGATTCGATAACGGAAAATGTTTGTGTTATCGCTTCACATTCCAACATATCCGAGACATTTAGAGAACTGGAAGAAATAACATCAAACAAACAGTCCTTCGCATGCTCCCAACCATGATTTTTAATTGCATACTCATAATCCAACCGAGCATTTGCCTCTTTTGCCTCAAAATCCATAATCTGCTCGATTATCGTTTCCATTGACACAATTGGCAGATGGTCCATAGAAGCAGTTTTTTCAGAAAAGCGGAGAGAATAACCACTCATCTCATGAAACGGGACAAACTTGTCGATATCCACATCTCCCGGTGTCCGAATAATCGGGATATAAACCGGAACACCCGCATACGCTGCCATAACTGCAAAGGTTCCCTTGGAAATTACAAAGTCCGTATTTTTCCGGAAATAGCGAATCATATCCTCAGGCGTTAGCGATCCGGCAAATTCAAATCGTATCTTTGGTGCGTAAGCAGAAAAGGATTCCGTCATGGTATATCCCTTCTTGCGAGTCACTTCGTTATCGCAGATATGAATAACAAAATCCCTATCATCCTCTAACTGCTTTAGAAGTGAAGCGATATCCCAGACATTGGAATTATTATAATCTGCGAGCAAGCCTACGTGGATGGTTTCTTCTTCCTTAATTCCTTGCTGCACCTCATACTCGAATTCATTTGGCGCATTAAAAGAAGCCGGAACAAAGGATGGTTCAAACGGATTCTTTACAGAATTCCGCATCTCCAGAAAACGATAACTTGAAGAGAACGCAATACTCTTCTTCTTCTCAAGAAGATCGAAAAAGCTGTCCATAGAGATTCCAAACAATTCCTGTTCTCTCTTCAACTTCACGAAATCCGTTCCGGACCACTCCAAGAAGATTACACGAGCATTTGGAATCTGTTGCGCCACTTCTGCCAAATAGACTGCCGAGGATAAAGTCGTAATAAAAATGGCTCTATCAAACGGACTGTAATCCGAAGTATTACAGTTGAAATAATGAACATTCAAGTCAGCCAAGCGTTTGCGGAAAGCATTATCCGGAGGTGCGATATAATAAACCGCATTTTCCGGATCTCTCGCAAGTTCCCCTGCCAGAGAAAAATACTCCATCAACTCAACTTCAATGGAAGATAAATTTTTATAAAAGAAAGCTATTTTTCGCATGTTTTTCCCACTTTGACAATGTATGTAGTATTCGCAGGTACGTCCTTAACAACAACAGAACCGGCAGCAATTACGGCATTTTCACCAATTGTAACACCCGGAAGAATTACCGAACCTGCGCCAATAGCGGCCCCCTTCTTTACGGTAACCCCTTCCAAAATATAATTCTTGTTTCGTGATTTCGGATGGCGGTCATTGCAAAAGGTAACGTTCGGACCGATAAATACATCATCCTCGATTGTAATGCCGTCCCAAATCTGAACACCACACTTAACGGTTACATTATTACCGATTTTAACCTCGTTCTCAATAAAACAGTGACTGCAAATATTACAGTTATCGCCAATTTCAGCCCCCGGGAGGACAACACAAAACTGCCATATATTCGTATTCGCACCGATATTTACGGACTGAACGTCAGAAAGATTATGAATCATATTTATGCCTCCGTTATTCGTGTGGGACATTGTGCTTGTCAAGGAACTTACCCATTAGGTGATGGCACTTGCGAACCGCACGATAGCCCATGAAAATGTGGTTTTTCTTCTTGTCCTTGGCCATTTCCGCCTGGATCGGATCAATGTCATTTTTCATGATTCGAGGCTCATAAATATAATCCAAGGTTCCCTCACCCTCTGTGTGAAGAGTAAGGCCGAGGAAATCTTCCATTGCCTTCAAGGTGTGATTGAAACGATATTTCTTCTCAATAATTTCGTTGGATTCGAGCACAATTTCCTTACGTTCGTTCTCATTTTCAAGAAGACGCTTACAAATCTCATAAGCTTCTGCCTTCGTTGTAAAGGTTGGAATACGAACACCTGGGAAAGCCTCCGCAAGATCCGGTTTATACTCAGTTACAATTGCTGCATTGCTGGCCATGATATCACAAACTCGCCAGGAGAATCCTGTAATTGCCTGAATGTGATTAATATTGAAGCTCAGTTTTGAACGGTTGAATACATCCTGATTTTCCTGACGGGTAAACACCGTATCCTTATTAAAGGAAAAAGCTACGCCCGGGAAAAATGCGGTATTTGGCTGTGAAAAATACAGTCCGTGAATTTCCAGCCCGAGATCGGAAATCGTCTCAAGGTAAGAAATTCTCTTGATTCCCGAGATACGGCTCGCCGTGTTCATGTCATTTTGGAAGACAATCTTCTTCTCTGGCTCGAAGCCGAAATCCTGATAAATTTCCTCGCTTGACTTGAATGGGTTACGCGCGTATTCCTCATAAACCTTCTTTGCAAGAAGGCGATCCTCATTCGAAAGGTCCGGGTTATCAAGAAACTGCTGTACGAAGCGGCAGCCTTCCCATGTCCAGTTGGAACCGATAAAGGAAATATTGGTTTCCGGCTCAATACTGCTATCAGATAAAATGCCGGTAAACGGAGGGGCAAATTGAGCGATATCTCCTTCAACTCCCACAATTTCCTTCAACAATTCTACCGAGTTCTTCTGGATGGTCATGTAACGGAACCGATTTGGGTCTGCCTTTACCTTGTCTAAATTCTTATAGAATAACGGTGAGTCTACGTCATAGATCAAAATCGGTTTGTCTGTCCAACTCGTAATATCCCAGAAATTATTGTTAAAAAAGATATATAAATCCGCATTGAACTTCTTCACTTTTTCAGCAATATACTCCGGCATCTCTCCGGAAAAGTCCTTGTAAAAATCCTTGTGAAAATAAACGAGAACTTCATTCCCGGCTTCCGCCAGACCATTCGTAAAGGTTTCATAGAACGGCGGCATAATAGTGTAATCAGCCGAATGTCTTGCGAAGTTATACATGGAAACAAATATCTTAGCCATTTGATCCTCCAAATAATTTTAATTTCAAAACAAACAGTATTGACCATGCATTTCGCAGGCACATATTCAGAAAATGCCTGTCAATGCCCATCATTGATTTGTAATGCAGAATAATCTCTACTCTTCGCTTTCGATTTGATTCCTCTTTAACAAAAGGAAATACCTCGGTTAGGTAGATTCTCTTCAAATCCATTAAATAAACCGGTGGCAGCGAGTGTTTCTCGCTGATTCCTCCTTGGCGATGCATTAAAAATGGGATGTCACAAAACCCAATTGTACCACCTTTTCGCGTATGAGATAAATAAAAACTCCAGTCTTCAATCACATGATACTCTTCACTGAAGCCTCCATTTTCCAAGAACCTCTCTCGACGAAACAAGGTTGCTCCCATGGAATAGCAGCAACTGTATAGAAGCAGTCTGTGCGCTTCCTTTGATGATAAGGAACCTTTCTCCCTGAGCTCCTTTGGTTGAAAATAACCGTCGGAAGTCTTCAACTCGGAGTCCATTTTGCTCGCCAGCGCAGTAAAGCACAGATGGTCTTCTGCGCTGCATTCCGCCTGCTCAACCAAGGATTTGAGGCAATCGGTTCCAAATAGGGCGTCATCCCCGGCGAAAAACAGCACATACTTGCCTGTGGCTCTGTTCAAAGCTCCATTTAGATTTCGTACTGTTCCGGCATTCGCCTGAGTACAAACAGAGCATTTTGCTATATTCTCCCCTGCCCTGTTCTTGACATACTGTTCCCATTGCTCGGTTTGAAATCCCGGTGTTCCATCATCGGCGATATGAAGCTCTATAGAAGGATAGTTCTGCCGCAAAACGGATTCTACCGCATTTGCCAAGTATTGCTCCTGTTTATAGCACAGAACAACAACCGAAACCAAGGGGTAATTGGATATCATTTTCATACTTAATATCGATTCAAAACATCAATAACATAGTCCACTTCTTCATCAGTCATGCCGTAGTACATCGGCAGACTGACCTCGTTTGCAGAAATGTACTCTGCAAACGGGAAGCTTCCAAGATTGCAGTCGGCATATGCTCCCTGTTTATGAATCGGAATAGGATAATGCTCATTGTATCCGATTCCGTTTGCTTCAAGATGCGCCTTAAATGCGGCCTTGTCCCCAACCATAACCGGGAAAAGGTGCCATACATGCGTGCGGTTTGCGCCAATGACCGGCAGTTTAATCTTCGGATTTGTGATTTTCTGCAGATAACGTTCTGCAACGGAACAACGGAATGCATTTGTTGCATCCAATCCTCTCAGCTTAATACGTAAGAAGGCTGCCTGAACCTCATCCAAACGAGAGTTCGTTCCCTGGTACTGATGGTTGTACTTAGCAACAGAACCATAATTTGCAATTGCATGAACCTTTTCAGCAAGCTCTTTGTCGTCCGTTACCACAGCCCCACCATCGCCAAGTGCTCCGAGGTTTTTGCCAGGATAAAAGCTAAATGCGGCCGCGTCACCAAAATCACCGGCTTTAACACCTTTGTAAGTCGCGCCATGTGCCTGAGCAACGTCCTCAATCAACTTCAAATTGTGTGCCTTTGTAAATGCCTTGATTTCGTCCATTTCAGCGGTCTGCCCATACAAATGAACTGCGATAACTGCCTTTGTGCGATCAGTCAAGGCTTCCTCAAGTCCTTTTCCGCACATGTTATAGGTAACTTCATCCGGCTCGACCAATACAGGGGTTGCGCCAGTATAACTTACCGCGAGAACGGTTGCAATAAAGGTATTGGATGGACAGATAACTTCATCTCCTGCCTTAATACCCATGGCCTTAAGGATCAAATAGATGGCATCCAAGCCGGTTGCACATCCAACACAGTAGTCGCGGTTGCAATACTGTGCAAACTCTTTTTCAAATGCTGCGCACTCCTCACCCTGGATGAACCAGCCCTTGTCATATACCTTTGTAAATGCGGCAATCATTTCATCTCGAACTTCACCGTGCAAAACAGAAAATGTGGAAAATGGAACCTTCATTTATATTACTTCCTTTCTTTAGCGAGAAGTAAATTCTCGCAATCTTCAAACTTATGCTCAAGTGCTTCCTTCTCGTATTCCGAATAGTCACGAATATAATCGGAAACCGTGTAGTACTCTGAAGCAAGCACTAACAATACACCACCGTCTTCAAAGTCATACATTTCTCTCCAAACCATCGGTCCAATATATAAGCCTTTGGATGGATCATCAAGAACAATTACCTCCTCTTCCGTAGGAGTTTTCACCAAAATCTTCACCTTTCCGTGTGGGCAGATTAATACCTGATGCAGATCTCTGTGCGAATGGAACCCGCGACGGACTCCCTCTTGCACATCATAGATATAATACACTCGCTTCACCTGAAACGGAATATCCCTGAGTTCCTCTAATGCAATGAGTTCTCCATAATTATCGGAATGCTTTGTAAAGTTTATGATACCAACGTTTTTCATTTCTGCCCTTTCTATTCTCCAAAAAGTTCTCTCGTAATGATTTCGACATAGTTCTCAAAAACAAAGTCTTTTTTTACACGTTCAAACGCCCTTCGGCACACCCTCTCGGTTGACATTTGTCCTGTTGCAATTCCAAGTGCTGTTCTCGAAAATCCCTCAATATTCATATAAGGAATCAAGTACCCATGTTCCTCCGAGAGAAAATCATGTGCGCCTCCGCACCCGTCAAAAGCTACAATCGGCAAATGCGCGGCTGCCGCCTCCATCATTACCGATGGGAATGTATCTTCACGGGAAAGAAGCAAAAATGCATCACATCCACAGAGGATACGTGCATATGCTTTTTCATCCCGAACATACCCCAGATAGTGAATTCGGTTGGCAACGTCAAGCCGTTCTGCCATTGCCTCAAAATGCGCACAAAAGGCATCATCTGCAGGGCTTCCGAGCCATAGAAAATGGAGATTCTCAACACTCCTTGTTTCGTGTGCCACGAGGGGTAACAGATCGTTTCCCTTGTGAAAACATATCGTTCCGGCGCCAACCATAAAACGGGTTTGTTCGGGTAAGCCAAGTTGCTTGCACAAATCCTTTCTGGCCTCTTCATGATCATCTTCCGGAAAGAAGCTGTGATAATAGCCCTGCGGTTGAATCACTGTCTTTGCCGATAGCTTTTCGGCAAAAGAACAAAAATCATGTTTTGCAAGTTCTGATGGAAATACAATCACATCCGCCATCTGAGCTATGTTTTGAATGATATCCTCCGCGTGGAACAGTTTGCACGCTCCCCTCATTTCGTGAATCAAAGACACGATTCGGAAATCATATTTTCGAAATGCTGGAACTGCAATTCCACTAACGACCGTATTCAAAACAACATAGCGAAACCCTCGTCGGGCAAGTCTTGAAACCACTTTATTCAGAATCTTGCTTTGCCTGTTCGCAACGCTATGGCCGGTGTGGCGTAGAGCCTTTCCAAGCAAATCATAGGTTTTATCAGCATAAAGGAGTTCATCACAATAGGGACGAAATCCTGTATCCCTACCGCGCTTTCGAAGCGAGACAAGGACAACGTAATAACCTCGCCCTTTTAAACATTCAGCAATTTTTCTTGTAAGAATCGGTCCGCCGGTTTCTGATAAGTCGTGAGTAACAAGAACAACTGATTTTTCCGGATCAATATGCTTCATATTTCCCTCATTAAATCTATTTACTTATACATCTCACTATAATACTTCTGATAGTCACCGCTGGTTACATGCTCCATCCAGTCCGCATTTTCAAAAAACCAAGCGATGGTTTTGCGGATTCCTTCCTTGAACATGGTTTCCGGTTCCCAGCCAATTTCGGCCTTAATCTTATCCGGGGCAATCGCATAGCGACGATCATGTCCCTTGCGGTCAGCAACATAAGTAATCAATTCTTCGTTGATATGTGCTTTTCTTGGATCATTCTCAGGAAGCATATCCTGAAGAGTATCGAGGATGATCTTGATAATTTCAATGTTCTGCTTCTCGTTGTGACCACCAATATTATATCTCTCACCAAGACGTCCCTGCTCCTGAACCATATCAATTGCTTTTGCATGGTCATCCACGTAGAGCCAGTCACGAACATTCTTGCCATCTCCATACACCGGCAACTTCTTTCCGTGAAGAGCATTGTTGATAATTAACGGAATCAACTTTTCCGGGAACTGATATGGGCCGTAGTTGTTGCTGCAGTTCGTAATGTTTGCAGGAAAATGATAGGTGTCAATGTACGCCTTTACCAACATATCAGAGGAAGCCTTGCTGGCAGAGTATGGGCTGTGCGGATCAATTGGGGATGTTTCGTAGAAAAATGCGTTGTCGTCATCCGGAAGGGATCCGTATACCTCATCGGTCGATACGTGAAGGAACTTCTTGTCAGCCTTGAAGGTTCCGTCCGGAAGCTCCCAGGCCTTCTTTGCCGAGTTCAGCATAACTGCCGTTCCAAGAACATTGGTATTTACAAATACTTCAGGGTTACGAATACTTCTGTCAACATGGCTTTCAGCTGCGAAATGAACCACTCGGTCGATGTCATTCTCAGCGAATATTTTTTCAATTGCATCCCTATCGGTAATATCTGCCTTAACGAAGGTATAATTCTCAAGTTTCTCTACATCCAGAAGGTTTTCAAGATTACCGGCATAGGTCAAACAGTCCACATTAATGATTCGAATATCGTTTCCATACTTTCTAAACATGTAATGAATATAGTTCGAGCCAATGAACCCGGCTCCACCTGTAACTAAGTAAGTTCGCATAGTACCTCCAATTATTTATACATTCTACGTTTATACTACAACTGAGAGCCGCAAAAGTCAAGTCTAGCGGCTCTTTTCCGCATTTCCGGGGCGCTTGTTCCCGAGACTTTATCGAGACTTTATTGGGACTTTATTAACCTTTTATTGAACCCCTTTATTGCGCCTTTGTTCCACAAAAAGTTCCTCAAAAAACTCCTCCATAAAACCTACAACGTCCTCCCGGTTACTCCAATGTAAATAGTGACTCGCACCCGCTATCACCTCAACTCTCGAATTGCTCGAGAGCTTTGCAAGCTCCTCGTGGTCATCCGTCCACTCCTTGTCGCCTTCCGTTCCAATGATAAGTAGCGGAATGCTCACGAGATTGGCATCTTCGGAAACAATTGCCGCATTTTCCTGAATCATGTCGATTGAGTGAAGTGTCTCGGGATTGCCTGTAAAATGGTAAAACATTGCTTCATCCAAGGGCTTTACTTCCTCCGAAAGCTTTTCGTATCGCTCATTTTCTCCGTAGAATGGCAGCTTCACACCAAGAGTTCCTACTAGTCGATTCCACCCCATAAATCGTAAAAATGCGCTGCCACGGTTTAAAAGCTTTGCTCCCAGTTCCCCGTGCGACGCGTAGTACTCCGGGCTTCCTCCATCGAGGAAAATGATGCATTTGACGCGCTCCGGATGCTTCTTAGCGTAGGCAATCGCTTCCAGTGAGCCCAGGGAATGACTTACCAGAATCACTTCCTTCTCCGACGCAACGGAATCAATCAGCCGCTCAAGCTCAGCCGTCAGATTCTCGATTGTTCGCGGCTCCTCCGTCTTCGAGCTAAAGCCACTTCCCGCGTGGTCGAAGCTGACCGTCAGGTAGTCTTTCGAAAAATGTTCCTGAAGCCCGTAGAAATCGGTAAATGCGCACGGGGTTCCGCTTCCTGCAATAAACACCATCGCAGCATCCCCCTGCCCTTTCATGTATGCGTGGCATTGATAACTGCCCACATCAACCAGAACTCCGGGCATCACCCGTAGGTCAGTTTTCTTCCGATCCATAACCACCTGCCAAAAGATGCCGGCAAGAAGAAGGCTGAAAATGGATGCAATAACTATAATTCGAATGACTTTTTTCTAAATTAATTTCGTCTTCTTTTGCTCTTTCAAGTCATTGTTTTTCACTTATTTTTCCCTCGAAATAATGTATTATATTATTGTCATCGTATATTTCTTACAATTCATGTATTTAATAAACAGCGAATTCATCCGCGCAAGCTGTATATCTCTATTCGGTGTCACACACAACTTCACGCGGGGACTTGTTCAGCATAATCCAATATATCATTGTAATAACAAGAATCACCAAAAGGACTATTCCATCAGGGCTTAATACATAATATCCCGGCAGCCCGGTCCAGCCATATTCGTGGCTGAACTCCTCTATAACTCAAACCCGCAGTTTCCCATCGAACTATAAATCCACAAGAGATATTATATCATAACCATGATATGATATAAATACAGTTTGCACACTTGAAAACCTTTGAAGATTCAGCATCGAAATCGTACTTTCTTATTCTGACAACTTCCTTGCAATAACCCATAAGAAGTGATACATAACCTTGTATGCGACCACGTTGCATCATTACAAAACACCAATAAATATGAGGTTATATGAATCCATCTGTATCACAATATTCTTCGCGCCGAAAGCAATTGCTTCGTCGGCGACGATGGGCATATCTGCTACTAATTCTTGTGAGTGGTTTTCTGGTCTTTTCGGGTTTCATGGCATTTGCCTATCCGAAACTTACGCAAAATGCGGCCGCCCTGAAGCTTCGGCTACGGACTCGGTTCTGCTTGCGCAAAACAGTCCGACAGCCGTTCCAACTCGGATTGTTGTAGTCGCGTCCACAAGCACTCCTACGCCAACACCGACCATCACGCCGACGCCGGATTTGGGCGAATTTGACATCACGCTTTGCTTCTGTGGAGACATTAATCTCGACGATGGCGGCTTATGTCTCAACCGATTAAAATACAAGGGTGGCGTTCTGAGTAACACCATTTCCCAAGAACTTATCGATATTTTAAACGAAGCAGACGTAACCTGCGTGAATAACGAATTTCCGTATTCTAACAGGGGGACGCCCCTCGCCAATAAGATGTTTACGTTTCGCGCGAAGCCTGAGAGCGTCTACATCATGCAAGAACTCGGTGTCGATGTGGTAACTCTGGCCAATAACCACATGTACGATTACGGGCCGGAAGCCGCTCTGGATACGATGGAAACCTTGACAAATGCGGACTATGTCATCGCAATTCTGCATTGGGGCACAGAGTACAGTGAGCAGCTTGAATCTGTCCAGATTTCAACCGCAAAAACCTACTTAGACGCGGGAGCGGACGCCATCATCGGAGCGCATTCCCACTGTCTGCAGCCACTTGGTTTCTATAATCATAAACCGATTGTATACAGTCTAAGTAACTTTTGGTTCAATGGCATGGAGGTCGATATTCTCGTCGCACAGATTCATATTTATGGCAATAACCTGGAATCTCATCTGGAACTTTCCCTGGTTCCGGCGGTGCACAAGAACAACGATACGAAATTCGCGCCTTTAGGTTCGGACAACCGAAATCGAATATTCTCTCATCTGGAAGAAATCTCAAAAAATGTTTCGATTGCAGAAGATGGTTTGGTGACAGAAAAAGAAACTAACTAACATAAAGAAGGACACGGTTTACGCCGTGTCCTTCTGTTATTGTGCCTACGATACAAAAAGAATCGCAAATCAAATGATTTGCGATTCTTTCTTCGAGTCAGGCGCGAGCCGGATTTGAACCGGCG
>DCGJ01000113.1 GCA_002315495.1 Lachnoclostridium sp. UBA1781 | reverse complement strand
TGAAGCTCATCGTTGACCTTATCTACCAGAGCGGTTTCGCAGGCATGAGATATTCCATCTCCAATACTGCTGAGTACGGCGACTATGTAACCGGTCCTAAGATCATTACCGAAGAGACCAAGAAAGCTATGAAGAAGATCCTTTCCGATATTCAGGACGGTACCTTTGCTAAGGAATTCCTTCTTGATATGTCTGATGCAGGCGCTCAGGTTCATTTCAACGCAATGCGTAAGCTTCACGCTGAGCATCCATCCGAGGTTGTTGGTGCTGACGTTCGTAAGCTTTACAGCTGGAGCGATGAGGACAAGTTGATCAACAACTAATCCTTATTCAGAAAGACCACAAGGCCCCGACCGAGTTCCGGACGGGGCCCTAATTTTTATCAAATGGGACGCATTTTCGAAAATGCCCCTTATTCCGAAGGCCTTCCGATGCCTTCAAGAAAGAGAGAAATCAGTATGGTTAAAGACACTATTGTAGACGGCTTCCAAAATGCCCCTCACCGCAGCCTGTACCATGCTCTCGGTCTTACCGTTGAAGAGCAGGCTCGCCCGTTAATCGGTATCGTTAGTTCCTACAACGAAATCGTTCCGGGTCATATGAACATTGATAAGATTGTAGACGCTGTTAAGATTGGCGTTGCTATGGCAGGCGGTACTCCGATTGTCTTCCCGGCCATTGCCGTTTGTGACGGTATTGCCATGGGACACACCGGAATGAAGTACTCCTTAATCACCCGTGACATGATTGCAGATTCTACCGAGGCAATGACACTCGCTCATGGATTTGACGGTCTTGTTATGGTTCCTAACTGTGACAAAAACGTGCCTGGTCTTCTGATGGCTGCTGCACGAGTTAATATACCAACCATTTTCGTTAGCGGCGGCCCGATGTTAGCCGGTCGCGTGGACGGCGAAAAGACTTCTCTCTCCCGTATGTTCGAGGCTGTAGGCTCCTACGCTGCAGGCAAGATGACCGACGAGGAGATGCGCATCTGCGAAGAGAAGACCTGTCCGACCTGTGGTTCCTGTTCTGGTATGTACACCGCAAACTCCATGAACTGCCTTACCGAGGTTCTTGGTATGGGTCTTCGCGGAAACGGTACCATTCCGGCTGTTTACTCTTCCCGTATCGAGCTTGCAAAGCATGCCGGTATGCAGATTATGGATTTGGTTCGCAAGGACATTAAGCCTCGCGACATTATGACCGCAGCTGCGATTAAAAATGCCCTGACCGCCGATATGGCGCTTGGCTGCTCCACGAACTCCATGCTGCATTTGCCTGCAATTGCAAATGAGTGTGGCGTAGAGTTTAATCTGAATATGGCAAACGAAGTTTCCGAAAAGACACCGAACCTCTGCCACCTTGCTCCGGCAGGCCGTACCTACATGGAGGACCTGAACGAGGCCGGCGGTGTGTATGCGGTTCTTAAGGAGCTCACCAAGCTCGGTCTTCTCGACACCTCCGTTATGACCTGTACCGGAAAGACCCTGGAAGAGAACCTGCAGAATGCAGTCAACATGGACCCGGCTACCATCCGTCCAATCGACAATCCATATTCCACCACCGGCGGTATTGCCGTTCTTCGCGGTAACCTCGCTCCGGACGGCTGCGTTGTAAAGCGTAGTGCCGTTGCTCCTGAGATGCTCGTACACGAAGGTCCTGCAAAGGTATTCGACAGCGAGGAAGAAGCAATCGCAGCAATCTACACGGGAAAGATCGTTTCCGGTGACATCGTTGTTATTCGTTATGAAGGCCCTGCCGGCGGCCCTGGTATGAGAGAGATGCTCTCCCCAACCTCCGCAATCGCAGGCATCGGCCTTGATAAGGAAGTTGCCCTCATTACCGATGGGCGTTTCTCCGGCGCAACCCGTGGCGCTTGTATCGGCCACATTTCCCCTGAGGCGGTAAGCGGCGGTATCATCGCATACGTTCAGGATGGCGACATCATCTCCATCAACATTCCGGAGTACTCCATCGAGCTGAAGGTTTCCGACGAGGAGCTCGCAAAGCGTAAGGAGACGACCGTAATTAAGAAGAAAACCAATATCAAGGGCGCGCTGAAGCGTTATGCCGATGCGGTAAGCTCCGCTGATAAGGGTGCAATTATTAACAAGTTCGAGGGATAAACCATGACAAAACGGGAAATGAGACAAATTGGGTATGAACTATCTTCCATCAGCGTGTTTCGAAGCATTCTTTCGCAGCCGCCGATGGCATGCCTGATGGAATTACTGAACAGCGCGGACGATGTTTATACCCGCCTCAACCTGTTTGGCTCATTCGTATTTTCGTTGTCTTACGACAACAATTCCTTTTCCGAGTATCTTGCCCGTGCGGTGTACTCCGACGAGAATCGTTTCATTGTAAATGCTTCTCAGGGCAAGGAAAACTCATTCGCATTTTCCACAAATGCGGTTCGTGAGCTGATGCTATTCTCAAAGCTCACCACACTCTCCGCCGAATCCTTCCGTGAATTCATCGGATACGACGGGGACCTGCCTCAGTTTGATAACGAGCAGATTGACTTCGAATCCACATACCAGGACCGCATGAACCATATTGGCGATTACGGTTACGGCATCTTTGCGAACAACATTATGTTCCGCGTCTCCGGCAGTGAGATTCTTCCGGTAGCGGTTGCAGATACGATTAACGAAGAGGATTTCGTTGGCTACGAGAGAGAGAGAAAGCAGCTCTTCGACAATACGATTGCCTTGATTGAGGGGCGTCCTGCGGCAAATGTGCTTCTCTTCGGAGACGCAGGCACCGGCAAATCCTCTTCCGTTAAGGCCTGCGCCAACTACTTCTCTCCTCGGGGCATTCGCCTCATCGAGATTCGTAAAGATCAGCTGTTCGGTCTGTCTGACGTAATGGCAAAGATTCGAGACAACCCGCTTAAGTTCATCATTTTCATTGATGACCTTTCCTTTAATAAGAATGACGACTGCTTCAGTATGCTGAAGGCCGCCCTCGAGGGCTCCGCTTCCGCTTCCGCAAGCAATGCGGTGATTTATGCCACCTCGAACCGTCGTCACATCGTAAAGGAGACCTTTGCAGAGCGCGACGGTATGGATGACGTGCACAGAAATGACACGATACAGGAGCTGATGTCACTCTCTGAGCGCTTCGGTCTGACGATTTATTACGAAAAGCCGAACAAGCAGTTATTTACCGAGATTGTTAAAACGCTGGCAGCAAGAAATCAGGTTCCGATGGACGAACAGGAGCTGGTGACCAAGGCCGAAGCCTATGCGCTTCGTAAAGGGAGCCGCTCTCCGCGTGCCGCAAAGCAGTTCGTGGAAAGCCTGATGTAGTTTTTTGTGGAATGCATGTTCACGAGATAAGAATTTGAAAATGGGTACCCGTCCGGTGCCCATTTCCCGTATAAAAGGAGAACGAAAAATGGCTCAAAAGATTCATACCGACAAAGCACCGGCCGCAATTGGCCCTTACTCGCAGGCATTAACTACCGGAAATCTGGTATTCACCTCCGGTCAGATTCCTCTTGATCCGGCTACCGGTCTTATGGTAGGTACCGAAATTACCGCACAGGCGGAGCAGGTAATGAAGAACCTCGAGGCAGTACTTACTGCTGCCGGCTCCGGTCTTGACAAGATCGTTAAAACGACCTGCTTTTTAGCTGATATGGCTGACTTTGCCGCATTTAACGAGATTTACGGACGTTACATTACTTCCGCGCCGGCAAGAAGCTGTGTTGCGGTAAATGCGCTTCCAAAGGGCGCATTGGTAGAGGTTGAAGTCATCGCAGAGCTGGCATAATTCACGTGTTTGATCGTGCGGAATTTTGTTAAGCAGGCAAATGCAGACTCGACTGGAGGGCCGAATCATAACATGACGGAGAGGAGACAGCCATGGGGATGACAATGACGCAAAAAATCTTGGCGGCACATAGCGACCTGACCTCAGTTTCCGACGGCCGGAAGGTATCTGCCAAGGTCGATCTCGTGCTTGGAAATGGGCGGACCACGCCGCTCGCCATTGACGAATTCGAGCGCATGGAATACAATAAGGTGTTCGATTCCGAGCGTATTGTCGTGATTTTGGACCATTTTAGTCTGAATAAGGATATTAAGACCGCCGACCAGATTCGACAGTGTCGTGATTTTGCGAAGCGCTACCGCCTTTCCCACTTTTTTGATGTGGGGCGGAGCGGACTTGAGCAGGCCATTTTGCCCGAGCAGGGAATCGTAACCGCAGGCGACTGTGTGATTGGTGCCGACAAGAATACTTGTACCTATGGGGCAGTCGGAGCATTTTCCATCCGAACCGATTCGGAAGCCCTGGCACACGCGATGGCGTATGGGACAACGAGACTTACCGTACCTGCCGCAATCAATGTTCGACTTTTGAACTCGCTTCCTCTGGAATGCTCGGGGAAGGACCTGATTCTGACCATTCTTGGGCTTTTGGGCACGGAGAAGGCGCGTGGTAAGAGTTTGGAATTCACCGGCGAAGGCGTGGCATCTCTTTCTATGGACGATCGGCTCTGCATCTGTAACATGGTAGTCGAGGCCGGCGCGGCGAACGGTATTTTCCCGGTTGACGGCATCACGCTTCACTATCTAAACGGACGCAGCGAACGAACTCCTGTGGTTTACATTGCAGATTCGGATGCTCCTTACGAGGAGACCATCGAAATCGACCTGGCCCAACTCGAGCCTGTCGTCACCTGCCCGATGGAGCCGAAGGAAACACTCCCGGCCAATGCCCTTTCCCACGTGAAGGTGGACCAGGTGGTCATCGGTTCGTGTACCAACGGACGTCTGGAGGATCTTGAGGCCGCCTATCTTATGCTAAAAGGCAAGAAGGTTGCACCGAATGTGCACTGCATCATCATTCCGGGCACGACGCAGATTTACAATGCCGCATTTGCAAATGGCTGGATGACCGGCTTTATTGATGCCGGCGCGAAGGTATCCACGCCGAATTGCGGGCTCTGCCTTGGTGGACACATGGAGATTCTTTCAACGGGAGAGCGGTGCATCGCAACGACCAATCATAACTTCGTGACACACATGGGGCACGAGGCGAAAGAGGTATATCTCGCAAGTCCAATGACGGCGGCTGCCAGTGCGATTAACGGCTACATTACCGATCCGAGAGAAATATTGGGATAAGTTAGAGAACGGAATTGCAATTCACACGATATGATCATTTCAAAAGAATCTGATATGAGCAAAGGAGAAGACACAATGGGGTGTGCGTATGTTGTATCCGGATATCCGGAAGTTCAGGAGCTTTCTGTTAAGCGTTCCGAGGATGCCGTGCTTGGTATCTTTGATAATTACGAGGCGGCGCATGAGCTGTTTATGGCCATGCTGCATTTTGTTTATAACCAGCTGTGCGATAAGTATCCGGACTTCATGGACGGAATCCGCTTCGAGAAGTTGTTGAAGGATGCTTCCATTGAAAATGATGACGGAGACCGCTTGCTTTGGACCTCCTCCGACGTTGGAGATTCCACAAACGAAGCTCTTCGCCAGGCGAAGGGCAGTCTTCACATGGACCGCGTAGAACTTCCAAGCGCAGATTTTTTGGTAAAGATTGAGACGGACGGCGAGGTTGCCGCCATCGATGATTTGATTATTCTGGCAAGATTAAAGTTCACCATTGTACCGCTTCAGAGCAGTTACGACGCAAACGCCTATCACATGATTTAGGGCGGGCTAGCCCGCATCACCAAGTCGTCAGCATTTCCTTAGGTGAGAATGGGTCGGTTTGATTGCTTACATCATACAGGTGGCGTTCCCTTAAGCGCAAGAAGACTTCACTTCCATCGCTTCACTGCCTCACCGTCTATTTCTTTTTTATCTTCTACATCTTTAACATCTCGACCAATCTCTCCACCGCAGAGTTCGTGCTATGCTTTGACCAGCTGGCATGAAAATCAACCGTTTCGGCCGTTTTATCCGACTTTAACATCGGCAAAATCTTCAATTCTTCGTTTCGATACTGATTATGAATCACGTACTCCGGCACAATACTGATTCCAAGCCCCGCTGAAATCATCATCAAAAGGCTTTCCGGGTCTCTTTCTACCGCAACCACATTCGGAAGATATCCTCCACGTTCATAAATCAGCACCGACTCCTCCATCTGGTCCTTTGCACGGTCCGCCGGCTGCATCATGATAAACTTCTCGCCTTCGAGATCCGAATAAGTCAGATATTCCCGATCACCAAGCGGATGCTCCTTTTGAAGCACACCCATTACCGGATAGCTTTGCAGGAACAGATGGTTCAGGTCCGCATTTTGATATTTCTGCGGAGCTACTGCAAATACGATATCGCATTCCCCTTTATCCACACGCCCGAGAAGTCCGCTCAGATTGTCACGGACCAGCGTAATCTGAATGCCCGGATAGGTGCTGTGAAAATTTCGCAAAATGGAGGAAAACCCCACAGAGCCATAACCACGAATATACCCGATGGTCAGCTGGCCGCGCACGCCGTCCGAGGCCAGGCGCGCCAGTCGCATCGCCTCATCGCTCTTCTCCACGATGGTACGAGCTTCGGACAAAAGCACTTTTCCCGCGTTCGTCAGCTGTACGTGATGCTTATCGCGCACAAAAAGCGGTACTCCGACCTTCTTTTCGAGGGCTTTGATTTGCTGTGTCATGGCTGTCTGGGAAATGTAGCATTTTGCTGCAGCCTTTGTAAAATTCAGACACTCAGCAACACAGATAAAGTATTCCAGCTGATTGATATTCATTGTGTCCCCTCCTCTGTATATTGTTCATATTTCGTCAATTTATCATAATTTTTCCGAATAAACCCCTTTGTTGAACTGCTTTCTCTCGGAAAATGCGGCGTTTTCAATAACTTTTTCTTATTGCCATACCACATTTTATCATTTTACATCTGTAAAAATCAAGTCTATACTTGAATTCAGACAGCGACTCTCGGAGCTTCGCATTTTGCAAAAACCGAAGGCCGCGAAAACAAACTTTTTCCAGGAGGGAAAGAACATGGACCAGAAGATTCCATACAAGATTTATTTGAGTGAAGATGAGATTCCGAAGCAGTGGTATAACGTTCGTGCAGACATGAAGGTTAAGCCGGCTCCGCTTTTGAACCCGGGCACCTTAAAGCCACTCACCGCTGAGGAGCTTACCCCGATTTTCTGTGAAGAGCTTGTTAAGCAGGAGCTTGACGACGACACCGCTTATTTCGATATTCCGGAAGAGATTCAGGCTTACTATAAGACCTATCGCCCGTCTCCGGTTATGCGTGCTTATCACCTTGAGAAGGCACTTGGTACCCCGGCAAAGATTTACTACAAGTTCGAGGGTAACAATACCAGCGGAAGCCACAAGCTGAACTCCGCACTCGCTCAGGCTTACTATGCTAAGAAGCAGGGTCTCAAGGGCGTTACCACTGAGACCGGCGCAGGCCAGTGGGGTACCGCACTTTCCATGGCTTGTTCCTATTTTGACCTCGATTGTAAGGTATACATGGTTAAATGCTCCTACGAGCAGAAGCCGTTCCGTCGTGAGGTTATGAGAACCTACGGCGCAAATGTTACCCCTTCCCCATCCATGACCACGGAGGTTGGTAAGAAGATTCTTGCCGAGCATCCGGGAACTACCGGTTCCCTTGGCTGTGCAATCTCCGAGGCCGTTGAAGTTGCCGTTACGAACGAGGGTTATCGTTATGTTCTCGGCTCCGTATTGAACCAGGTTCTCCTTCACCAGTCCGTAATCGGTCTGGAGGCAAAGGCGGCTCTTGACAAATACGGCATTACCCCGGACATCATCATCGGCTGCGCAGGCGGCGGCTCCAACCTTGG
>DCGJ01000148.1:22638-23276 GCA_002315495.1 Lachnoclostridium sp. UBA1781 | reverse complement strand
CGGTCGTGCGGGAGATACCGGAGAGGTCGTGATTCAGACTTACAAGCCGGAGCATTATGCTGTTATGGGAGCCGCGTCACAGGACTATGAAAGCTTCTTTGAGCAGGAAATTGCATATCGCGATGTGATGAATTATCCTCCGGTTGGAAATATGCTGGTTGTGCTTGCTACGCACCCAAGAGAAGACCGCGTGGAGAAGGGACTTCAGGCGCTTTGCGAGCTGATAAAGAAGGAAGCATTTTCCGGACTTCGAATCGTTGGACCGAGTCCTGCGGGACGACACAAAATCAATGATATTTATCGCGGCGTGCTGTATCTGAAGCATAGCGATTACGATGTTCTCGTTCAGGCAAAGAACCGGATGGAGAAAGCAATCATCGAGGAGGGCGCAGCTCTCGGATGTAATGTAATTTTTGACTTCAATCCGATGAACGGATATTAAAACCCTTGTGGGAAAGAAAGAGAGGAACAACTTATGGCAATCAGAAAGATTCGTGTGGAGGGGGACAGTGTTCTTTACAAGCCTTGTAAAGAGGTGGAGGAGATGACCGATCGTACCCGTGAACTGATGATGGATATGCTGGAGACGATGTACGACGCACAGGGTGTGGGACTTGCTGCACCGCAGGTGGGCATTT
>DCGJ01000148.1:17659-22596 GCA_002315495.1 Lachnoclostridium sp. UBA1781 | reverse complement strand
ATAATTGATATCTCGGAGAAGAGAAATCAGCCGGTATTCCTGGTGAATCCGGTAATTGTAGATCGCGACGGCGAGCAGCTCGGATGGGAAGGATGTCTCAGTGTGCCGGGAAAGAGCGGGCAGGTTACCAGACCGCTTAGCGTTACCGTGAAGGCGAAGAACCTGGACATGGAGGACATCACCTTTACCGCAACGGAGTTTTTTGCACGTGCCGTATGTCATGAATTAGACCATCTTGACGGACATCTTTATGTGGAAAAGGTAGAGGGTCGTCTGTATGACAACGAAGAGTTGATGGCAGAAGAGGAAGAAGAGTAGACTCGGACTGTATGGCAGGAGGAAGAACCATGAGAATTGTGTATATGGGAACGCCGGAGATTGCGGCGACCATTTTTGAAACTCTGCTTCAGGGAGAGGATGAGGTCGTACTTTGCGTGACGCAGCCGGATCGTCCATCCGGACGAGGCAATAAGATGACTCCGTCACCGGTAAAAGAAGTGGCAGTGGCCCATAACATTCCGGTATTTCAGCCGGAGAAGATTCGGGAAGCAGCCAATGTTGCGGTGATTCGCGAGGCGAAGCCGGATATGGTGGTGGTGGCCGCATTTGGCCAGATTCTGCCGAAGGAATTACTGGATATTCCTCCGTATGGCTGTATCAATGTGCATGCTTCGCTGCTTCCGAAATATCGCGGAGCGGCACCGATTCAGTGGTCGATTATTGACGGTGAAGCAGAGACCGGTATTACGATTATGTATATGGCGGAAGGCCTGGATACCGGTGATATGATTTATAAGCAAATCGTGCCGATTACCGCAAAGGAAACCGGCGGAAGCCTCCATAATAAGCTGGCAATTGCCGGCGGAGAAGCATTAATGGTCGCAATGGAGCAAATCAAGTCCGGCACCGCAACGCGCGAGCCGCAGGGCGAGATGACGACGCCATATGCGAAGCAGCTTCGAAAGGATATGGGAAGACTTGATTTCACCCGTCCGGCAGAGGAGTTGGAGCGACTGATTCGAGGACTGAATCCGTGGCCGAGCGCATTTACCTTCCATAACGGAAAGCAGATGAAGATTTGGCAGGCGGATGTAGTTGAGAATCCGAATCCGCAGGAAAATGCAGCACCGGGCGAGGTTTTGGAAGTGAATAAGAATGGCTTTGTGGTTGCGACCGGAGAGAAGGCTTTACTTGTTACCGAGCTGCAGCTCGCGGGTAAGCAGCGTATGAAGGCGGGAGATTTCCTGAGAGGATATCGTCTGGAAGCTGGAGAGGTGCTTGGGGACGAAGCACAATAAGTTACGATAAAATGAGGTTCCGATAGAAGGAATCAAAGAACATGGGGTGATGGAATGAACACGAGAGAAATCATATGCAAGATGTTAGACGAGGTAAATGAGCAGGGCAACCTGTGCCATCGTGTTCAGACCAAAACACTGGCGGAGCACACGGAACTTGTCGGGGCGGAGAGGGCATTTTTAATCCGCGTCTTTCACGGAACGCTGGAACGACAGCAGACCATTGACTGGATTCTGATGAGAAAGACCGGTCGTGCGGTGCAGAAGCAAAAACCGAAGATTCGAAATGTTCTTCGGATGGCCGTATATCAGATTCTGTTTATGGATGTTCCGAACAGTGCGGCCTGCAATGAGGCAGTTAAGATTACAAAAAATCGAAATATGAACGGTCTTTCCGGCATGGTGAACGGCGTACTTCGCGGAATCGCAAGAGATGTGGAGGCGGATGGTAGTACGGAGGCATACTTAGAGCAGCTGGCAGAGGGCATGAATACGACAGACCGCCTGTCCTTCCTGTATGCGATGCCAACCTGGCTTATCCTATACTGGCGTAGTCTTTATGATGATGCCACGGTCGAGAAGATGCTAAAGTCGTTTCTCGAGGAGAGTAAAACCGTCATTCGGCTTCGGGAGGATGACAGAAGCGGCGAGAAGGCAATGGAAGCGCTTCTTTCCGAAGGAACGGAGCTTACAGAAACCGAATATGCGCCAAATGCCCGCCGCATGACAAAAGCGGGACGGCTCGACGGGAGTGCCGCATTTGCAAAAGGGCTCTTTGCCATTCAGGACGAAAGCTCGATTTTGGTCGGAAATCTGATTCCGTTAAAGGCCGGAGATACCGTATTGGACCTCTGTGCGGCGCCGGGCGGAAAAACCTGTCATATCGCGGAGAGACTTCAGGCACTTGGAGGCGGAACGGTTCTGGCGAGGGATGTAAGTGATAAGAAGCTTGAAGCCATTCAGGAAAATGCTTCCCGTCTCGGACTATCCAATCTTCGATTAAAGGTATGGGATGCCGAACGAGTTGACCCGACCATGAAGGGAGCGGCTGATGTGGTTTTGGCCGACCTTCCATGCTCCGGAATCGGTGTCATCGGTCGAAAGCCGGACATCAAGTGGAAGACAGAATTAGATGATATTTCGGCACTTGCGGAGATTCAGAAGCGGATTCTCCGAGCTTCTGCCGATTATGTGAAGAAGGGTGGTTATCTTGTATTTTCCACCTGTACCATAACAAAAGAAGAGAACATGGGAGGCTATGAGGAGCTTCGTTCGCTTGGCTTCGATCCGGTAGACCTCACTCCTTACCTTCCAAAAGCGTTACAAAGTGAACCGACGGCGAAGGAGGGTTATCTCCAGCTCGTTCCGGGAGTTCATTCCACAGATGGGTTCTTCTTCAGCCTGTTCCAAAAGAATTGATAAATGGTGGACTTATGGACAGAATTGATTTAAAATGCCTTACGGCGTTGGAACTTTCCGATGAGCTTGCTACGCTCGGAGAACCGAAGTTTCGCGCCAAGCAGATTTATGAGTGGATGCATCAGAAGCTGGTGGTATCACCGGATGAGATGACCAATGTTAGCAAGAATCTGCGGGAAAAACTGAAAGAAAACTACGCATTTACCGCACTTGAGCAGGTGGCAAAGCTGGTATCTAAGGATGGGGAGACAGAGAAATATCTGTTCCGTCTTTCGGACGACAATGTCATCGAGAGCGTATTGATGCGATATCATCATGGCAATTCGGTATGCATTTCCTCACAGGTAGGATGTCGCATGGGCTGCAGCTTCTGCGCTTCTACCATCGGTGGTCTGGTAAGAAATCTGAGCGCAGCTGAGATGTTAGAGCAGGTATATTCCATCCAGCGCAGCAGCGGCGAGCGTGTCAGCAATGTGGTTGTTATGGGAACCGGAGAGCCACTTGACAATTTTGATCAGCTGGTGAAGTTTGTACGTATGCTCACGGACGAGCAGGGGCTTCACATCAGTCAGCGAAATGTAACGGTTTCGACCTGCGGTCTGGTGCCGAAGATGCGCGAGCTGGCCGATTTAGATCTGGCAATCACGCCGGCCTTATCCCTTCACGCGCCGAACGATGAACTTCGTAAGAAGATTATGCCGGTGGCAAATGCGTACTCCATCGAAGAACTGATGTCCGCCTGCGATTATTACTACGAGAAGACAGGTAGGCGCATGACCTTTGAGTACAGTCTGATGGAGGGAGTCAACGATTCCGTCGAGTGCGCAAGGGAACTGTGCCGCATTTTGAAGGGAAAAAATTGTCACGTGAATCTGATTCCGGTGAACCCGGTAAAGGAGCGGGATTACCGTCGGACAGTTGTTACGAATGTTTTAAGATTTCAAAAAGAACTTGAAAAAGGAAATATAAATGCTACTATAAGAAAAGAAATGGGGACGGATATCGATGCGGCCTGCGGGCAGCTTCGAAGAACCTACATGCAGGCAAAAGAACAATCCTAATGGGGAAGGAGGAGAGTACACATGAATACTTGTGCAAAAACCGACATTGGTGCGAGACGTACGATGAATCAGGACAGTTACTTTCTCTCTGACGAACCGGTAGGCATTTTCCCAAATCTGTACATTGTGTGCGATGGTATGGGCGGACATAATGCCGGTGACGTAGCTTCCCGATTTTGTATTGAGCGGTTTACGGAGCTGCTTCGCAGCAGCAAAGAAAAGACTCGTATTCAGGCAGTTGAGGCGGCAATCAAGATGACCAACGAGGAGCTGATTGCAAAGGCCAAGGAGCAGAAGGCATTAGAGGGAATGGGAACCACCTTTGTCGCTGCGACGGTTCAGGAGGATGGTTATCTTCTGATTGCCAATATCGGTGACAGTCGACTGTATCTGATTAACGATAGTGTCCGCCAGATTACCGAGGATCATTCCCTGGTGGCGGAGATGGTGCGAAACGGAGACCTGAAGAAGGAAGAGGCACGTTTCCATCCGAATAAGAACATGGTGCTTCGTGCAGTGAGCACGCAGACTGTGGCGAATCCGGACTTTTACAAGGTGAAGGTCCACGGCGGGGATTATATCCTGCTATGTTCCGACGGTTTGTCCGATATGGTTGACGAGTCGGAGATGTTAAAGATTGTGAGCGAGTATGATGATGTTCATGACATCACAGAAAAAATGGTGGACCTGGCCAATGAAAATGGCGGCCGGGACAACATCACGATGATCTTAATAAAGATTTGAGAAAGGGTAGGAAACTATGAGTATGATTAATCCGGGAATGTTTATCGGAGGAGATCGCTATGAAATTTTGGAGAAGATTGGCTCCGGCGGAATGGCCGATGTCTATAAGGCAAAGGATCACCGTCTGAATCGTTTCGTAGCAGTCAAGGTTTTGAAGGCAGAGTATTCCGGTGATACCAACTTTGTGGCAAAGTTCCGTGGCGAGGCACAGTCCTGCGCAGGTATGACCCATCCGAACATTGTAGGAGTATTTGACGTAGGGGATGACGGTGATCTCCATTACATCGTAATGGAGCTGATTCAGGGCATTACGCTGAAGCGTTTTATCGAGCGTAAAGGTAAGCTTGACATTAAGGAAGCTGTGGGAATCGCAATTCAGATTGCACAGGGTCTCGATGCAGCACATCAGAATCAT
>DCGJ01000148.1:2592-17632 GCA_002315495.1 Lachnoclostridium sp. UBA1781 | reverse complement strand
AATTGTTCACAGAGACATTAAGCCACAGAACATTTTGATTTCCAGAGAGGGTAAGGTTAAGGTTGCGGACTTCGGTATTGCGAAAGCTGCAAGCACCAACACCATCAATCAGAGCCCGGTTGGCTCGGTTCATTACCTTTCTCCGGAGCAGGCAAGAGGCGGTTACAGTGATGAGAGAAGTGATATTTATTCTCTCGGCGTAACGATTTACGAGATGCTTGCCGGCCGTGTACCATTTACCGGGGATAACTCCGTATCCGTAGCATTACTTCATATTCAGGGCGAGGCAACACCGCTTTCCGAACTTAATCCGAACGTATCTCCGGCTTTGGAGAAGATTGTTCAGAAGTGTATGCAGAAGAAGCCGGAGCGTCGTTATATGACGGCAAATGAGCTGATTCAGGATTTGAAGTCTGCCATTATGAATCCAAACGGTAACTTCGTTAAAATGAGTTCCGGAATTGTTACCGATTCCCCAACCCGCGAAATCACACCGGAGGAGATGGCGGTAATTAAGAGCGCTCCGAAGAGTTCTCAGATGTTTGAGGAGGACGAGGAGGAAGAGGTTGTCGAGAAGAAGGTAACCAAGAAGAGAGACGAACTGGATGAGGATGAGGAACTGGATGGTGTAAGCTCCACATGGGAGAAGCTTTACATCGCAGGAATGGTTATCGTTGTACTTGTCCTTGTGGGTTGTATTCTTCTTGTCCTCAAGAATTCCGGCTTTGTCGGAAAGACCGGTGGCGGCAACTTTAAGAATCCTGCAACCAGCACACCGACGGCTACTCCGAGCCCGATCCCGGTAACGGATACCGCAATTATGCCGGACGTTCTTCGTTATGACCGTGAAAATGCGGAGAAGAAGATTCGCAAGGCTTATGAGAATAAGAACATGACTGTAAATATTACCTGGGTTGATGCGGAAGAGTATGACTCCACCTTTAACTTCCCGGTAGGTACCGTTATGGAACAGTCCATTGCCGAAGGCATGGAATTGTATGACGGCGCAGATGTTGTGCTCACCTTAAGTATCGGTTATGAAAGAATGGTACTGGAAGAGGATATCATCGGTATGTCGAAGGATGATCTGGTAAACCGTTATCCGGACATGGTATTCAAATTCCACTGGGAGGATAACGAAACCGGTCTTGAAATCGGTGAGGACTGTGTATTGCGTACAGAGCCTGTTATTGGCGAAGAAGTAGAGGTTGGCTCTAAGGTGGATGTATATCTTTGTGATGGCAGCACCAGAACCGTTATCAATGTGGTAGGTAAGTCAAAGGCAGAGGCTGTGGAAGAACTGGAAGATGCCGGATTTACCGTAAAAGTAAAAGAAGAATATAACGAAACCTGCGATGAAGGAACCGTTTACAATCAGGATCCGCAGAGTGGTAAGGAGAAGAAGGGCGCTATCGTGACCATTTATGTAAGTCTCGGTGCAGAACCGACTCCAATTCCTACGGAAACTCCGACTCCGGCACCAACGGATACACCGACTCCGACTCCGGAACCGGTCGTAGAGAATACACCGACTCCAACCCCGGAACCGGTTGTAGAGAATACACCGACTCCGACCCCGGAACCAACACCGGAAATCGTTGAACCGGACCCGGCGACAGAGAATGCCGGTGGCGAGGAAGTTACGGAATAATTGTAGAATCATTAGGTACAGAATTCACAGGATAACAGAATGATTGGAAAAATCATGAAAGGCGTAGGTGGCCTGTATGAAGTATATGTTGAGGGGGAAGGTATCTTTACCTGCTCCGCAAAAGGTATCCTTCGATACAAGTCCATCAAACCGCTGATTGGAGATAAGGCAGAGATAGAGGTGATTGATGAAAAGCAAAGAAGCGGTAACCTCATCTCCATTCTGCCAAGAAGAAATGAACTGATTCGACCTGCGGTGGCAAATGTGGACCAGGCGCTGGTGGTATTTGCGCTTCGCGATCCTGAGCCGCATTTGAATCTGCTGGATCGATTTCTGATTCAGATGCAGGACAAAGGTTTGCCCGTGATCATCTGTTTTAATAAGACAGACCGGGGGCATGACGAGGATGCGAAGCATCTGGCACAGGTTTATGAAAAGTCAGGAAGCAAGGTGCTGTTCACGCAGGCAAATGAAGGACTTGGCGTAGACGAGGTACGGGCATGTCTTCGTGACAAAACCACCGTACTTGCCGGACCGTCCGGTGTTGGCAAATCAACTATGCTCAATGCATTGATTCCCGACGCAGAAGTGCAGACGGGAGACATCAGTGACAAGATTCGAAGGGGAAAACATACCACCCGCCACACGGAATTTTTCCATGTGGAAAAGGATACGTACTTGCTGGATACCCCGGGGTTTAGCTCTCTGTTCTTACCGGAGATGGAGCCGGAGCATTTGCAGGAGTATTATGCAGAGTTTTCGGAGCCTGCGAAGGAGTGTCGATTCCTCGGGTGTCGGCATCGTAAGGAGCCGGATTGTGGCGTAAAGCAGGCCGTTGCGGAAGGACGCATTGCGAAGGAGCGATATGAGAATTACCTGCTCCTTTTTGATGAATTGCAGAAGAAAAAAAGATATTAGGAAGCCTATGAGGGGCGACCGATGGGGGAGCTATGAATCGTTTATCACCATCGATTCTTGCGGCGGATTTTAACTGCCTCGGGAATCAGATTAAAACCGCATACGAAGCGGGAGCGGATATGCTTCACGTGGACGTTATGGACGGCTTGTTCGTGCCGAGCATTTCCTTTGGAATGCCGGTCATCGAATCTATTCGAAAGAATACGGATATGTTCTTCGACGTGCATCTGATGATTGAAGAACCGATTCGTTATATTGATACCTTCCGAACGGTGGGGGCAGACCTGATTACCGTGCACTATGAGGCATGTAAGGATGTTCGCTCAACACTTGAGGCGATAAAAGCGAGCGGGGCGAAGGTGGGCATTTCCATTAAGCCGGGTACGGAACCTTCCGTATTGGAGCCGTTTTACGATATTGTTGATTTGATTTTGGTTATGACCGTTGAGCCGGGCTTCGGCGGACAAAAGCTGATTCCTTCCTGCGTGGAGAAATTGCCGGGGATTCGCAAGAGAATTGCTGCTTCCGGGCGTGAGATTATGCTGGAGGTTGACGGCGGTGTTGGCGCGGCAAATGCGGCCGAGATTATGGCAGCCGGCGCCGATACGATTGTTGCGGGTTCTGCCGTATTTCGCGGCGATATAGAGGCTAACGTGAAGGCGCTTAAGGCGCTGATGTAAAGGAGTAGATTTATGAGAGAATTTACCGGATTTCTGCGAGGTGTTGACCTTGGCGGCTGGTTGTCCCAGTGTGGAATGAATTACACTGAGGAGCATTACCTGAACTTTATTCAGGAAGAAGATATTAAGACAATCGCAGGCTGGGGCTTGGACCATGTCCGCCTTCCGATTGATTACAATGTCATTCAGAATGAAGACGGAAGCTTTAAGGAAGAGGGCTTCAAGCATGTAGAACGTGCGGTACAGTGGTGTGAGAAGTACGGGCTTCGCATCATTCTGGACATCCACAAGGCAAAGGGCTATGTGTTCGATGATAAGAACTATTGCAGCTTCTTTACGGATGAACCAACGCAGGACATTTTTATTGCGCTTTGGCAGGAGATTGCGCGAAGATACGGGGAACGTGAGAATATTGCATTTGAACTGTTAAATGAGGTTACGATGCGTGAGTTCGCCGAGCCGTGGAACAAGATCATTGCGCGCACGATTCCGGCGATTCGACAGATTGCACCGACCACCCGCATTGTGGTAGGGGGCATTTTCAATAACAGCATCTTTGGACTGACTCTGCTGGAGCCGCCAACTGACGAGAATATTGTGTTCACGTTCCATTGCTACAGTCCGCTTGCATTTACGCACCAGAAAGCAAGCTGGGTAGACCGCATGCCGAGTGATTATGACTGTGTATTTCCGATGCCGGCAAGCACGATGCGTGAGGAGAGTCTGAAGATTTTTGGACTTGACTTTGACAGCGAGTTTGACGGATTAGGCGACGAGATGCTTGGTGCACATTACTTTAAGAAGATGTTTGCCGGTGCGGTTGCGATTGCCGAGAAATTCAATGTTCCGCTCTATATGGGCGAGTACGGTGTCATTGAAAATGTCGACCCGCAGTGTACGCTTGCCTGGTATCAGGCGATTCATGAGGCTGTGGATGAACTGCAGATCGCAAGGGCAGCATGGACCTATAAGGAGATGAATTTCGGCTTAACCGATGAAGGAATTGCAGGAATTCGTGACGAATTGGTGAAACTCCTGTAAATGACAGATTAGCTGGATAACTGAGTAGAATGGATAGGGTTCGGTTGATTCAACCGGGCCCTTTTTTGGTTCAAAAATATTGATAATATATAGAGGAGCCGTTGTGTTTTTCTTGCAAAAATATGGAAATGGGAGTATGATTAGGATGGTATTTTGTATGGAGAACAAAGGCAACAGGATTGCCTTTACGATGATTCGAAATTAACAGAATTCAGATATAGTTTTATTAGGAGGACATCATGAAGAAACGGGGAAATTTACTTAATCGAATGATGGCAGCATTTTTGGTTGTTATGATGATTTTGTCATCGCAGAGCATGCAGTATCTTACTGCACAGGCAGAGGAGGGACAGACCCCTGGAACAGAAGAACAGGCGCCGACTCCGACACCTGCTTCGAATTCGACCTGGAGTGCTACTGTCACATGGAAGGACAATTCCAATCAGGACGGTGAGCGTCCGGCGGTGGAAGACTGTTCCTATACGTTGAAGCGTTGTGAACAGGGACAGAGCGTTGACAAGGCGGAGACGGTTGCCGGAAGCTCGGTTCTGGTAACGACACCAGAGGGCTCTGATTCCTGGACACTTACCCTTGTAGATGCGCCGGCTTGTTCTGAAAGCACGGATTATGTGTATTTCGTGACGCAGACGATTTCCGGCGATGCAGGGAGCATTTACGATACAACCTATTCCAATGCTTTGGATTATGTAAGTGAGGAAGAGGCAATCTTTGACGGTGGTACGATTATCAACTGCCTGGCTGATACCGAAGAAATCAATATTACTGTTTCCTGGTTCGATGATAAAGCATCGGATTCTTCCGTGCGCCCGGATGTTTATCTGTATCTGCATCGTGTTACGGAAGATCAACTCAGTGCCGACGCTGTTTCGTATGCCGGTATTGTTCAGGGGTACAATAAGATTGAGGTTAGTAAAGATCGTGACGAGTCTACCATTACCTTTGGGGACGAAGAGCATCCGCTTGATAAGTATGATGCAAATGGTAGCCGTTATATCTACTTTGTGACCGCAAGCGGTGCCGAGGAAGGATACCTTTCTACTGCCGATAACAGTGAAAGCGATGAAAAGGATACAATTAAGGCATATTTTTCGTCGGATGAATCTTCAGAAGCGACAAATATCTGCTACGTACTTGATGGGGGAAAACTTGCGCTTACCGCTGATGAGGCAGTCGTTGTTAAGGCTTCCGCGGAACTGAAGATGGATGCGATTAAAAGCTTTATTGATTCCAACTCCTATGTGGGCATGTTGCTCCAATATAAGGCGGCAGACATGGAAGAGTGGGCGTATGTTACTTCTGAACAGAAGTATCTGATCCTTTCTTACGAAAGTAATACGACAATCGCTTCGAATGAAGTAATCCTTCATCTGAGAGGGTTTGGACCGACGAAACTTTCGGCAACGGATGAAAGCGTTGTTTGCAGAAAGTATTACGACAATAAGGAGATTTCGTATCGATGGGTTGAAAAAAACATTTATATCAAGGGAAGTGGTCTAAGTGTCGGCACTCAGGTTCATAATGATCATGATGACTCCGTCTGGTATGAAGTTCCCGGAACTATCCTGGTTTCGTTTGGTGATGGTGAGGTAGACGTCTCCTTCGTTGTAGAGCAGGGCGAGAACGGCGTTTTTGTTAATACCCTTTCCGGGTATACCGTGGTAGAAATCGCGCAGACTCTTACGAATCGTGATGGGCAGAATGTTTCTAATGACCCTGATACGATGGATGGTGTGTATTCCATGTTCAAAATCTCACGAAACGATGGAAAGAACACAGCCGATGGAACCTTAAACGATAGTGAAGGAGAGAAGGTTGGCCCTGTTTATCTAAACATTAACGATTATAACAGCGAGAAGGATGCCTGGTTCAGACAAATCACCTTCCCGAGATTTGACGAGAATGGTGCGGAGTATTCTTATATCGTTACGATGGAAGAAATGTTCGATCCAAAGGGGGTAACTTGGCACAATAAGAGTGAGGTTTCCAAGGACATTGGTTCGCTGAACTGGGATAAGTGTGATTACAGTGTTCCTTTCCTCACAGCTACCTTCAACTCATCTTTGGAAAATAGTGGTCGCCAACTCATCTTCCAAGTAGAGCACAGATGGCTGGATGGAAATGATACCCTCTCCAGAAATCCGGTTACAATCGACCTGATTCGAATCGAGGATTGCGAGACGGTTGGAACGTACGTGCTTGATGAGAGTAATGATTACAAAACAACCATTTACTATACTCCGGAAGATACGGAATTAAAGAGTGCAGATGAATTTACTACGGACGATTTTGTGGTGCTTGCACGGCAAATCGGGGACGTTGATGTGTTCATGGAATCGTTTACGTCAGAAGATTTGGAAAATTGGCATGGTGGTGCAATGGTTTTCGGAAAAGACAACCTGGGCGTGGCGTATGGTACCATCAAAAGGGAGGAAACGGAGTATTCTTTAGTTTATTACTACAATTTGTATTGTGGAATGAAGGGATATAGTCTAACAGAAGCAGATGTATGGCTGACCGCTCACGCGTTTGCGAATCTGACCATCGAATTGAATAATTCGATCTTGACTGGAAATGATGATAAAGATGGGGTATCAATCGGATATCGTATTCGCAGAACAAGTGTTGCTACCGTGTCTCAATATGTAACCGCAGGGGGTTGTTCGGTTAGTTCTACCGAAGGAAGCACAGCATTTTTCGAAAATACGATTCTTTATCTTTCCGGAAAGAAAGTCAAACTTGAAGCATTGCCGAGATTTGATGCTTATGGTAATCCGTATACCTATGAAGTGGAATGTGTGGCTCTCGAGGTGGGGGGGAAACAAACGTCTCTTACAAATGGTTTTGGAACCATTGACGGAACGAAATATTTGATTTCTATCGAAGAGAATGTAGAAAATAGTGAATATGCAGGAAGCGCACAGCACTACGATGGCGGAAGCATTGTATATGAATCGGTCCTTACAAAGGGGGATACTGTTAATGTAACCGTCGATGTCGTATGGCGTGATGACGGAGCATCCAAGAGACCGGATGTGGCATTGAAATTGTATCGTGTAGCGCTCTCGGATAGTGCATTAATCGAGGCGATTAAACAATTAGAGAACGGCGAAAAAGATATAACGGCAATTCAGACTCTTCTGGCATCTAAACCTGCAAGTCTTGTGAATAGTACTGTTTCGTGGAATCAGTCTGTGAATCCGTGGCTCTATGAGGCTAGTTACGAGAAGCTTCCGAAATACAATCCGGAAGGCTATGAGTATCTGTATTATGTTGTAGATTCCTCCATTGGCGGAAACTATAAGTGTTATCCATATGATGGGACAACCGTGGCAAACCACACGAAAGCAGGAGTGACGTCTCCGAAGAACGTACTTGAGGCTACGGAAGATGAACTGCTTACGGATTCCAAGATTCTTGTTCTCCGCGAAGGCCCTCATACTGCAAATGCTCAGGAGACAACGTATTCCGGCACCCTCATTTACCGTAAGGAAGCAAGTAAATCCATCAGCGGAAACGTAATTTGGGAGGCTCCGGAAAGCTGGACTGTCGGTGACGGAAATCGCCAGGAGGTTACGGTTCAGGTTTATAGAACCACGAATAAGGATGATTATGATGCATTTCTCGAGGGAGAAGGGACAAGTAGCGCGTGGGAAGCAACGCACACGCTTGTGTTAAATGCGACCTCTGCGGGAGAGTATCATTTTGCAAGAAACAGTTTTACTGTACAATATGATAGTGATGGCAAGCGTTTGGCTGCATACGATGCGTATGGCATGCCTTACCTTTACTATGTCTACGAAAAGGAAGTAACGGATACGAACGGTAACGGCCTGGGCTATGTTGCGCTGGGATATGATACGGACAGCGTTAAGTATAACCAGAGTAATTACCGGATTACGAATGTTTACTCCTATACCCAGCCGGCAGTTAAGATTAACGGTCAGGTGAAATGGAATGTACCGACCGCTAATCTCAGTGAATCACAGGTTGCTGTCAGTGAGCTTTCTCCTGTCACTGTAACCTTGTGGGCTCAGGAAGTTAATGCAAGCGGAGAGATACTTACCGGGGCAGAGCCTGTTAAGATATCCGATATCACGCTGGATCCTTCCGACGAGAATGTTACAATGTCTGCGGACGTGAAATCAGGTGTTCTGACCTACAGCTTTACCGAGTATACCTATGATGGCGATGAGACAAAGACAAGTGTAATTCCATACTATGGACCAAACGGACGCCCGCTTAGGTATTTCGTTTCCGAAAGTACGGTGGGGCTGTATTACGTTGCCATCTGGTATTACAACGGGTACTGCTATAATAGGGATATATCTCAAGCAGACAGTGCGAGTACTACGGCTACGGGTCACACTATCTATTTGGAGAAAACGCAGGATAACAACTATCCGTATCAGAATGTGAGCTCGATTGCGAGCGCGCCTGCGAGCTTTAAGCTTGATAGGGATGCTTCTTTCGAAATCACGTATGGACCGGGAGATACCGGATTTACCGCTAATGTAAAGTGGGAAGACGGCGTGGTTGATAATGATGCTTACCGTCCGGATAGCATTCAGTTAACGATTGGTAGAAATTATTCCTCTGCCGACGGTAGTCTGATGACTGACGAAAACTTTAGTACAACCATTACCATTGATAAGAATGACAATTCCAAAACGCAAACCTGGACCGGTTCTATCGAGAATGGGTTGTATCAGTATGCTCCAAACGGCAGCCTTTACAACTATTATATTATCGATGAGAAGATACTGGTAAATGGCACTGCCACCGAAACCGCGAGTGCGGTAGGGGATACCTTTGGTAACTACACCGTTACTGAGATTACCGCGGATACCATTTCTCTTGAGCTGACGGCTTCTACAGAGATTTCTGTAGAGAAGCAGTGGAAGTATGAAATTGAAGGCGATGGTTCGGCGATTAATATCAACGATTTCGATACCTTCGTTAAGTTTCGCTCTGTAAATGCACTTCCTCAGAGGGTGCAGTATGTTGTTCAGAAGCGTGTCAACAATGGCGCATGGAGCTATGTTGATGCAATTGGCGAAGAAAATGATCATGTAATTACGATTACAGATGCGTCCGGAGCGACCGTGAAGGCGAATGCTCTTGGTTACGAGGTAGATATTGCGAACCTGACCGAAGAACAGTTTACAGACCTGTTCAATGCTAGTGTTTCCTGGGAGAACCTCATAAAGGATGATACAATTCAGTACCGAGTGATTGAGCGTGTTATCTGGAAGGATAATTCTACGGAAGCAAATGATCTTGTGGAAAATGTGGCTTCCAACAATTCCGATTCCAGAATGTCAGTAACTTTTTCGGAAACTACAGATCATGCTGTTTCGATTACGGATACAATCAAGGCAAAGAAGGTTCGAATTGCACAGGTATGGGTTGATGAAAAGGGTCAGGATAATTCCAGACCTTCTGAAATCACGCTTACTCTAACTGCAAAGAATACGGGAAATACAACATCCTACACACTTAAAACCACCGGGACTGAAGACATAAAGAAAGTTGGCGGTAAGTATTACAGCTATTACTACAGCGATTATTTCTATCTGCCGGCTTACTATGAATTCAGTGGAACATATTATAACCTTACAGAAAGTACGATCGATACAGGCACATATACTCCGAACGTAACCTTTGATAATACGCTGACTGACGGTGCATATACAATCACGCTTGAAAATACACTTAACCAGGACAGAAAGACGGTTATGGTTTATGTTGACAAGACCTGGAACGGTGATCGCGATTATAGCACTATTACAAGACCATATCTTAAGTATTCACTTCAGTACCTGAAACAGGGCGGAAGTGCTTCAAATGATGCTGACTGGATCGCACTTGATGACACTACAATCAAGGACTTCATTGAAGTACCATCAACTCTTACGGAAACTGAGCGCGCAGCAGCCCTGGCTCAGACTGCGTATGTAATTAAGGCACCGAATTCCACAGCTGAAGACCCTTATAAGCATTCTTGGAACTATCTGCAGAAGTACTGGGACAATCCGACAGTTGACGGTGTGCCGGAGTTCATTCACTATCGTGTAAAAGAAGAGCTTGTAAATGCTGAAGGTACTGCCATTGCAACAACATCTTACACAATGGACAACGAATACGTGAAACCTGTTGATGCAGATTACACAGAAACTAATAACGAGATTGGCGGAGAATTCACAAATAATCTGAGTAGAACTAAGCTTTATGTTCAGAAGAAGTGGACGAAGAATGGAACAACTTCTACACTCACAAGAGCGCAGCTTGACAAACTGATCAATTTGAAGGCAATTCCGCAGACCATCGAATTTGTCGTTGAGTATTCCTATGATGGTACAAATTGGACAACACTGCCTGTAAAACTGTCCGGTCGTGATACTCAGGGAACATTCCAGGTCAATGTCAGTGACTTTATCAACACGAGCAATAAGCTTGTGAACCAATATTCAGGCTTCCTTCTTCCGAAATACAACGCAGCCGGTGTGGCTATCCGGTATCGTGTTCGTGAGAATCGTGTTAAGTACTCAGGTACTACCAACTGGATCGACGTATCATGGGATACAGGTATTACAAAAGCCATTTCAGGCAGCTTTGAAACCACACCTGCTGCTGCAACAGAGGCTGCGAACAATACCTGGTTAGCAGAAATCACCAATGATTATGAATACGTTGACAAGACCATCACCAAGGTATGGCTGGATGAAAGCAACCGTGACGGTGTCAGAACTGACTTCAGTGTAACACTGAACCGTGATGGCAGCTGGTACGGAACCGTAGAACAACTCAGCACAGGCGATAGCGCAACTGTTTTGGGAAATAATAATGTTACTGTTACTAAAGGTCAGGGCAATACGTGGACTGTTAAGTACGATCTTCTTCCTAAATATAAAGCAGGTTCATCTGCTCATACTGCAGGAGATGAAAGTGTTTACACATGGGAAGAGTCTGCAATTCCGGCAAGCTACATGATCTATTCATATGATAATGACGGAGCTGAAAGAACCAAAGTAACAAATATTTATGAACCACAGCGCGGCTCCGTTTCCACGACGAAAGTCTGGGTAGATGATACTGGCTGGGGAAATATTACACAGGCTAATGAGATCTATGTCAAACTGCAGTGGTCAACAGATCCTGCCAATAAAAACTCATGGCAAGATGTGACACATAATGACCTTGTTGAAAAACAGGTGACTGAAGGAGAAACTACAACCACAATTAAACTTTATACGTCTAAGTTCAACTCGGACGGTAAGGACGTTACCGGCGAGAATGCTTACACTACGACCACAACACAGGGTACAGATGCAAACTCTGTAATTCTGAAGATCGTGCGTAATGCGGACGGAACCTATTCAACCGTAACCTGGGAAAACCTGCCGGTTAAGGTTAATAAAGATGGTAATAAGAATTCCAATAACACGGCTAAGAATGTAAGCTACAGGGTTGTAGAGGTAGATGCATCAGGCGCTGTAAAGAGCCCAACAGGATACAGCTATCTGAAGACCACAAGCGAAAATGCTGATCTTGTAAATGATGCTACAACAATTGAAAAAGACACTACGAAGGTAACAGAAGTAAATAATACTTTGGATTACACACAGCTTAATGTAAAGAAGAGCTGGACGAAGAACGACAGCACTGAAAAGTTTACAGAAGCAGAAATCAATAAACTGATTGATATTAATGCAATTCCAGAGAAAGTGGGTGTAGTAATTCGCTATAAGATCGAAGGAAGTACAGATCACAGCGACTGGGCGGTTATTCCAAATCTTATCGACGATGAAGGTAACGTTAGTACAGTTTCGCTTAACATGGCTGATATCATTACAAACAACGGAAAGACTATTGATATCAAGCTTCCAAAGGCCGATAAGGACGGTAATGTTATTATTTATCAGGTATACGAGCAAACTGTTACCTATAAGAATGGCATAACCAAGGATATGAACTGGGATGCTGACATTGAAAGCGGTACTGGTGGATCGATTAGCACCAAGCCAGCTTCAGCAGCTGCTTCATCTACAGGTACAACTAATATTTCTCTTTCTAATAGTTATATACCTATTTCAAAGAATATTACGATTAATTTTGAGGATGAGAATAATCGTGATAGTAAGAGATCAGATGTAAAGATTACATTATATCGCAATGGTGAGAAATATGGTGAGGAAATCAGCACTGCTGACATGACAGCTTCTTCTGTAGATTCTCAGTACTGTGTTGTAAATAAGAATGTAGCAGGAAATAAAAATCAGTGGATTATCACGGTTGGAAATCCTGCAAAAGATGATGAGAATGGTGATGATTATGTATATACATGGTCAGTAACCAATCTTCCGGAAGGTTACACTAAGGATACATCGCATACAGCTCCAATTAGCTTTGATACAGCGGAAACTATTGCTTACCAGCCGATTCGCGGAAGTATTACCGTTACAAAGCATTGGGATGACGATGGAAACAACTTTTCCACACGTCCTGATGATATCTATCTGAAGCTGCAGTGGAGTATTGACGGTACAAACTGGACCGATGTTGATTATAAAGAGCTGAAGGATGTGAACGGAAAGCTCATTTACGAGGCTCAGGGAGATACTCCTTATACAACCTCTGATGCTGGATGGTTGCAATTGCATGTGGATCCTGTTTCTTCAAGCGATCAGCCATCCAATACATGGAAAAATCTATCCAAGTATGTACTTGTTGACACAGAACAGGTAGAAGTACAGTACCGTGTGATCGAGGGTGTGGAAGTCGAAGATGAAAATAGCGATTTCATTATTGTGCCTGTTGATGCGAATCATCCACTGAAAGGGTATACCGTTTCCGGCAGTACCACTGTAACGATAGCTAACACGGAAGCAGACAGCACCAATGATATAGTCGTAACAAACACCATGGATAAAGGATCTGTTACATTTACTAATGTTGTCACTGTAAATGGGACTGCAGTAACCGGAGATATTCTTGATAAACTGGTTCAAGAATATAAGGTGCTTCCGGAAGAACTTACCATTGAGATTTATTTTACGAATACATCGCTTCGGGACGACGCGGCCTTTCCTTGCGGCGAAAAGACTATGATATATGACTCGGGAACAAAGTCATACCGAGAATATGATAACGCTGCAGAAACATATATTGGTAATCCGAACGAGGTAACCTTTGCAAATCTTCCTGTTCAGGATTGTGATGGGAACCGGTTCCTTTTCTGGGCTAGCGATAGTGCGGAAGAGAGTGTCTGTGAATATGGTACATCCGAAAAAGTTCAGCTGACAAAGGGTCAGACAAGCAATACAACAGTTACCAATAACGTAACTGTCGGAAGTCTGACGGTTACCAATAACTGGGTTGATGGTAACAACCGTGATGATGGCAGAAAAGAAACGACGGTTCAGCTTTATCTTAACGGTGTAGCAATCGGTAATTCGCAGACACTGAATAAGGAAAACAATTGGACCTTCACATGGACGGAGCTTCCAATCTATAAGAACGGTTCGAAACAAACGGAAGCGACAAAGAATGTTTATACGGTCAAGGAACTTGATGCAAATGGTACTGCTATTTCAAACAATGGAAGCTTTGTAGGAGCAAATGCTGTTAGCTATAAAGTAACTTATCAGAATGACGTTAAGCTTGACCGGGCTTCTGCAACTCCGGCAGAATTTGCCATCACGAATACGTACACACCACTTACAATTAGTGGCATGACGACAACGATTAACTGGAACGATGATGTTACGGGCAGACCGTCTGAGACATCAGTAAAACTGCAGTATAGCTTCGATGGCAGTACATGGACGGACGTAGAAGAGGCTGAAAGTTTTGAGAGTGCGGATGATATCTCAAAGGTGTATATCATCGGTGGAAATGCTACCCAGACGGCAAAGGCAACCGACAGTTGGCAGATTACATGGAAGGATGTAACTGCATTTGCAAATAACGGATCGGAAAGAACAGAGGTTTATTTCCGAGCAGTCACGGCTGTCGAGGGATATCAAATGACCTCTGAGGTGGTTTCGTATAGTAGCCAGGAAAAAGCGGCAGATATCACGAATTATAAAACGGTTCTGAATCTTTCCATCGAAGGATGGACCTATGGTGCTGCTGCTAAGGCTCCGATTGCTGATGTGAATTCCGGTGCACAGATTACGATTGCATATTATCTTGACGAAGCCTGCACGACAGAAACAACCGCTGAAAACAGCGGTGCAGCTTCGAACGGAGGCGTGCCTGTCAATGCAGGAACGTATTATGTCAAGGCAAGTGTTCCAAAAACCACAGCATATGCGGCAGCTCAAAAGGTTGCAGAATTTACAATTGAAAAAGCAGAACTAACACCGACGATTGCTTCTGTTGAGGATAAGACCTACGATGGAACAACAGAGGGGGCAGGAACTATTTCCTTGACCGGGGCTAAGAATAATGAAAACCCTACGGCAACCGCTAACTTTACCTGGAAGTCGGCAAATGCGGGAACGAGTAAGGTTGATGTTACCAATATTACCCTTGATGCAGCATTTACTGCTAACTATAAGCTTTCTACCGACAGCTTGTTAAACCAGGATGCAGGAAAGAGCATCGCGAAGAAGGAAATCGCGGTTGCCGCTGTGGATAAGGAGACTTATGTTGGTTCTGATTTGGAAGAGCTTACGTATACTCACGATGAGCTTTACGGAAGTGATACCTTTACCGGTGCACTTGC
>DCGJ01000148.1:0-2568 GCA_002315495.1 Lachnoclostridium sp. UBA1781 | reverse complement strand
CGGACAAGAGTGTAGTAGACTCCTATGACATTACGCAGGGAACGCTTAGTGCAGGAGATAATTACTCCATCAACTTCACAAAGGGTACTTACACCGTAAAGGCAAAGGAGATTCAGACAATTTCCTTTACGGGCGTTACCGACGGAAAGGTAACGAAGACGTATGGAGATGCCGCATTTACGGAAACGGTAAGTGGAGCAATAACTTCGGTAACCTATGCAAGCAGTGATACGACGGTAGCAGAAGTTGATGCACAGACCGGTAAAGTTACTATTAAGAGTGCCGGAAACGTAGTCATTACGGCTACTGCTGCTGAAACGGCAGAGTATTCGGAAGCAACCGCAAGTTATGAGCTTACGGTGAACAAGATTCAGGTTGAGGTTCCGTCCGCTGTGACCGGGCTTACTTACAAGGGAAGTGAGCAGACCGGTGTAGCAATCCCGGAGGGAGCAGTCTATACCGTTAGCGACAATGCTAAAACAAATGCGGGTACGTACACTGCAGTAGCGACGCTCGCAGATAAGAAAAATTATGAGTGGAAGCTGGAGAATCCAACTTCGGATGACCGAGAGATTTCCTGGAGCATCGCGAAGAAGGAAATCACAGTAACTGCTGATGGCAAAACCACTTATGTTGGCTCCGAGCTTGTAGAGCTTACCTACACAAGTGACAGGCTTTATGACGGTGATACCTTTACCGGTGCACTTGCGACAAATGCGGACAAGAGTGTAGTAGACTCCTACGACATTACGCAGGGAACGCTTAGTGCGGGAGATAATTACTCCATCAAATTTACAAAGGGTACTTACACCGTAAAGGCAAAGGAAATTCAGACAATTTCCTTTACGGGAGTTACCGACGGAAAGGTAACGAAGACGTATGGAGATGCCGCATTTACGGAAACCGTAAGTGGCGCAACAACTTCGGTAACCTATGCAAGCAGTGATGCGACGGTAGCAGAAGTTGATGCACAGACCGGTAAAGTTACTATTAAGAGTGCCGGAAGCGTAGTCATTACGGCAACTGCTGCAGAAACCTTTGAATATGCAGAGGGAACCGTAAACTATACGCTCACGGTGAACAAGATTCAGGTTGAGGTTCCAACGGCTGAAACCGGGCTGATTTACAATGGAGCGGAGCAGACAGGAGTTGTCCTTCCTGATGGTGCGGTTTATACCGTTACCAACAACACCGCAACAAATGCAGACACTTATACCGCAATCGCAATTCTTGACGATAAGGATAATTACGAGTGGAAGCTTGAAGACGCTACTTCAGCGGATCAGCAGATTTCCTGGAGCATTGCGAAGAAGGAAATTTCTGTGGTTGCAGACAATCAGGAGTCTTATGTTGAGTCCGAGCTTGTAGAACTTACGTATGTAGGTGAGGACTTGTGCGACGGAGATGCATTTACCGGAGCATTGGCAACCGATGCGGACAAAGACAAGGTGGACGATTACACGATTTCACAGGGAACCCTCAGTGCAGGAGATAATTACACGATTATCTTCACCGAAGGAACTTACTCCGTAATCGAGAAGAAAACGCAGGAAATCGAGCTCGAAGACATCACGGATGGTAAGTTATATGTAACGAAGGATACGAAGACCATTGTACTTACTGCTAATGGTGTAAAGACGAATGTAACCTTTGCCAGCAGCGATGAGAATGTTGCAACCGTGGATCCAACGACCGGTGAGATTACCATTGTTGGTTCCGGAAGCGCAGTGATTACCGTTACCGCAAAGGAAAGTGCTGAGTATGAGCCGGCAAATGACAGTTTCACTCTTTATGTGAGCGGTGAGCTCGAGGTTGTTAATCCGACGGATAACTTTGGCGCAGGAAAACTCAGTGAAGCACTTGCAAGTCTTTCCGAGAAATTCATCACGAATGAAGATCTGGATGAGATGAAGAACGGTAATAACGTTTTGGTGACCTTCGTTATGAAACTTCTCTCCGCGACTGAAGTATCGGATACAGACAAGGAGAAGATTAACGCAGTTTTGCCGGAGGAATACGAGATTGCAAATTATCTTGACCTTACGATTTCCAAGCAGGTCGGTGACGATGATGCTTCGATGATTTCGAAGGTTGCAAACGGTGGCGTAGAGATTACCTTTACGATTCCGAGTGACCTTCAGAAGGAAGGCAGAACATTTGGCTTGATTCGACTTCATAATGGTAAGGCAGAAGTTCTTGAACTGACGGTTTCGGATACTAATGTAGCAAGCTTTACCTCAGATTCCTTCTCAACGTACGTACTTATCTTCAAGGATAAGGCAGAGGATAAGAAGGAGGAAGAGAACGAAAGCGGAAACGAAAGCGGAAATGAAAGCGGCAACGAGAGCGGAAATGAGACCGGAAAGGAAGACGATACTCCGGACATTAAAACCGGTGATTTGAACCACACATGGTTCTGGCTTCTGATGGTTCTCAGTCTGGGCGTTGTATGTGTTTTAAACGCAAAGAAACAGCAGGATATTCAAAAGTAAAAAAGTCATCTTGCCAAACAATACCATGAAAGATGGTAGTTTATAGGAATGAAGGGCGCTGTGAAAAAATGATTAT
>DCGJ01000177.1:8934-15440 GCA_002315495.1 Lachnoclostridium sp. UBA1781 | reverse complement strand
TTCAATTTTCCCGTCCACGATGTTCCATTCCAAAAGTTCGGTTTCTCAAAATTGCCTTATCTTTATCCTTCATACCTTCCAACTGTTTTCCATCAACACAAACTTCTCCCTCTTCAAAGGTATCAATCATTCCAAGGCAGGGGTCCAATACAAGCCAAATCCGCATCTCTCCGTTGGAACTACACTTTCAATTTGCTTTTTGTTCAACAAAACATCAATCCCATTCTCCGAGCAGTCTTCAACAATTATCCCAGCTTCAATAAGTTTATCTCTTTCCCGCTCTTGAACAGCAAGACGAATTTGCGCCGCCTCTTTCGACTCCAGCCATTCTGAGAATGCACTTGACGCCCGTTTATCTTCCGGATTCAGTTTCTTATAGTCTGAATACGGAACTCCGTCATATATATAGGCCTCTTTCATTATTTCCTCGTCAACCCAGACCGTAATTCTTACTGCAAAATAAGTATTATCCATATCCACAGTTTCATTTACAGTTTGAGCTAGACGCCCTTCCAGAATCAATGATGTTCCAAAAGGTGGCACTACGCACTTACTGGTTCCATCATTGTCTTTGCTTCTAAGAATAACCGCTGATTCCGGAAGTATTGCTTGATTCACTGGATATTTGTTTTCATCGACATAAACAATACTCTCTGTTTGATTAGCCGCCTCGTTTTTTTTACAACTTTCATTTTTAAATTCTTCATTTTGAAGCGCCCCATCATTGGTATCGCTCTTGTCTGCCAAACACGTGGCTTTCTGATTGTTTCTAAAAACAAACAAAGTGACAGTTACTAACACAGAAAGAACAAGAATGCTAAAAAATCGTCTCTTATTAATCATAAAAAATGCACCTCCAACTCGATAATCTAATCGATCCTGCTATTATTTCTATTACCAGACAGCAATACCGACATAGTCACTGCCACTGTATGATCCCAAATCTTCGATTTTAATTGTATATGTTCCCGATACGGTTGGAACGAATTGAACAATTTCATAATTACTTAATAGCGTTGCTGAGCTCCCAACTAAATTACCACTTGGCCCATACACATATAAATTCAAATTCGAGCATGTAGTCAAAGAAACTGAATTCGATGTATGATTGACACTATTCTTTTTCAGCCAAAAAATACATACTCTAGTTACAGAATTAGCCGAGGCATTAATTGATACTGTTTTCGTATATGGGTAACTGCTATTAGCTATTTGAACCGACCAGTAGTTATTAGCATTCACAATCCCCCACGCCCATCTAGAATCCAATAATCCTGCTCCTTCTTTCTTACTTATCTGCGAATTTACCCTAGTAACATAAGAGAATGTATCTCCCTTTGTTCCCGTTCCTTCAGCCTCTATTTTTTGTGCAGCACTTGCCATAATTATGGCACCCACNNACCCACAGCTGTTTGCTTTACCTTTAACGAACTTCTAAAACTACAGAGCTGCGCTATGGTTCCGGCAACCTGCGGAGCTGACATACTGGTTCCCTGATAACCCCAAAACCCAACCGACTCAGCTACAACATTCGGTTTTTCCGGATGAGTTGTTCCTGTTTCAACATAACATGAAAAATCAGCCATCGTAAATGTACCTATTGCCGATCCCAATACAGCTCCGTTTGAATTGACTCCACCCACTGAAATAACATTATATCCTAGTGCAGGACTAGATACATATCTATTTGTATTAGTAAAATCATTTCCCGAAGCCACAACAAAATGAATATCATGAGCAACAGCAATATGATCGGTCCACGCATCTTGACTTGCATAACTGCCAGTTGCTCCAGCAAATCCCAAGCTAGCATTTATTATATTCACGCCTGATGATATTAACCATTCGACACTAGAATAGTACTGTAGTGTATTCGCTCCAATGCAACAATATAATGAGGATAAAGGTGCAAACCCATCATTCGTCCCGCTAGAGTCCGTTCCAATTAGAATCCGAGCCACAATTGTGGCATGCTCATCAACCGTATTATCTCCGGATTTCTTTATTATATTTTTACCTTGCAAATAGGAATCCGATGTATCAGGAACCCCGCCTGATTCAACTATGCCCATTTTTACTCCACTACCTTGATAACCTAATGAATCTCTTACAATATTGGCCCTTGACATACTATTTGCCATGGAAAGGCCCTGCACTACGCTAGCCTCATTTACAAATGGATTTATGGAGATAACATCAGCATCTTCCTTTATTATCTCTCCCAACTCATTCGTTCCTCGAATTATTACAAATGGTGCATACGAACTCAAGAACAATATGTTAGATTGGTTAATCTTATATTTATCACAAAACGCCTGATTGTACTCGTTATACATCCTGCTATATATTAGTCTTTTGTGTTCTATCGCGGATTGAAGAATCTCCTCCTCACTCAAAGATAAAATATCCGAAACATCCGAATTTGCATAGGTAGAAGATAAACATGAACCTTTTACTTTCGAATACAAGTCATATTCATCCGGATATGATTTTTCAAATTCTGACATTACTTTTTTGAATCAATATCCATAAGCCAGATTTCGTATTCATTTAGCCTATTTTCCGCTTCCGTCTCCTGAAATGCGTATACTCCTGAAATTTTCCACTTGTCTTGAATCACCAAAAACAATAAAACAACAACGATCCCACATATACAATACAACAGGTTTCTTTTCATACCATTCACCTCCAAATCAAGAATTATATTTTCAAAACAACAACTTTCTTCGTTTCTATATACTATGACGCTTACGCAATATGTTTTGTTTAACAATTTCTAAAATTTTATATTTTTTTTATATTTTCAACGCGTATTTCGCTTTATATCTCACTTTCGCCATATATGGCAAGTCGTATTCACTGTCCATCTTTCTTGTTTTTCACAGGGTCCTATGATAAAATACAGTGCAACGCTTTATCGAACTAACGATGTAAAGGGGAATGAATATATGACGAAGAAAACCACACATAACATTCTATGCGTAGGATGCATGCTGCTTGCTTTAGTTGTGTTTTCCGGTTGCGAATACAAAAAACCGTAAAAAGTGATTGGCATGCCGAACACAAACACCACGATGACCGACACCATTTTGCAACCTACGAGTAACGCAAAGCCTATTTCAGAAGAACCGTTTACGATTGCTCCAACGTTGACGTCAACGTTCGAGCCAACCGCAACCCCGGAACCAACCGCGCCCCCAACCTTTGAGCCAACCGTAACCCCGTCTCCGGAACCAACCAACACCCCAACTGCAGAACCGACTGCTACTCCAACTCCCGTAGAGACTGCGAACGGGGCTCACAAAGCACCGATTGTTCCGAGCAGTATCTCCGACCCCATTGAAAAATGCGAATCTATCCGCAAGCAATTGATTGCAAATGCGAGCTACTATGACAGCCTCGATAACAGCAATACACATGGCTGGAGCTTCAAACGAATGAAGGACCATTCACAGTCTGGCTCCTACGAGCCGTTCCGGATTGCCGATTATGGAGCATTTTACGTAGACAAAAATGTTTCCGAGAACGATAAAGTGATCTACCTTACCTTCGACTGCGGATACCCGTCCAATCTGACAGAAAAGATTCTGGATACCCTAAAGGCACACAATGCCAAGGCCAACTTCTTCGTTACAAAAATGTATCTGGAGGGTTGTCCTTCCTACGCCAAGCGAATGAAGGAAGAAGGTCACCTCGTGTGCAACCATACCGTTTCCCATACCAATTTGTTAAACAAATCCGTAGAAGAAATTGCAGCCGAAATCTTTGATATGGCAGAATACTTCTACCAGATTACAGGATATGAGGTCGATCCGTACTTTCGTACTCCGGGTGGAAAATGCACCCCACGTCTTCTTTCACTCGTACAGGATGCAGGATACACCACCGTGTACTGGAGCATCGCTTACGGCGATTACGACGATGATAATCCGCCGGAACCGGGCTATGTAACAAATCATTTTGCAACCTATTATCACAATGGTGCCATCGCGCTTATGCATAACGACTGTACGTCAAATGCTGATGAACTGGATGCCGTTCTGACACTTTTGGAAAAGCAGGGCTACCGTTTCGCTTTGCTTAGCGAATTGAATAATTAAGAAAATGGCTGTGGTTATTTTCCACAGCCGTCTTTGATTTTATCTCACCACAGACATATAGTCGTTATATAAACCACTAAGTACCTCATAAGCGGATACATAAGCCTCTCTTAATTTCTCGCTTTCCGAAGCTTTTATAAAACTCCACTCCCAAAGCTTCTCCATATGATGGTTAACCTTTTGATAACGCTGCACGGCATCACCCGTTGCCAGCGATGCCTCCACCTCCATCCGGTGAAGAATGGAAATGGTGTTCGGGCTTGCTTCCATATCACGGCAGCGAGCCTGAAGCTCCTCATAATATGTCACTAAGTCATCTGCAATCTTCTTTCCAATATTTTCCCGTTCATCCAACATATAGTTTTTGCCGAAGGGAGTCTTCCATAGGATATTCGCATCCCCCTTATCCTTTTCCAGCCGAATCGAAAAACACTTGCTAAGCTTCCAATAGGAAACCCCAAGCTTATCCACGACGTTTGTTACATGAGCCAGATAATCGTATACGCCATTCGTTACCAAACCAAAAATATCCGAATTGAGTGCCTTATCATATAGTTTTGTCTTGGACAGCCAGTAGGAATACACATAATCCTCCGAACCGTCAATGATAATTTCCCGGTTTGGAAGAAAATAAATCTGAATGTGTTTATGCCTGGAGTCACGATTGCAAGTGATTTTTTCCTGTGTTTTTTGATTAATGACGCTTAATACCGGTTCTTCCATAAGCTCCTCCTATTTTTGTCCGTTAGCCGAATTATTCTACCTTCCACTTCTTCGAAGCGTAAAATGCTGCACCAATCAAAAACGGTACGAAGCCTGCAATCGCGTCGCCGAGCCAGAACCCCTGCGGCCCCATGCCAACCTTCCAGCCAAGAATATACGCAAGCGAGATTCTTGCAATCATACCGTCGATGATAGCAACCAGAAGATTCAATTTTGAATTACCGGAACCATTGATAATTGCGAAGCCGAAGGTTCTTGTAACGGCTCCAAACGCATTTACAACACTTGGAAGGATAATAATAGCCGCACTGGAAAGCACCGCCATATCGCCTGTAAACAAGCCAACCATCGTTTCCGGAAATGCTACCATAATCGTAATGTAAACGGATACAACCGCGAGAGCGCATCCTGAAGCCCACAGAAGAATTCTCGGAATTCGGTCGTATTTCTTTGCCCCCAGGTTCTGTCCAACCATAGAACCCGCCGCAGTCGTAAGGGACATACTCAGGATACCAACCAACATATTCAGCTTGCTGAGTACACCGGCGCATGCGGAGGCGACAACGCCAAAGGAATTGACCCAGGCGGCAACAACGGTCATAGACACGGAAATCGCAGCCGACTGAATTGCCATCGGAATACCGAGCGCGCAAAGCTTCCGAACCGTATCCATACGCGGAATGAAGCTTGTGAGTTTAAAATCGAAGCCAAAGCTCTCCTTATGCCTGTAGAAGTAAATCATTGCGAAGATAAAGCTGATTGCCTGCCCGATAACCGTTGCTAAAGCCGCTCCGATAACTTCCATGTGGAGAACGGCCACAAACAGAATATCCAGAATAATATTCACTACCGAAGCGATACCGACGAACATAAATGGTCGCTTGGAATCACCCATACCACGCATGATGGCACTGACAATGTTATAACCGTAAATGAAAATTAGACCCACCATACAAACGAGGGTGTAGTCCATCGTATAGTTGTAGGCTTCCTTTGGGGTGTTCACCAGATTGAGAAGCCAGTCTCTTAGAAAAAAGCAAAGGACCGACATTACAACGGCCGCTACCAGTAGAATAGAAAACACAGTTCCAATGGTTTTCCGGATCGTTTCCTTATCCTTCTGTCCTACTGCTCTGGCAATGATAATCTGACCTGCGCCGGCAAATCCCATAACAACAAAGTTCAGAATACTCAGTACATTACCGCCGGTTGCAACCGCGGACATACCATCCTTTCCGATTACTTGACCAACGACTATCATATCCACAATATTGTAAATGGCCTGCAGCGCATTTGCCATAAAAAGAGGCGCAGCAAACATAAGCAATAGCTTCGGCACACTCCCCTGCGTCAGGTCCTTCACCATTGATTTTGTATTCATCGGTTGCTCTGTGTTTTCGTTCATATTCTCCATGATTTATTCCTTTATCCAATAAATTGCGAAGGGACTATATGCATATCTTTATGTTTTAAAATTATAATAGTTTTCACTTTCAAAACTGTCAAGAATTTATATTTTTGAAACTTGACTTCGCTAAAAAAACACCCCAGAACCGAAGTCCTGAGGTGTAATGAATCGTATTGAATTGCTGATTATCTCTTTGAGAACTGTGATTAACGCTTGCTGAACTGAGGCGCTCTTCTCGCTGCCTTCAAGCCGTACTTCTTTCTTTCCTTCATACG
>DCGJ01000177.1:3763-8829 GCA_002315495.1 Lachnoclostridium sp. UBA1781 | reverse complement strand
TTGCAATACCATGACGGATTGCACCTGCCTGGCCGCTGAAGCCGCCACCACGAACGGTAACTGCTACATCGAACTTATCAGCTGCATTGATCAAAGTGAGCGGCTGACGAACGATAACCTTAAGGGTCTCAAGACCGAAGTAGTTATCAATATCTCTCTTATTAACGGTAATCTTACCGGTACCTGCAGTAAGGTATACACGAGCAACGGAGCTCTTACGTCTGCCGGTGCCATAAAACTTATTGCTTGCTTTTGCTTTAGCCATGATTGTATCTCCTTTCTGTTAATTAGAATGTCAAGGTTTCCGGATTCTGAGCCTTGTGTGGGTGCTCAGGACCAGCGTAAACATGAAGCTTGTTCATCATGCTTCTTCCCAAAGGTCCCTTTGGAAGCATGCCCTTAACAGCGATTTCAAGAACATCAACAGGCTTCTTAGCAATCATATCTCTCAAAGAGGTCTCACGAACACCGCCCGGATAATCGGAATGGCTGAAGTAAATCTTCTGATCCAACTTCTTGCCGGTAACCTTAATCTTCTCAGCATTTACGATGATTACATAATCACCGGTATCAATGTGAGGGGTAAAGGTAGGCTTGTTCTTTCCTCTAAGTACGGTTGCAACGTTGGATGCAAGACGACCAAGGGTCTGGCCTTCAGCGTCAACAACATACCACTTTCTTTCAACACCTTCTGCAGTAGCCATATAACTCTTCATAGGTATGAACCTCCATTTTCATTATTCTAAACCGCGCACTTTTGCGCAGTCACCTGTTGCATTATAGATAAGGAAAATGCTCCTGTCAAGAAAAAATTTGCGTTTTCTCACCTCGCACATGTAGTTTTTGCCATTCAGTGCCGCATTTTCCACATATGTACCTTTATTTTTTATCATCATACTCTATCCAGACCAGTCGAAGTCCCTTCGCAGGTGCCGTCGGTCCGGCCTTTTCTCGATTTTTGGCATCGATAATGTCTTTCACAGTCTCTGGTTCGATTGCGCCCTCCCCTACTTTCAAAAGGGTTCCGGCAATAATCCGAACCATATTGTACAGAAAACCGTTTCCGGTAATTCGAATCACAAGACCACTCTCCTCAGGAAGCACATCCAGGGAATACACGGTGCGAACTTTACTAACCACCTGCGCACCCGCCGCACAGAAGCTTTCGAAGTCATGCTCACCCACAATGTACGTTGCGGCTTCCTTCATGGCATCGATATTCGGCATTTTGCGAATGTGATAACTGTACAGACGCTCCATCGGATTCTCAAACGCGCCATAACTTACGAGATATTCGTAGCACTTGTTATGCGCCCCAAATCGCGGGTGAAAATCCTCTCCGACCTCCTCGCTTTTTACAACACGAATGTCCTCCGGCAAAAAGGAATTCACCGCGTAACAGATTTTCTCCGGCGGAATCGGGCTTTCGGTGTCAAATGCGGCCACATTTCCCAGAGCATGCACTCCTGCGTCCGTACGACTGGCACCAATCAGGGAAACTTCCTCGTGAAGTAGCGTGGATAGCGCATTTGCCAGCGTCTCTTCCACTGTTTTTGCATTGTTTTGCATCTGCCAGCCGGAATAATTCGTTCCATCGTAAGCAATCGTGAGTTTAATTCTCTTCACAAGGTTCTCCTTCCCGGATGTCCATCCATTATTATGAAAAAAAACTTTGCTTTGAAGGCTTTAGATCCATTTTCTAAGCAAAATGATAACCGCTATATATACGGCAAAATACAGATAGGCTATCCCATCCCGAAACTTATAACGAAGCGGGTGAAGCTTCGTGCGTCCCTTGTCTCCGCGATAACAACGCGCCTCCATCGCCATCGCGAGGTCAAACGCGCGGCGAAAAGCCGACACCAGAAGCGGAATAAAAATCGGAATCAAAGCCTTCGCTCTATGAAAGATATTTCCGGTTTCGAAATCAGCTCCACGGGCCTGCTGCGCCTTCATAATCTTATCCGTTTCCTCGAGCAAAATCGGAATAAAACGAAGCGCAATCGACATCATCATGGCAATGTCATGCACCGGAAATCGGACGATTTTAAGCGGTGACATCGCCCGTTCAAGTCCGTCAGTCAACTGCGTCGGCGTTGTTGTAAAGGTCATCATGGATGAGCCAAGAATCAGTAGGATTAATCGAACTCCCATGAATCCGGCCCGATACAAACCCTCATAGGTAATCTTGATAAACTTCCACTGCAACAATATGCGCCCCGGTGTAAAGAAGATATTAAACAACACCGTAAACATCAACAAAATGATGATTGGCCGCAACCCTCGACAGATATAGGAAAACGGTACCTTTGACAGGATAACAATCCCCGCGAAAAATGCGGCAGCAGCCACAAAACCAAGGAAATTATCGAAGCAAAACAGACTGACAATATAAACCAGTGTGCCAAAAAGCTTGGTACGTGGGTCCAGTCGATGAATCACGGAATCCACCGGGTAGTATTGTCCAATGGTTATATCACGAATCATCGCGTTTCCCTCCTTTCAGAAAGAAGGGCGTTGACCGCCTGATCCAAGGTAATCGCAAATGCTTCCTTTGCCAAGCCTTCGGCGTGGAGCATTTGCATAATATAAGAAACCTGTGGGGCTGCAAGTCCCATCGACTCCAGCTCCGAAACATTTCGAAATACCTGCTGCGGCGTTCCGTATAGCTTGCACTCGCCGTCACTCATCACGACCACGCGGTCGGCATATTCGGCAACATCCTCCATACTATGGGATACGAGGACAACGGTCATTCCGGTTTCTTCATGGATGTGATTGATTTCCTGTAAAATCTCGTCATGTCCAACCGGATCAAGACCGGCGGTCGGTTCATCCAGGACCAGTACCTTCGGGCTCATCGCCAGTACGCCTGCGATTGCCACGCGGCGCTTCTGTCCGCCGGAAAGCTCAAGAGGGTTTGAATTGTACATCGTTTCATCGATGTGAACTAAGGCCAAGGCCTCCTTCGCCTTTTTCTCGGCTTCCTCCTGAGACAGACCAAGATTCTTCGGACCAAAGCATACATCCTTTAGTACCGTTGCCTCAAACAACTGGTATTCCGGATACTGAAACACCAGCCCCACATTGCTGCGAAGTGCCTTTTTCGAGTACTTCTCACCGTGAATATCCTCTCCCTTAAACATCACTTTACCGGATGTTGGCTTTACGAGTCCGTTCAGGTGCTGAATCAGGGTGGATTTGCCGGAACCGGTATGTCCGATTAAGCCCACAAACTCTCCCTCATGAATCTTCAGATTCATATTCTTTAAGGCCTTCTTCTCGTAGGTGGTGCCTTCGGAATAGGTGTAGCACACATTTTGCAATTCTAAGAGCACTTCATTATTATCTAAGTGCTCCCCATCCCCACTTGCGCCCTCTTCACGCACAGTATTCGGCGATTTCAGCGCATTTTCCGCAGAGTTCGGGTTCTTTATCGATTCCTTCGACAAATCAGTAAAATGCGTGTTTCTGTAAGCATTTACAAAATCCTTCGAGGTTAATACGCCGGAGAGTTCCATGGAAATGCCTGCCTCCCGCAAACGGTGGCAAAGCTCGGTCGCACACGGAACGGACAGACGAATGTCAGATAGTTCCTTCACATGGGTAAAGATTTCACGCGGAGTGCCCTCCATGGCCACTTCCCCATGGTCCATGACATAAATATAATCCGCTCCGACAACCTCATCCATATAATGGGTGATGAGGATGACGGTAATGCCCTCCTCCTTGTTCAGCTGGTGAACCGTATCAATGACCTCCTTGCGTCCGTTCGGATCAAGCATCGCCGTCGGCTCATCCATAATAATACAGGACGGGCGCATCGCCATAATGCCCGCAACCGCTACACGCTGCTTCTGTCCGCCCGAAAGACGGTTCGGCGAATGATAGCGGTACTCGAACATACCAACCTTCTTTAAGGCTTCGTCGACACGTCCCTGAAGCTCCTCCTGCTTCACTCCGAGGTTCTCCGGGCCAAATGCGACATCCTCCTCCACAACGGTTGCAACAATCTGATTGTCCGGGTTTTGAAATACCATTCCGGCAGATTTGCGAATGTCCCACTGATTTTCTTCCTTGCGGGTGTCCAGGCCATTTACAATAACGGTACCTGAGGTTGGATTCAATAATGCATTCAAATGCTTGGCGAAGGTAGACTTTCCGGAACCGTTTGCACCAAGCACGGCAATAAAGCTTCCTGCCGGAATATCAATGGACACCCCTCGAAGTGCCTGCTCGCGTCCGATTTCATCACCATTTTCATCGCGACGAATGTATTCATGAACAAGTTGATCGGTTGTAATGATTCCCATGGTTCTACCTCCTTTCCCATTTTTACAAAAAAGCAGCGTAGAATTCTCTACGCTGCTCATATCGCTTGATTAAACTAACTCAATCAATACTTCCATTGCTGCATCGCCCTTACGCTGACCAATCTTAACGATTCTGGTGTAGCCACCCTTGCGATCTGCATACTTAGGAGCAATCTCATCAAACATCTTTGCAACAAGATCAGCTTCCTTAACGGCCTTCTTACCCTTAACGGTAGGATCAACCTTCTTTACCGGATAGAAGTAAGCTTCCATCTGTCTTCTAGCATGAAGTCTGGATGGGTTATCCTTCTTAATGGTCTTCTCAACTTCGGTAAATACGTCTACCTTCTTACCATTAACGACTTCCTTAACGCGCTTGCCGTCCTTATCCTTCTGTGCAACCTTAGCCTTAACGGTTACGGTTTCATAGTTATCCTTTTCCTTAACTGCAAGTGTGATGTACTTCTCAGCAATGCTGCGAATTTCTTTAGCCTTGGATTCGGTGGTAACCATCTTGCCGTTGAACAAGAGAGCGGTTACCTGGTTCCGGAGCAATGCCTTTCTCTGACTTGCGGTTCTACCAAGTTTTCTATAACCTGCCATTTTTAACCTCCACTCTGCCGCATGGCCGCGGCATCTAGTTATGTGTCATTACGAAGTTATCGGAGTAATCCTACTCTTCGCTCAAATTCAAAGATAATCCGAGTTCCTTCAACTTTGCGAGAACCTCTTCTAAAGACTTACGACCAAGGT
>DCGJ01000177.1:541-3756 GCA_002315495.1 Lachnoclostridium sp. UBA1781 | reverse complement strand
CAAGGTTACGAACCTTCATCATATCATCAGAAGTCTTACTGCACAACTCTTCTACAGTGTTAATGCCTGCTCTCTTAAGACAGTTATAAGAACGAACGGAAAGCTCAAGCTCATCGATATTCATCTCAAGAGCCTTTTCCTTCTCGTTGCTGGTTCCTTCTGCCATAACTTCTGCAGTCTTAGCACTCTCAGACAAATCGATGAAAGAATTCAAATGCTCGCTCAGAACCTTTGCAGCAAGAGATACTGCTTCGTCCGGAGCAAGAGTTCCGTTAGTATATACGTCCAAGGTGAGCTTGTCGTAGTCAGTAACCTGACCTACACGAGTGTTCTCAACCGTGAGGTTTACACGCTCAACAGGAGTGTAGATGGAGTCAACAGAGATAACGCCGATTGGCAAATCGTCTCTCTTGTTCTTATCTGCACTGATGTAACCTCTACCCTTGGTGATCGTAAGCTCCATGTAGAGCGTGCTGTCCGGACCACCATTCAGGTTAGCAATAACCTGCTCCGGATTCAGGATCTCGATGTCCGGATCTACATGAATATCAGCTGCGGTAACAACACCCTCGCCTGCAAATTCAATATAAGCAACCTTCGGCTCATTGGACTCGCTGCTATTCTTAATAGCAAGGCTCTTGATATTCATGATGATTTCGGTTACGTCTTCCATTACGCCTGGAATGCTGGAGAACTCATGTACTACGCCGTCAATCTTAATCTGACTAACTGCAGCACCCGGCAAAGAGGAAAGCATAATTCTTCTAAGGGAGTTGCCCAAAGTAGTACCGTAGCCTCTTTCCAGCGGCTCACAAACGAAACGTCCGTATTTATTGTCCTCAGAAATCTCAACGATTTCAATTCTTGGCTTTTCAAAATCAAACATGTGCGACCCTCCTCTAGGATTAAAATGAGGTTCCCCCTATTACTTGGAGTACAACTCGACAATCAGCACTGCATTTACAGGGATATCTGCATACTGCTCTGGAGCAGGATATTCCTTAACGGTACCGGAAAGAGCTTCAGCGTCAGCCTCGATCCAACCTGGGATCAAACGACCGGAAGTAGCTGCAAGTACATCCTTAAATCTCTGTGCTGCCTTTGTCTTTGCCTTTTCGCTGATGCTGATTACATCGCCCGGCTTTACGCTGTAGGACGGAATGTTAACAGTCTTGCCATTTACAAGAACATGCTTATGGTCAACGATCTGTCTAGCCTCAACACGAGTTCTAGCAAAACCCATACGATAAACAACGTTATCAAGTCTGGTCTCCAGGATTACCATAAGGTTCTCACCGGTAGTACCAATCTTCATCTTCTTTGCCTTCTCGAAGTTGTTACGGAAAGGCTTCTCAAGAACGCCGTAGATGAACTTAGCCTTCTGCTTTTCCTTAAGCTGCATGCCGTATTCACTTACCTTCTTGCCCATTCTTGCCTTTCTGTTGGACTTCTTATCAATACCCAATACGGAAGGCTCAATACCTAATGATCTGCATCTCTTTAATACAGGACCCATTTCTCTAGCCATGATTCAATTACCTCCCTTATTAGACTCTACGACGCTTCGGCGGTCTGCAACCATTGTGCGGAACCGGGGTAACGTCCTTAATGCTGGTTACTTCAATACCACATGCCTGAAGAGCACGGATAGCTGCTTCTCTACCGGAACCCGGTCCCTTAACCATAACGTCAACGGACTTCAAACCGTGAGGAACTGCTGCCTTAGCAGCGGTCTCTGCTGCCATCTGAGCTGCATATGGGGTGGACTTTCTGGAACCTCTAAAGCCAAGGCCGCCGGCACTTGCCCAAGAGATTGCGTTACCTTCTGCATCAGTCAAGGTAACAATTGTATTATTGAAGGAAGACTGAATGTGTGCCTGACCGCGGTCAACGTTCTTCTTAACACGCTTCTTAGCTCCCTTTTTAGCTGCAACTAATTTCTTAGCCATCACTAAACCTCCTAAAATAGTTTAACTAAAATTCTGTCTATTACTTCTTCTTGTTAGCAACAGTACGCTTAGGACCCTTACGTGTTCTAGCATTGGTCTTGGTCTTCTGACCACGAACAGGGAGACCCTTTCTGTGACGGATACCTCTGTAGCATCCAATCTCCTGAAGTCTCTTAATGTTAATAGCGGTCTCTCTTCTGAGATCACCTTCTACAGTCATTGTTTCATCAATGACAGCTGCAATTCTCTTGACTTCATCATCCGTCAAATCACGACAACGAGTGTCCGGATTAACTTCAGCCTGAGCCAAGATGCGAGTCGCACTTACTCTACCGATACCATAGATATAGGTAAGTCCGATCTCTACACGCTTCTCTCTTGGTAAATCTACACCACTGATACGAGCCATGTGTCTTTTAACCTCCGTTAATAAATAAATTCGAGCTTTCGCTCATGGGCAAATGCCCTAACTTTGGAGCTTTCGCTCCGTCCCGGTTGTGATTCCCGGGTCAGCCGCTTTAAACCGTGACAGTCTGATTACATCAGAACCGCAAGCCGGCATATAATGACTACCGACTTAGCCGAAGTTGCCTATCGTTGCTTGGCACTCTTTGGCCACGATATCACAATTTTGGTCCCGCGAAGTGCGCAGGACAGCCCTTCACCCGAAGGGACGATTGCAACACAAAAAGCAAGTGCTATTTCTATTATGAGTATCACAACAAACACTCAATTTCGAAACAACAAAATTAAGCTTGTTGGATTAGCCTTGTCTCTGTTTGTGTTTAGGGTTCTCACAGATAACCATGATACTGCCCTTTCTCTTAATGATTTTGCACTTTTCGCAAATTGGCTTTACTGAAGATCTTACTTTCATGGTATTCTCTCCTTTCTTCAAAAAAAGTCCGTTTACTACTATATCATCACGTTTTGCAAATTGCAAGTGGGAATTTTCGAAAAAATGTGCATTTTCAAAAGTTTTTTCTTCTATTATAAGAAGGGAAATTGCTTTCTTGCAAAGAAACAGCCCCTCAGACATAAAAAGGGAGATATGGGCTTATCCCATATCTCCCGTATCGTTCGGCTCGTGAGCTTACTTATCTCTCCAAACAATTCTACCCTTGGTCAGATCATATGGAGAAAGTTCCAGCTTAACCTTATCGCCCGGAACAATCTTAATGTAGTTCGTACGAAGCTTGCCACTGATGTGTGCCAATACCTTATGACCGTTCTCAAGTTCTACCTGGAACATGGCATTCGGAAGTT
>DCGJ01000177.1:0-460 GCA_002315495.1 Lachnoclostridium sp. UBA1781 | reverse complement strand
GTTGGTCCCGGTCTCCCGGGTGCATATTATTCTCTTTCGATGGAAAGAATCTCCGGCTCGCCTTCCGTAATCAATACGGTATTCTCGTAATGAGCGGATAACGAACCATCTCTTGTAACAACGGTCCAGTCATCACCAAGTACGTTGACTTCATATTGTCCGGCATTTACCATCGGCTCAATTGCCAAGGTCATACCGGCCTGCAGGCGGAGTCCGCGCTTATGCTGACGAAAATTCGGGATGGACGGGTCCTCGTGCAAATTCGCACCAATTCCGTGTCCCACCAAATCTCTTACGCACGTATAGCCGTTCGCAACAACGTAATCTTCAATGGCTGCACTTATATCATACAGGTGATTGCCTTCTTTTGCAAGTTTTATTCCTTTAAAGAAGCTCTGTTTTGTGACATCAATCAGTCTTTGTGCCTCCGGGGAAATGCTTCCGCACGCTACCGTTCTGG
>DCGJ01000178.1 GCA_002315495.1 Lachnoclostridium sp. UBA1781 | reverse complement strand
GAACATCGTGGACGGGAAAATTGAATGAGGAGAAATCATGGACGTTAATCAGATGTATCGCGAATATCTGGCTGGAAATCAGGATTGTTTCTCTGACCTGTACACGGAACTGTCGAAGCCGGTGTATGTCATTTGCTTTCGTGTATTGCAAAATGCCGAGCTGGCGGAGGATGTTATGCAGGATGTGTTTTTGAGGCTGTATCGCGAGAAAAAAGAGAATATTCGCAACCTTCGTGCATATGTTTTCCAGATGGCCTATCATGGTGCCATTAATCACTTGCGAAAAAGTAAGTGGGAGGTTACTGTCGGAAAGGTTCCGCCAATTCGGTCACGAAGCACTTGTGCGCTTGAAAAGCGAATGGATATCGAGCAGGCGCTGTCTATGCTTTCGATGGAAGAACGAATGGTATTTACACTTCATGTAAATGGTGGGATGCCCTTTCGGAACATAGCGAAGGTTGTAGGAATAACCAGTGGGACTGCTTTTCATCGCTACAAATGTGCAGTGAAAAGCTTACAAAAGATTTTGGAGGTATAAAGAAATGAAGAGGAATGTAAGAGTATGTCTGATTTTTATGGTTGTGATGCTTTTATTTGTTGGCATTTGCGCCGGTGAAGAGTATGAAAATGATGCTTTATCAGAAGAAGAAATTACAGAGGGGGATCTTGCGGGGGAGAAACCGATTTACAATGAATATGACTTGCCGATTGGTGGTGGAGATGTCGCAAGTCCAACAGTTCCAAATTATGTTGAACCGGCAACCATTAAGACTACAAAAGGCTTCGGAGGGACCCAATACCTGATTCTCTGTATTGGGATGATTGCAATTATCGCATGTTTGCTTATTCTTCGAACCGGACGGGTTATGGTATTGGCCGACGGGAAGAATGTAGCAGAGAAAAAAGTGCAACCGGACAAAAAAACAATTATCGAAGCTGCGAAAGCAACGACAATTGAACCTAGATGTAGGGAATGGAAGGAGGTTCTATATGAAAGACAACACGAAGAAAAATAAACTGTTTGTAGCAGCATTTGTTGGTATGGTAGTGATTATTAGCTTTTCGTGGATATGGATGTATCATTCTGTTAAAGCAAAGGATGGTGTTGTTACCATTGAAATCGGCGACGGATGGGAGGATGCTGCTATATGGATTATGGAGCAGGCAGAGCAGGGAAATAATGTGATTGCGCAAAGCTATGGAGGAGTTCACCTCGATCGGACAAAGAATGCGACTGTCGTGTATATTCTGCCCGAATATATGGAAGAGGTAGAGGATTACATTACGCAGAATGCAACTGATGGAAGATTTATTCTGCTGGAAGGTCAGTATACGGAAAAGGAAAATTTAAAGGTAGCTGATCAAATATCGGATCATTTGCTTGTGCTCAAAAATCAAAGAGATGCAGGAACTGCAGATGATGATATTCTTGTTTTGTTGGATTCCTATCCGAGGTGGTCGGTAAAATACAATCGGATTACCGTATACCTTGATGTAGAGGGCAAGGATGAATTCGAGCACGTTGTCATGTTATTTAAGAAGTATATCGGAGATTATCCACAGTGCGATTATGTTGTGGAGCCGCTTGTTATCTACGAACAGTATCCGTTACTAAGTGAAACTCCCTTGTATAATAAGAAAACCTGTGTGGAAGAAATAACGGCTTTACTTAAGCAGAATTATTCGGAATCCGATAATAAGACGGATTCCATGGCGCAGAACACGGAAACTCCGTTAGGATGGTTACAGGATACGTTGGACAATAATGAAAGTGCAATTGCGTCCGGGTATTGTGGAATGTATGTGGATGGTTTCTCTTATGTTGTATTGATTTTGCCGGATTATATGGAAAAAGCCAAAAGTGAAATCAATGAGGCAGGATGGAGTGAATATATCCGTGTGGAAGCGGGACGTGTTACGTATTCAGATTTGGACATGTTCATGCAGAAACTCTTATGCAATATTGGTGATTTGCTGGAGCGTATGAATAAAGGGGAGCTCCAGGGTGATGAATTGGAGCTTATGTCACATTATCCTCTTCCAAGCCTGGATGAAAAGGAGCAAAAGCTTATCGTTCGATTTGCAATGACGCAAGGCGAGGATATGGAGCACCTGGTATGCTTATTTAAGGAGTATATAGGGGATTCGGTTATGGTAACCTATGAACCGGACTATGCTTTTGAGATTTATTCACAGTATTCTACCTCGATTTATCCGGGAGGTCAGCTGTGTACCTATGACACAAATCAGGGCTGGCTCGGAATGAGTTTGGGATACCGCGCAAAATATCCTTATGGTGGAAGCCTTTGTGAGGGCTTCGTAACCTGCGGGCATGGTTTGCCACCCTATACTACGGTTTATGCAACTACATCTGCGACTCCGAACTTTGTGATTGGAGTTGTCCGAGGAAGAATGTATTATAACCAATCCAAGGGAGATGTATCCTTTGTAGAGATTACAAATTCGGAATATACGGTAGTAAACAGATGCAAGTATTCGAATTCTACCGGAACCGGTGGATATGGAATTCCAATCTCCGGGACCATAGCACAGGTTCCTTTGGATGGTCGCATCTATAAAGGAGGTTTCCGTACCTTTTTAACCAGCGGCATTGTAACCGATGCGAATGCAAATGCGTATTTTACAACGAGCAGCGGGGGAACAATTCTCATAAACTGTCTTACCAAAGCAACAATTACGTCTGATCATGGTGATAGTGGTGGCATTGCCTACATGATACCGCTGAACTCAGGTGGCTATGGTCAAGTGGCCGGAATTGTTACGGGAGGAAGCGGAACAACCTGTTTCTTCAGTAAATACGGAATGATAGTGACATACTTTGGAGCATTTTCCTATTAGCGAAAGTGAGGGTTCGATATGAGAAGTAAAATGTTGCTTTGGTGCGCGCTTTGCTTATGTCTGCTTGTTGGGTGCGGACAGGTCGAGAAGTCCGATTATACCGGGGCTCAAAGTACTGCTCCTTCTGAGATTACAAGCGCGGCACCGTCGGACGGTGACCCGACTAACATTAATATAGATTCCTCCTGTGACTTGGAGGAGTCCGTCGCACGATATATTCATTTTTTGGCACTCGGGCAAAATGATCTTACAACGGTTGATTTCGATGCAATTGAAGCAATTGAAGCTCCGGACATTACAATCGATTATGAATACGTTACAAAAGAGTGTAGGGATCAGATTCTTCATGACTATTATACATATAAGGAGCAGGATGAGGTTCAGGCGGATTCATTTTGCACCGTTTTGTCCAAATGGTATTCTGAGGACGGCGAATGTATAGAGCAGAAGGAATTATTTCTCCTGGTCGGTTCTGATTTGTATTCGAGAGAGATTGAGCAGGCACTCATTGGAAAAAAAGTGGACGATGAGATTACTTTAAGCATGCCCGAGATGGGAACGATTCCGTCGGTGTCGGAGAATGTGGATTATGTCTGCATTGAAGTTCAAAGTATAAGAACATACGAACCGGGGCCAAATGTCAACGAATTAGAGTGTGAGGGAATATATTCTGCAAAAGAAGCGTATTCTTACTTGTTCAAAATGCGTGAAAATGAACAGTATGGTGTGAATTCGCTTGTTCTTGAACGTGAATGGATACAGAAAATGGAAGAGAATGCCGAATTTGTTCTGTATGAGCAGAGTGTCCGCGAATACGCATACGACTTAATTTTGAGGGAAATCGGTGACCTTAATAGTATTGGAATCTCTTCCGGACTGGACAATGGAATTGAGAGCGAAGAAGCACAGAAAATCATAGCTGAATATGTTGATTTTTCCGAGTATAAAATCAAAGAAATATTGCTGATTGGAGCATTGGCTAAGCATTATGAAATTCATTCGAGCATAGAAGAAGTGTTTCCAAACGGAACAGAAAATATGGGACTCTCTCAAAAAGAGGAGTATCAATATATTTATGAACGTATCCGGCGTAAGGTTCTCCAGGAAATCAGGGAGAAACAATCAGAAAACTAGAACCCAAATTGTAAATGGTTCTTATGCAGGCGGTGGCTTTTAGGCCCCGCCTTTTTTAATTCTGCCTTTCATTCGTATTTGCGCATGGTAAAACATATTGACAAGAGATGAGACATATGGTAAAATGCATTTACTTAGGCAAACCTGCTTTCTTTAGGGGGATTGAAAATGATGATGAAAGATGATATGAATAAAGACAGAAAAAATGCCGGAGTTTTAAGAAGTATTATCCGCTTCTTGGAAGCGTTTTTGGGCATTTGCGAGTAATAATCAGAGGAGAGCGGCTATGGGCAAAGATATGATTGTGCGATATCTGCAGGAAGTGGTTATGGCATTTCAGAGAAAACTGTTTTATCAGAAACGCGCAGAACATACCAAGAGGCTGATTGATTGGTACAAAAGGGGTGGGAATCTTCAGACGCAAGAGACAGGATTTAAATTTACTGCCGAGATGATTCCGGCTATCATATTTGGTGTGCTTTGGTGCACTATGGGAATCGGGATGATGACCTGCGGCGGTGTTTTCGCCTTTATCAGTCTGCTTATGATGCTGTTTGGAATCGTTGTGATTTCCTTTGTGTGTAAGGAGATGTCAAAAGGGAAACAAGAGCAGGAGCTCAAGAAGATTCGCAAGCAGGCGGAGGAGAATTATGCTGATGAGATTCAAACGGCAAAAAAACAGCTTGAGTTTTACGAACGCCGTGAGGCTGAAACAAAGGAACTGCTGGATTCCTATCTGAAACAGGACATTCTTCTGCCGAAGTATCAAAATCTTCCGGCAGCTATCGAGCTTTTGTCGTATCTGTGTCATGGGGACTGTGACTCACTCAATGGGCAGGACGGAGCCTATGCGATGTATCGCATGGAGCATCAGGATAAGATGGACGAGCTTTCCCTGACAGAATCATATGATTCCGTTCGTGCGCTTGGACCAAATCTGTCGGAGGAGAGCATTTGCGGAGGCGAATCTGTTGTTTCCTCGAATCTGCTAAGGCAGAATGAGATGCTCGATAACCTTCATGGAACCAACTATGATGATTATGAGCCGGATGATGTTCTTTATGAATTGTTTGAAATTGAAAAAGAGCAGAAAAAGCGGCTCGATAAGTATGAATCCATTGATTTTTCGATGGAAGATGAATTGACATTGGCAAGAATGTAAAAAGAATCATACGGAGGCTCCAATGAAGATAGTGGAAAGGATTTCTCAGTTTCTGGGAAAATATATGGCGTTTCTTGTGCTTGTCGTCGCGGCACTGGCCTTGTTTGTTCCAAAGACCTGCTTATGGATTGAAGTGTCGTGGATCAATTATTTGCTGATGCTTGTCATGTTCGGCATGGGCTTGACGCTTAATTTTGAGGATTTTAAAATCGTATTTACAAGACCGAAGGACATTCTGGTTGGATGTCTGGCGCAGTTTACGATAATGCCTTTGTTGGCATTTGCCATCGGAAAGCTGTTTGGTTTGGAGGCCGGCCTGTTGGTTGGTGTTATCCTGGTTGGAACGTGTCCGGGAGGCACCTCAAGCAATGTTATGACCTATCTTAGCAAAGGTGATGTGCCTCTTTCGGTCGGGATGACCGCTGTGAATACATTGCTCGCGCCGTTACTGACACCGGCCATTACGTATCTGTTACTGAAGACAACAGTCCATGTAGATGTGATGAGCATGTTTATATCGATCATTGAAGTCGTGATCATCCCGATTCTGCTTGGGTTTATCATAAATAAGTATTTTGGGAAATATACAAAGAAAGCTATCACCGTCTTGCCTGCCGTTTCGGTTCTGGCAATCACTTTGATTGTTGCGTCTGTGGTTTCGCATAATTCGGAAAAGATTTTGGCAACCGGCGCTATCGTGTTTGTGGTTGTTATTTTGCATAACCTTAGTGGATATGCCTGTGGTTATCTGTTGGGAGTAGCGCTAAAGCTTCCGATTCCAAAGAAGAAAGCGCTGGCAATTGAAATCGGAATGCAGAATTCCGGTCTTGCAACATCGCTTGCGGGAAATGCGTTCCCGAACCTCGCGATGGCAACCGTGCCGGGAGCGATTTTCTCGGTATGGCACAATATTTCAGGAGCAATTTTAGCGAACATCTTCGCTAAAAAATAAAAAAAACAAAGGGTGGGAAAAAAGATGTATAGTAGTTATGGAGACAGTGTCGAGATTAATATCTTGTCACCAAAGACGTGTGGAATCGTGGGGAGCATTTTGCTGATTGCCTCTCTCTATTTTCCGGTTGTTAACCTTTCGTACAGTTATATGGGGTATAGCGATTCGGGGAATATTTATTGGAAGGACAACACGTGGAATTACGTGGCAATTGCCGCCATTATCATTTTCTACTGGCTTTCCATTTGGGTTGACCAGAAGTGGTTTATGATTATTGTAGGAATCGGTTTGGTAAGACAGATTTATTATCTTGTGAAGAACTTTAATGAGGCTCAGGATATGATATCAGGTATGAATTCCTATTTCGGATCGGGTACAATGAAGGTGACCCCGGGAATCGCAATGTTTTTGTTTATTGTGGCGACCATATCGCTGTTCATCGGCGTATTTCTTTCCTATAAGGGAGAATAAATGGCAGATAAGCCGGCATTTTATGAACTTCAAAAGTTTTATCAGGAATTTGAAAACTAGCGATAGAGAAAACGTCTCCCGAAACGGAGGCGTTTTTTGCTACTTTTTGGATGTTTTTTCAGTGTTCGGTCATTCGAATTATGCTATAATAAGAGTCGATATAGGCTCGATATAAGGGCGTCAACAAGGAGACTGGTTTATGGGGAAGCATTTTAACATAGCGATTTTAGGAGCAGGAAATATTGCGGGGAGTATGGCAGAGGCGCTTAAGGGCATTTCCGATGAAGTTACGATGTATGCGGTTGGGTCCAGAAGCCTGGCGAAGGCGGAAGCATTTGCTAAGAAATTTGGATTTGAGAAGGCGTATGGTTCTTACGAGGAACTGGTAGCGGACGAGGCGATTGATCTGATTTACGTTGCCACACCGCATTCGGAGCATTTTGCGAACACGAAGCTATGCTTGGAGATGGGAAGAAACTGTCTGGTAGAGAAGGCATTTTGCGGAAACAGAGCACAGAGTGAGGAGCTGATTCGAATCGCGAAGGATAGGGGCATCTTTCTCGCAGAGGCGATGTGGACACGATACATGCCGGTTGTGGAGGAGATTAAGGGGATTCTTTCGTCCGGTGAACTTGGTACGGTTCATTATCTGGAGTCTGATTTTTCCGTGCCGATTCCGGGAGTGGAGCGTATGGTGAATCCGGCGCTTGCCGGCGGGGCGCTTTTGGACCTAGGCGTATATTCCATTACGATGCCGGCGATGTTTCTTGGAACTGAGATTACCCGCGTAGAGGTAGATGTTACAAAGCATGAGTCGGGAGTGGATGCGACCGAAGTAGTAACGTTTACGTATCCGAACGGAACGACGGCACGTTGCAAGGCGTCCTTTGTCGATTGCATGTCCAATTATTGCCGGATTGTGGGAAGCAAGGGGGATATGGAATTTGGCCCGATCAATGTACCGGAATATATTCGTATCTGTAATCCGGAGGGGGAACTTCTTCGCGAGATTCCGGTGAAAATGATGGTAAACGGTTATGAATATGAAGTTTTATCTTCGAAAAATGCAATCCTTGCCGGAAAACTTGAAACACCGGAGATGCCATGGGCCGAAACCTTACGCATGATGGGCTGGATGGATTCTCTGCGTGTGTATATGGGCGTGGAATACCCATTTGAAACAGAAGCTGACAGAACACACCCTGATGCAGAGGTTTGGGGACCACAGTTCAACGAAAAATAAAAAATAGTATTCCCATATCCTATTCGAATATGCTATAATCCTTTCGGGAAATAAAAGGATTGGTGAGTGTGAATGGGAGTACATATTATTAAAGACAACACAAAACCAAAGAGTAATCTGGTGCGTAACCTGTTACTCTTTTTTGGGTTAATTGCATTAACGATGTTCATGTTGTTTCGAGGTCAGAATCCGAAGGAGCTGTATGGTGTCATTCGCTTTTCTATCAAGAAATACCTACTGATTGGCTTTGCGTCCATTTTGCTGTATCATTTTATTGAGTCGGTGAATCTGAATATGAGCCTGCGCGCACTCGGACATCCGGTGCATTTGCTGCGGAGCTTCCGATATACGCTTAGTGGCGCATTTTTCAGCGGTATTACGCCGGCGGCAACCGGTGGACAGCCAATGGAGATTTATTACATGCATAAGGATGGAATTCCGGTCGGGGTTGCCACGCTGGCACTGCTTCTGAATCTGATTGGATACCAGGCGACAACCATTACCTTTGGTTTTATTGGTTATTTTTCAAATGTGATCGGACTTCATGACCGTCCCGGGGTGATTCTCTTCTTCATCATCGGAATCTGTGTGAATATCGCCTGCTTTGCTTTGATTTTAATTGGCGTATATTCGGAGCGAATGGCGATGAAAATGGCCCGTGGTATCATGCGAATCCTACGCTTCTTCCGCGTAAAAAAAGCTGATAGGCTGATGGCAAAAATCGAGTATGGATTTTCAAAATATAAAGACAGCGCACAGTATCTGAAAGATCACCCGCGAATGGTGGTTCGTGTCGTTTTGTTGACCTTTGTGCAGTTTTTATTTTACTATTCGATTGCTTTCTGGGCATATCGGGCACTGGGCTTCCACAAGGAATCCATGTTCCTTCTGTTTACCTTGCAGGCACTCGTATTCGCAACCGTTTCGGCCATTCCGCTTCCGGGCGCGGTAGGGGCGAGTGAGGGGGCGTTCATTGCGATTTTTGAGGGCATTTATCCGATGCATATGATTCGTCTCGCAACGCTGTTAACCCGCGTGATGAATTTTTATTTTATTATTCTTCTGACCGCGTTTATTATCATTGGAAATGATATTCGGATTCAGCGAAAACTGGCAGCGGAATATCGGGAGATGCAGGAACAACATTTACTTGAGAATGCTTCCGGCAACAAACAGATAGAAAATGAATAGGAACAAAATGCCCCGATATTCGATAAACGGATGATGGGGCATTTTTGTACCATGGAAAGTGAGATAATGATGTTAGAACAAAATGGGGAGAAAATGATGACCTTCGGGCCAAATGACATGGTGAAGGCGGATTGCGGTGATTGCAAGGGCTGTAGTGACTGTTGCCATGGCATGGGAGATTCGATTACTTTGGATCCGTATGATATCGTGCGACTTAAGAGAGTAACCGGAAAGACCTTTGAACAGATGATTGGATTTGAGATTCAATTGGGGATGAAGGGCTACCTGATTTTACCGTATCTTCGAATGAAGGAGCAGGGGAACTGCTGCTCGTTTCTAACGGAAGAGGGGCGATGCGCAATTCATGCGGAACGACCGGGCATTTGTAGACTGTTTCCTCTGGGGAGAGTGTATGAGAACGGAGCGATTCGTTATTTCCTTCAGGGAGATGAGTGTAAGAACAAGGCTCGCACGAAGATCAAGGTGAAGAAATGGGTACAGGTTCCGGAGGGGAAGGAATACGAGGACTTTGTGCTTAACTGGCATGCCTTCCTGGAGCGGACATCGGAAGCATTTTCAAGTCTTTCCGCTGAGGAATTAAGGGAACGGAATATGGCATTTTTACGAGCATTTTATTTCCGGTCGTATACGGACTTTTTCTGCGAAATTTCGGAACAGATGAAAGGGGAGAGTAATGGCTAAAAGAGAGGAATTGCGTCAGGAGATGGAAGAGCGTTGGACGGTCGCAAAGCAGGACGTGAAGGAACGACTGGCAAAGGGACGCCTTCGCTGGGATGAATACAGTGAAAAAGTGAAAGAACGAGTGAAAGCGGAACGACAGAAGATGCGGGACAATATGTCTCAGATGGAGCAGCAGGCACTGCAAAAGGCGACGCAGTTTGTTGTAACGGAAGCGCTGGACCGCAATGAACCGAAGGCAATGACCGTTATCGTGGAGGCAATGGAGAAGCTGATCGGAGGTCGTGACTTCATGTCTACTCTGGAGAAGGGGATGAAGGAGCTGGAGGCCGAACCGACGGATTCGGTAGAGATTTTGTCAAAGGATGGAGAAGTGCTTCAGGGGCATTACTGGCATGCGATGAACCCGAAGCGTCTTGTCATCGCTTTTCATGGGTGGCGTTCGAAGTGGAGCCGGGATTTCGGTAATATGCGCCGACTTTGGGTGGATACCGACTGTGATGTCCTTTTTATCGAGCAGAGGGGACAGCATGGTTCTACCGGAGAGTATATGGGTTTTGGACTGACGGAGCGGTTTGACTGTCTGGATTGGCTTTCCTGGGCAAATGAGCATGTGGACCGCAGTCTTCCAATCTATCTTCACGGAATGTCGATGGGGGCTACCACGGTGCTTATGGCCAGTGGTTTTGGACTGAATCACCGCGTGCGAGGAATTGTGGCCGATTGCGGCTTTACTTCTCCGGATGCAATCTGGATGAAGGTGTCCAGTGAGAATTTCCATATCCCGTATGAGATGATTAGTGAACTGGCGGAGGAGATGTGCCGCAAGAAACTGAATATGGGACTGGATGAGTATTCCACATTAGAGGCAATGAAGGTGAATACAACGCCAATCCTATTTATACACGGCACGAATGATCATTTTGTGCCGGTGGAGATGACTTACGAGAATTATGAGGCCTGCCGTTCGGCGAAATATCTGTTTACGGTTGATGGGGCCGATCACGGAATGAGCTTTTACAAGGACTTCGAAGGATATTTGAAGGCCGTGAGCGATTTCTTCGCACTGTACGATTAAATGCCCACATAGTTGATATCATATAGTTATGAAAGGCCGGCAGGCATTTTCAAAAGGAGTGTTTTAGCGGAAGGGAGGACAGAATGTCAGATAATCGAACCTACATTGCAATCGATTTGAAGTCTTTCTATGCCTCCGTAGAGTGCGTGGAGCGAGGTCTGGATCCGCTCACCACCAACCTTGTGGTGGCGGATGCATCCCGAACGGAGAAGACCATTTGCCTTGCGGTAACTCCCGCGCTGAAGTCTTTTAAAATCTCCGGTCGAGCCCGTCTGTTTGAGGTGGTTCAGAGAGTGGCTGAGGTAAATGCGGAACGCCGTCTAAACGCACCTGACCATGTTTTCACCCGCACCTCGTACAATCTCCCGGAGCTTCAGGCGGACCCGTCACTACAGCTCGACTATATTGTGGCACCTCCTCGGATGGGCCTTTATATGGATGTCAGCACCAGAGTTTATAATGTATATCTGCAGTATGTGGCGCCGGAGGATATGCATATCTATTCGGTAGATGAGGTGTTTATCGATGCGACGGATTACCTGAAGACGTATCATATGACAGCAAGAGAATTGACGGAGAAGATGATTCATGAGGTATTGCTAACCACGGGTGTTACAGCTACCGCCGGAATTGCGCCGAATATGTATCTTTGTAAGATTGCGATGGATATTGTGGCAAAGCATATTCCGGCCGATGAAAATGGTGTCCGAATCGCAGAGATTGATGAGATGTCTTATCGTGAAAAACTTTGGGGACATCGTCCACTGACCGATTTTTGGAGAATCGGACGGGGAACGGCGAGAAAACTCGAGCAGTATGGCATGATGACGTTAGGCGATGTTGCGAGGTGCTCCATCGGGGGACCGAATGATTATTATAATGAGGAGCTGTTATATAAGCTTTTTGGCATTCAGGCGGAATTTCTGATTGATCACGCGTGGGGATATGAACCTTGTCGCATTGCGGATGTCAAGGCGGTTCGACCGCAGAATAACAGTCTGTCTACCGGGCAGGTGCTTTCGAGCCCGTACACCGCTCCGAAGGGGAAGATGATTGTACGGGAGATGACGGACCTTCTTGTACTGGATCTGGTAGAGAAAGGGCTTATGGCCGATCAAATGGTTCTGACGGTTTGTTATGATAATGAGAATCTTCAGAAGCCGGAGATTGCAAAGCAATATCGCGGACCTGTGGTGCCCGATCCTTATGGTCGGGGGATGGTACCGAAACCGGCTCATGGTTCAGCCAATCTCGGACGCTTTACATCGTCTACAAAATTGATTATGGATACCGTGATGGAGCTATACGACCGAATTGTCATCCCATATATGACAGTGCGACGGATGAGCGTGTGCGCGAACCATGTTATTCCGGAATATCAGGTGCAACGGAAGGAAGAGAACAGCTTCGAGCAGCTGGAGCTTTTTGTCGATTACGATGAAAAGAAAGCGAAGGAAGCGAAAGAACGGGAAGAAGAACAGAAGGAGAAATCGCTTCAGCATGCGATGTTAGATATTAAGAAAAAGTACGGGAAGAATGCGATTCTGAAGGGAACAAACCTGCAGGAAGGGGCGACCAGCATTTCCCGAAACGGACAAATTGGCGGGCACAAGGCATAAGACAGGGAAGGAGGCTGCCATGGATTCGGATCATAAAACTGCAAACAGCTGGGATGTGCCGGTACAGAAGTATACCATCGGTGAAGGCCGTTATGACGATATCATTCATCTGGAACATCCAACGTCAAGGAAGCACCCGCGCCTATCCAAGGCACAACGGGCAGGGCAGTTTGCTCCGTTTGCGGCCTTGACCGGCTTGGACGACAAGATGGACACGACGGCAGAGAAAAACACCGATTTGTTTCTTCATGACCTCCAGACGGAGGAAGAGATTAGCTGGAATGTCGGTGAGGTTGACTGGTAGGACATGCATTTGGCTGAAAATGCCCCTTGTTTTCATCAAAAGTACAACACCAAACATAAAAAATCGATATTCGATGACAAATAATGCGACATAATTTTATCGCGTGAAATTGCAACAACAGGACGTCATTTTATTCGGGGTGGCAAACATGAAATAGGCTTGTTACAATACGAACAGAAAGAAGGTCCACAAGATATAGGGGTGGACCGATACAAGATGCATTCGGCATCGACTGATTTTGCAATATTCATCCCTTTTCCCATCAATAGTGCACCCTGGGTTTTCCCCGGGGTGTATTTGTTTTGTTTGAAAGTTGTGCTATTAAACGATGAAGTGGTTTTTTATCGTTATTATGAAAGCAAGTGCTTATTGCCAATTTTTTGAAATGGTTTTATAATTATCGTAGGGACAGTTGTGAAACCAAGTTGAGATAGGAGAATACAACGATGAGTGGTTTGATTCGTAAAATTTTGGTGGTGGACGATGCTTATGTGAATCGTTCGATTATGAAGGCAATCTTTAAGGATTATTATGATGTTTTAGAGGCGGAAAATGGCGTAGAGGCGATTAATCTTTTGCATGAGAATCCGGATGTTGCATTGTTGTTACTGGATCTTGTTATGCCGGAGATGGGCGGTTTTACGGTTTTGGAGCGTATGCAGTCGGAAGGTACCCTTCCGAATATTCCGGTCGTGGTATTGACGGAGGATTCGGATATTGAGAGTCAGGTGCGCGCTTTGGATATGGGGGCATCGGATGTTGTATTAAAGCCATTCAATTCCAAGGTAATTCTGCATCGTGTCAATAATATCCTGGCACGTAAGGATAACGAGCGCTTTGTCGAGGAAAGCCGTCAGTATGTGGAAGAGATTCAGCGAAAGGAAGAGATGTATAAGCAGTCGCTTCTGGATGCGAAGACGGGCATTTACACGAGACAAAGCTTCTGCAATGCGGTTCGCTCGATTTTTGCGGAGAATCCGGAGAAAGTGTACGTGATTGTGCGCTGGGATATTGACCGATTCCGTGTATTTAATGATGTGTATGGTGTGAAGGGCGGCGATAGTCTGCTGTCCAATCTTGGCGAGATGTTCCGTAACGAGAAATCCCTTGGTGTGGTTCACGGTTATTTGGGTGTGGACCATTTTGTCAGCCTGGTGGAGATGATTCATTTTGACATTGATCGTTATATGGAGCGCATTGAGAACTATCTGCACAGCTGCAATGATGAGTTCGAGTTTGTTGCCAGATACGGCATTTATGTTGTTGACGATCCGGACACGGATGTGAGTCTTATGTGTGACCGTGCGTTGTTTGCGCTTCGTTCCACAAAGGACGGAAAGATTCCGGAGAGATACGCATTTTACGATAAGGGGATGCGTGCGCTGGCATTGGAAGAGCAGGAAATCGTGAATGAGATTAACAGTGCCATTGAGGAAGGACAGATTGAGGTTTACTATCAGCCGCAGATGGATTTCGTTAAAGGAACACTTCGCGGAGCCGAGGCACTGGTTCGCTGGAATCATCCACAGAAGGGCCTGTTTGCGCCGAATCGTTTTATTCCTGTATTGGAGAAGAATGGTCTCGTGTCCAAACTGGACTTCTACGTATGGGAGCGCGTATGTAAGCAGGTTCGCAAATGGCTGGATGAGGGAATCACGGTGACTCCGATTTCCGTTAACCTTTCCCGAATTGATGTGTACAGTAAGAATATTATTGTGTATCTGAACGGCCTGATGGAACTTTATGACTTAAAGAAGGAATATATCCACCTGGCTGTTACCGAGGATGCATACAACGAGAACCCGCAGCAGTTGGAGCGACTGGTTACCGAACTCCAGGAAAATGGTTACTTTGTTGAGATGGATGACTTCGGTGGCGGTACGGTTACGTTAAATGCGCTAAAGGACGTTCCGGTGAATCTGATTAAACTGGACATGCTTTTCATTCGTGAATGTACGAAGGAGGAGCGAGGCAAGATTATTCTTGAGTCCGTTGTTCGACTGGCAGCGAATCTTCGTACACCGGTAGCAGCTGAGGGCGTAGAGAATATTGAGCAGGCAGAGTATCTGCATGGGATCGGTTGTGATGTGATGCAAGGCTTCCTGTTTTCCAAGCCTCTTCCGGAGGAAGACTTTGCGGCGTATATGAAGAATTGTCAAACCGAGATGATTGGAATAACGGATATTGTCCGCTCTGCAAATGCCTGTTGTAACGAAGAGATTGCAAGACCGGTTGACCCGCTTGGGGGAATTGAGATTGTAGCCATTGAAGAAACGAATCCTGTAGTACCTGTGACTGAGGAAGCAGTTGTATCGGCAGCGGAAGAGGAAGAGGCACCGGCATTAGAAGGCGTTGAGATTTCGGAGGAAACCAATGAGCAGTAAGCGTGGTGGCCGGAGTACGGAGCATTTGCGCGTCATTTATGATGACGATGACGATTTGTCTCCGGCAGAATATCGAGCACTTCGAAGATATAATAAAAAGCATAGAAAAGGGAAGCTTTGGTGGTGGATTCTGATCCCTGCCATTCTCTTTTGCCTTGTGTTTATTGTTATACTGTGGCCGAAGGAAGATAAAGAGCTGTTGTCAGCGGAGCATGCACTCCCGAGTGTTACCCCGGAATTGATTCTGGAGGAGATAACCGGCTGGGAAGCGGTTCCGGATGCGGCGGAATCCACCGTGATTCCAACGCTTGGAAACCATGTCCTGTTCCTTGAGAAGAGAAGCGGAATGCGTCTTTCCATTGTAAGCGTGGATGAAGAAACGAAGGTAGTTACCCTTTGTCTGGAGGGACTAAAGACGTCGGCCTATGATTCCTCTTATCTCAAATGCGTCTCAGACGGTAAGTACTATAATGGTAAGAATCAGATTGTCGCTGCAGAGCATCCAATTATCTCGGATTGCAGTTTTTCGATGGAGGAGTTAACGAATCGAACCTTCACAGCGACCATTCGTTTACAGGCAACGGGAGATTATTCCTGGGGACTTTACGAGGACGAGCATTACTTTTTTATTAATGCATTAGAAAAATAAGGTAAGAACGAGAGGTCGGTTGACCTCTTTTTCTTTTGTTGCAAATGTCATTCGCCCGTGATACAATACACCCGCAAAAAGTAACTTGGATAGCAGGTGCCCTGAAAGGGTTAAACCGAAGCAATGATAAAGATTGGTTCGGGAGTCCGTGCATGTTCGAACATGCGCGGACAAACTCTTGGTCAGGGTGAAAAGGGAAGGATGTGAAAGTCATCCGCGAACTCGTCACTGTGTGGAAGGAGCCCAAACTTACGTCGAAAAGACAGCCACTGCGAAAGCGGGAAGGTAGTGAGGGTGCTGATCTCTGAGCCAGGAGACCTGCCTGTTGTTCTGTCAAAGCAAATCCACGAGATTATGGAGGAACTACTTATGAAAAAGATCAAAATGATCACCGCAATGCTGTTTGCACTTGTCCTGATTATGGGTCTTCTTACCGCATGCGGCGAGGAAGAAAAGACAACAGCCCCGGCAGCAACTTCGAAAGCTCCGGAAACTTCAGAGGCTCCGGCTACCGACGAGAGCGCAGCACCTACTACGGATGCAGCTACCACTGAGGACGCTGTAACCGAAACCGCACCTGACACTGCAGCAGATACCGCAGCTGATACCGCAGCTGACACTGAGCAGGCAGGCAGCAAGCATGTTACCATTACCGTTGTAAATGCGGCAGGTGAAGAGCAGGTTTATGACGTATACACCGATGCAGAGTATCTTCGCGGCGCGATGGACGATGCAGAAGGTCTTACCTATGAGGGAGATGATTCCGATTATGGTATCTACATTAAGGTCGTAAACGGCGAAACCGCTGACTACAATGTTGACGGTTCTTATTGGGGCTTCTACATCAATGGCGACTACTGCAACTTTGGATGTGACACTCAGCCTGTTGCTGACGGAGACGCATTTTCCATTGAATACACAAAATAATAGGGGAGCATTATGAGACTGAATGAGAAATCATTTCTGTGTACTCCCTTAGAAATTGCAATTATTGGATTAATGGTTGCACTTATGGAGGTGGGCAAGGTTGCACTCGAGGGCATTCCGAACTGTGAGGTTGTGACCTTGTTCACCATCCTTTTTACAATCTTTCTGGGACGAAAGATTATCTATGTTACGGTGGCTTTTGTCGGACTTGAGATGCTTCGACACGGAATCAGTATCTGGGTTGTGATGTATCTTTACATCTGGCCGGTCATCGGACTTTGTGCACTGCCGTTTCGAAAGATACGTAACCCTATCTTTTGGGCCATTTTCTCAGGCTTTTTCGGGCTGATTTTCGGCACGCTTTGCAGTTTTGTCTATCCGGTCTTTCTCGGGTGGAATCTGAAGCAGACGTATGCATGGATTGCAGCCGGATTTCCATGGGATGTTCTTCATGCAGAGTATAATTTCTGCATCGCGCTTGTTTGTTTTTATCCGTTAAATGCGGCACTGAAACGCATCAAGGCATCCATCCCAAAAGCATCTGATGAGAAATGATATGAATTGTTTTGGAGGTTTCACATGAAGAGATTTGTTGCTACAATTGTTTTGTTCTGCATGTTGTTCGCATGTGTTTCCTGCGGCAAAGAGAAGGACCAGAACTGGAAAAAGGTTGGAACGGTAGATGAAAAAACGGAAACCGGTATTCATGAAGCTACAGCTTCGGACGTGGATGCGATGAATGGGAGTATTCCAACCGTCGAGCCAACGGCTCCTTCGGAAGATCCGACACCCGCTCAAACTACGGACAATCCTGCGGATGACCGGCATTTTGTTATTGCCTTGGACCCGGGACATGGCGGTTCCTATTCGGGTGCCGTGAACGGAGATATGGTCGAGAAGGAACTGAATCTTAAGCTTTCGCTGATGATTAAGGAATATCTTGAGAGTAATTACAGTAATGTTACCGTATATATGACCAGAACAGATGATACACCGATGTCTTCGGACCTGGTTGAAGATCTTCGACTTCGTGTGGAAAGTGCAAAGAAGGCCGGGGCAGATATTTATATGGCGATTCATTTTAATGCCTCGGATAATCACGATCAGTACGGCTCGATGATATGCGTTTCGCGTGCAAAGAATATTACGGATGATTGTTATGCATTGGCAAACAGCATTTTGGCACAATTGGAGCCGCTTGGCTTTAAGAACAACGGACCGTATCAGAGAAATTCCAATGATACCTATGATTCCGATGGGAATCCGGTAGATTATTACGCAATCAATCGTCATGGTGCAAACAATGACTTGGTTGCCATCATCGTTGAAAATTGTTTTATGGATAATGAAAAGGATATTGTCTTATTCGATAGTGAAGAGGAGATGAGAGCCATTGCGAAGGCCGATGCGGTCGGCGCGATGAATTATCTTCTTGGTAAGTAAAAGGGTAAAAATAAGGGGGCTGTGAAAAAACATAGCC
>DCGJ01000116.1 GCA_002315495.1 Lachnoclostridium sp. UBA1781 | reverse complement strand
ATAATCATTTTTTCACAGCGCCTTTGTTTTATAGATTATTAGATTCCTACTATTTTGTCTTCTCAAGCTTCTTCCTGCGAACCAGCCAGATAATGAGTGAGTAAACATATGCGATGACACACAGCCCTGCCGTGGTTACCCACAGGTTCACATACTCAAAGCCGTTCGTGCACATAAGGATATGCTCGTGGCAATATCCGATATACTTGTCATCGAGTGCAAGCTTGCAAATCAACGCACCGCCTGCAAGCGCAACCACCGAAAACGGAACGAGCCACGCAATCATGTTTGACATCTTCGGACGCACATCACGACGCGATACCAGGAAATAGCAGGCCATAATTACCAGCGGACCGATAACAACGAATAGCGTTCCCAGAAACGTCTCCTTATCTAACTTATACTCGTCGATATAATCCAAAGCAGTCATCACACCCCACAGAATAAATGCGGAGGCAACGCCAAATGCTCCAAACAAAACCTTTTTCATAACTCCAGCCTTTCCGGATACCTTCCTCAAATCAAGAGCACATTAGTGATGGAACAAACGAATTCCGGTAAATGCCATCACCATATTGTGCACATCTGCCGCCTCGATTACAAGGTCATCACGGATGGAACCACCCGGCTGAGCAATGTACTGAACGCCGGAGCGGAATGCACGCTCGATGTTATCACTGAATGGGAAAAATGCGTCAGAACCGCAAGCAACCTCAGTGTTCTTGTCAAGCCATGCGCGCTTCTCTTCTGCAGTGAACTGAGCAGGCTTCTCGGAGAAGATGTTCTGCCACTTGCCCTCAGCGAGTACGTCCATATAATCCTCGCCGATGTAAAGGTCGATGGAATTGTCACGGTCTGCACGGCCAATCGTATCAAGGAACGGAAGGTTCAACACCTGTGGGCTCTGACGAAGCCACCAGTTATCTGCCTTAGAACCGGCAAGTCTGGTACAGTGAATACGGGACTGCTGTCCTGCACCGATACCGATTGCCTGACCGCCCTTACAGTAGCATACAGAGTTGGACTGCGTATACTTCAAGGTGATAAGGGAGATGATAAGGTCAATCTTAGCAAGCTCCGGGAGCTCCTTGTTTGCGGTTACGATATTTGCAAAAAGCTCATCGTCAATCTTCAGCTCATTACGTCCCTGCTCGAAGGTGATACCGAATACTTCCTTATGCTCAATTGGAGCCGGCTTATATTCCGGATCAATCTGGATTACGTTGTAGTTGCCCTTCTTCTTGGAAGAAAGAATCTCGAGTGCTTCCGGCTCGTAGCCCGGTGCGATAACACCATCGGAAACCTCGCGCTTAATCATGTTTGCGGTACATACATCGCAAACATCGGAAAGTGCGATGAAGTCACCAAAGGAAGACATTCTGTCTGCGCCACGTGCTCTTGCATAAGCGGAAGCAAGTGGGGTAAGCTCGCCCAAATCATCTACCCAGTAAATCTTCTTCAGGGTATCGGTAAGTGGAAGACCAACTGCTGCACCTGCAGGGGAAACGTGCTTAAAGGAGGTTGCTGCCGGAAGACCGGTTGCCTTCTTCAGCTCGCTAACCAACTGCCAGCCGTTGAATGCATCCATAAAGTTGATGTAACCCGGCTTACCATTCAAAACAGTGATTGGAAGGTCAGCATTTTCATTCATGAAAATGCGGCTTGGTTTCTGATTCGGATTACATCCATATTTCAACTGAAGTTCGTTCATGATATATACCTCATTTCGATTTATTTTTGCTTTCAAATTACTTGTTCTTGTTTACAATTCTGGTCTCGTACTCGCCGGTCTCAATGTTGATGTAACGAACGAAAAGAGAAACCTTATTGTCCTCATTCAGATTGTTCCATACAAGCTCGGTAAACTCATCAATTCCACCGGTAATGTTAACCAATGTTGGCTCGCCCTCAAAGGAAGGAAGCGGGCTGCCATCGCCCATATAGGTGTGAATGAAGTGACCTTCACCTGCTACTGCCGCATCGTAGGAGTAGGTATGTCTCTCACAGATATCCGGATTGCCGTTGTGGCTCTTCAGGATGGACAATGCGTAGTCGTAGTTGCCATTTTCAATATGCATAATACCGGAGATTCTTGGGGTGTAATTCGGAGCGTCGTGCTCGTACTTACGAACTCTCAGGGACTCCTCAAAGGTCTTGCCCTCGCTCATTCCGTCATATACGGTATCGGTCTGGTCACCGTTGGTTACGATGGTGTTGTTACCAAGAACACGTACCGGAGAATAGATGATAAGCTCCGGAGCAACCAGCAAGGTACTTGGGTCAAATGCCTCGGTACGGATGCCCTCGCCCTGCTCAGCGAAGATACGGTTACGGCTGCTTGCACTACGGCCCATAATGAAGTAAGCGGTGACTGCGTATTTGCCGCATGCACACTTACCAATAATAATGCCACGACCCGGATATGCGTTTCCGGAAAGTTCTGCTGCAAGATCCATTTTCTGCATAAGAGTTTCCTCCTTGAATGTGAAATGTATTATTTTTGCAGGAATTCTGTCAGAAAATGCAGCTCTCCGAAACACCCTTCCTGCGGTTTCTTTTGTTACTTTATCAAGCGCTCTAATTATACAACAAAGGGAGGTGGAAAAACCACCTCCCCGCTTATTTTCTTTTTATAAAGTACTTATTAGTAATTCTTCTAAAATGCTCTTCTTTCATAAGTTTTACTAACATTTTATAAAAATGCGTCTCGAATCATTCTGAAACGCGCTCTTCCCTTAGGACTGCATATTCTGCTCTACGCCAAGACCGGCACGAACATAATCGCCGACGGCTTCCTCCTCAATCTGAAGGGAGTAGGAAAACTCCTCGCGAATCTGCTGCTCTGCGGAACGAAGCGCATTTTCATCGGTAACGGAAAGCTTCTTATTCATCGCACTTAAGTAAACACGACGGGCGCGAATACAGTTGATCATCAAAAGCAGATTCTGCTGATTGCCGGCGTTCAAAATCTCACGGAACTGATTCGCACGACCGTTTCTGTCATCAATCCAGTCGATGCTCTTGTCGCGGGTGTCTACAAGCAAATCGTCGATGGCCTGCTTCTCCATTGGATAGCGAAGCTTTGCCACTGCCGCTTCTTTGTTCAGCGGAACATAAACCGTGGAATGCTTCTTGCTGAGCGGCTTCAAAATATAAAAGAGCTGGCCCTTCTCTGTTGAAAAGCTTACCTCTGAAATATCATCCACCATGTAGATTCCACTCGTCCCGTATACGACGTATTCACCTTTTTGAAACTTCGGTTCCATGAGTTCTCCTTTCCGGTTCATCCATTCTGTCATCCTGGTCGACTTCTTTATGAAGCCGGGCATTTCGCTGCCATTCGTCATCACATAGAAATACACAGATTGTGTATTGTACAGTTTATTATACCACTTGCGTAGAAAAATAGCAAAAGGGAATTTATGCCAAACAATTTGGGAAATGCGGTGCAGAGTAGGAATATTTCCACAAATCCGACATTTTTCGTTGCATTTTCCTTACGCAACAAAAATCCCCTCGGAAAACCGAGGGGATCTGTACCTTTTATGATTGATTCGGAATCTCCGTAGTTCGGAGGGGGTTAATCCGAACCGGAGGTCTAGTTCAAGCCTTCAACAAAAGCCTTGCAAAGATCCTCAAGTCCAACATATGGAGCATTGGTGGAACGATCGATCAAACCAAAGTTCTCATCGCCCTTCTTTACGCCCATATTGTCCCAGATAATTGCAGACATACCATATTCCTTACAAGCTGCAGTGAAATCCTTTGCCCAAGCGATTCTGTCCTCAAGGTTGTCCTTGTTGGTTGCACCGGTCTCGCCGATGTATACGCCTACACCCTGATCAATAAAACGGGTCTTCAGATTCTTCAGATAGCTGTTGATTCCACCCATCCACTTGCTGCTATCCCATACATCCGTACCACCATTAAAGTGCATACAGAAATCATATGGGGAGTAAGCGTGAACGCTGAGGAGAAGATGATTCTCAATCGTATCCTTTGGCATTACGAAGGTGCCGCCGTTGATTGCGTAGTCACCATTTGCAGCGTGGCTCGGTACCGAAAGGAAACGGGTCTTGTTGTAGCCCTCACGGGAACGAACAACGTCAACGAAGGTCTGGTTCAGGGAATTGATACACTCAATTGCAGCCTTACCTTCAGCATCGTTGGTATTGAACCACCACTCCTTGGAGGTGCCCTCAAGTCTCGGCTCGTTCATGGACTCAAAAATCAGTCTCTCATCGAAATCCTGGAAGTTATCTGCAATCTGAGTCCAGATATCGGTCATGTACTTGGTAGCATGCTCGAGGTTATCTGCGGTCGGATAGTACTCATTGTTGTCATGATGGGAGTTAATGATTACAATCAGGCCTGCATCAAGAGCTGCCTGAACGATATCGGTTACACGATCCATCCATGCTTCGAAGATAACGATATTACCGTCCTCATCGATCATGGTGTGACCACTCCAGCTCACCGGAATACGTACGGTGGTGAAGCCAGCCTCCTTAAGGCCCACAAAAAGTTCCGGCTGGGTAATCGGAGCGCCCCATGCGGTCTCGCCGCCCTTAGCATCAAGGGTGTTACCGAGGTTCCAACCTGCCTTCATATATACTGCCATCTCTACTGCAGTTTCCGGCACATCGGCACGTGGGTAAGTTTTCTCCGGTTCACCGGTCGTAGTCGTTGCATCAGTAGCTGGTGCAGTAGAATCAGCCGGAGCTACGGTTGTATCAGTAGCTGCGTTGTTTCCTGTTGTTGCTGCAGGGTCATCCCCGCAAGCGGTGAGTGCAAATACCATACACACACAGAGAAGCATTGCAATAATCTTCTTCATTTTGATTTCTCCTATTCCGCATGGCCTATGCCATGCCCAATACATTAATACATCCTGACCCTCCTACAAGAGTCCTATACACTATGCCATTATTTAAGGCACTATTCAATGCAAAAAATCTATCCATTTTATGAAAAAAGTATAATATGGCAGGCATTTTCTATTATTCCTGTCATTTTTGCTAATTTTCTCCAAATATCCACGTCTTCAGCTGGTCCCAATACTCCTGGGACAGTCCGTCATACCCTGCAAGCCCCTGATGGTTGTAATACCAGTGGAACACATGGTCCGGTCTGTGGTTGAACATCGTGGCGCTCATATATGGGACGATACTGTCTCCTGTATCGGTGTAGATGTAGGAGAATCTCTGTCCGTCGGTTTTCACCGCATTTACCGTAGATTTCGCATAACCATAGACAAAATAGACCTCGTCAATTCGGTCCAGAATGTGCTGTCCGTCGGTGTATACCTTCGCGTTCGCTTCCTGCGCCACGCTCATCCGCTTTGTGGAGAAGTTCTCGAGATAAGCCTTGTAAATGCTCACCGCCTGCTCATAGGTGGTTACCCCCACAATCGGCTCCCACTCATCGAGATTAGAAAATGCATACTCGTTCGGAAGCAGCTCATATACAGACGGAAGGTTCGCGATGTACTCAAGCAACGTATCCTGAATCATATTGGCCACCATATCCGGCATCGTTCCCGCCCCCATGGTTACCGTAAATTCACACACATTCGGTCCCCATAGGTAAAGCACCTCAGTGGAACCGGCGTAAGGGGAACCAAGTGAAATCACTTTCTCGGTTTTCTTTATATTTGCCTCGCTGCAGGCCAGGTATTGGGATACCACAAGTCCGCCCAGACTGTGCGATACAAAAATCACGCTGTCATACCCTCGGTCACGTACATAGTCCGACAGTTCCCGACCGGTCACGGCGGTGGATTGTCTCCAGTCATAGCCGAAGAATTCCACGGTGTAATCTCCCGGATTCTGCTGCTCGATGTACTGCACCAGTTTGCGGTACGCATTTCCCATACCATAATCGTTTCGCACAGCCACAACAGACGCATTATCGATGTTTTCAAACACCTTTTCCAACTTTTTTAAGGAACTGTAGAAGGTACCAAGACCTGTTAATTCTTCCAACACATCCTCACTCCAGAGCAGTTCTCCGCTCTTCGCATCGGCAAGGTTCGAGCCGAACAGACCGGGTACAATAATAATCGCATTGCTGGTAATCCGAAGAACACACTGGCTCTTCGCTCCGGAATATTTATGTGTGAGATATATCCTGGTTGAGCCTGTTTTCTGAGGAGTAATGACGCCGTCAGAATCTACCGTCGCAATCGTCGGGTCCTCAAATTCGTAGAAAAAGTCAAACGCCTCTGTAAATCGGGCATCCGAAGCCGCATGGATGTTCAGAGTCAGCGACTTATTCAGGCTCTTTAGATCCACATTATCCAGGGAAAAACTGTTCAGATCCTTCTTTGCCGCATCCTCGCCGTATTCCTTCGAGCTGCCGAACCAGAAAAGCGCCGGCTCATAGCTTCCGTTTTCCTCACACGTCTTCTCGTAGCCCTCTTTCGAAAGGCAGCCAAGCGTTCCGTTCTCAAATGCGAAGAGCACCGCATTTTTCTGCTCGTTATAAAGCACCGAGTATCCCCTGCCGTTTTTGGTAATGCGCTCCAGCACACTCCAACAGGTACCCTCCGGCTGTGTTCCTTTTGCAACATCATCCGCATTTCCCGAAACCAGAATCGGATTGCCACCGGCACTGACGGAAAGCAGTCCGCCACCATCCCCTTCGGAGACAAGGTAAATGCCCTCCTCCGCTACAAGAACCCGCCATAATGCTGCATCTCCAAGTCGTCTCAAAAGGTCCTTTTCCATGGTTGGTTCTGCATCGCCTGTCACAAGGTATCCGCCATAGGCCTCGCCCGTGATATACCAGGTTCCTTCGCCCAGCACCACCGGTTGAAACGGCACTGTCGGGTCCGTCGGGAGCATATCTGTTGCTTTCGCCTGCACAGAATTGCTCATAACGACGCACACGAAAAAAGCTACTGCAAAGAATCCAAGCAGTCGCATCATACGTTTCGATTGAGAAAGTTCCCTCTTCCCCATTTTGCTCATCGCTCCTTTTCCAAAACAACAATTCACACCCATATATGGGTCTACATAATTCCACTCCTATCATATCACGAAAAGTCCTAATTCGTTCGCTCATTTTTCGAATGCGTAACGAGGGCTACAAAACGACTTCAAACTATAATCAAAATGCGAAAAAATCCGACAATTCACTTGTCATTCCACCATATTCTAACTTCTTTTTACGCAAGAAGGAAAAGACTCCTTGACGGCAACTTTTTCAGGGCATAAAATAAAGTAAGCCATTTTGTTGGCATTACTTTTTATTTTTGGAGGTTGTTTGTATGGGTAAGTTTGTTATTAAGGCTACGAAGTCCGGTGGGGTTAAGTTTGACTTAAAGGCTACGAACGGTGAGGTTATTCTTTCCAGCCAGGTTTATAAGAGCGAGAAGACCTGTAAGATTGGTATCGCAAGTGTTTCCAAGAACGCACCGGTTGCTAACATTGAGGATCAGACCAAGGAAGGCTACGAGAAGGCTAAGTGTCCGAAGTTCGAGATCTACACCGATAAGTCCGGTGAGACCCGTTTCCGTTTGAAGGCTACCAACGGCCAGATTATCGGCACCAGCGAGGGCTACAAGTCTATGAAGTCTTGCACCAATGGTATTGCTTCTATCCAGAAGAACGTTGTTGACGCAAAGATCGTTGTTGAGGAGTAATCTGAATTCAAGTGATTGAATCAGGTGAGAGATGTTCTCTCGCGTGAAATTGTTAGAAGTCATAAAGGGCTGCCGGGTAGGCGGCCCTTTTTTGTTTGGTATGTACGCGTGGGGGTGCCCTCAAGTTTAGCGGTGCATTCAGCTTTGCCGGTGCTCTGAATTCTGAATGCATGGAGTTTCTTGCAGAGCATTCAGGTTTGCCAGTGCTCTGAATTCTGAATACATCCATGCGGATTTCAATGTTTTGCGGCGCCTCATTAACCAAAACAAGGCAGCCTATGGCTCATATCAGTTCAGGTGCTTTGAGCCCGCCGGTACTTAATGAGCGCGAAGCGCGAATTTAGTACCGCTGCGTGGTGAGAGCAGCGAGAGCGTGCCTGAACGATTGAGGCATAGACTGCCTTGCCTTAGATTTCAAAAAGGCACAAGCATTATTCTACTCTGTCACATCCTACAGATTCAGCATCTCCACCACCATGCGGAACGCTTCCTCATGAATCTCATTTTTCTTTCCAACCAGTTTCTTCACAAAACGGGTCTTTTCATCCCCCTCGAGACCGAGAGTTCCGAGCATTCCGTTCAGTACCGCCGTCATTGCCTTCTTCCAGTCTCCATCCTTCATATCCTTCACGAGAAGCAATGCACTATAGTAACATCCGACGATAACAGTTGCCTGACGCGTCTTACATTCTACCGCAGTAGAACCTACTTCTTCCTTTATTTTCCCAACAATCAGTGGGACAATCTCCGATTCCGTGTAGGCTACACGGAACAATTCATATACCCCCGGATTAATCCGGGCTGCCTCAAGGGAAATGAGCTGACTGCATAGAAACGGGAACAGAGAATCCGTTTCGTTCTCTTCTAACTCTTCCGAAGCAAAGATCGCCTCCCCATGCAGTTTTGCAATCGCAATATACTTTTCTCCGAGAAGACTTAAAATCTCCGGTTTTCCGGTAAAGTTGGAATAGATTTTACCCGTGGTGAAGCCTGCGGCTTCGGCGAGCATTTTCATGGAGACGGTTTCGTAGCCGTCCTTTAGCAACACCCGGTTACAAACCTTCAGGATTGCTTCTCTTGTTTCTTTTACTTTTTCTTCTGTTCTGGCAACAGCCATAGTTCCTCCCAAAAAGAAAGCCACTGACAACGCAGTGGCAATCTGTCATATTCTTATTCTTTTCCGTTCCAGCAATAAGTACAAAGCTTGGACGGGTCGATGCCTACTGCATCAAGCATATCATCCAAACGGTTGAAACGCAAGGATGTAAAGTTCAATTTCTTGCCAATCAACTCGCACATTTTCTCATATTCCGGAGTTTCCGGATCAGCGTACACCTGAAGGCGCTCGGTCGGAACCGCATTGGTGCCTTCGATTTCCGCGATGCAACGACGGGCAATCAATTCCATCTCAGAGGTGGATCTGGAGAAGTTCAGGTATTTGCAACCAAACAACAGCGGCGGGCAAGCCGGACGAACGTGAACTTCCTTTGCGCCACACTCTACCAGAAATTCCGCAGTCTCACGAAGCTGGGTACCACGAACGATGGAGTCGTCTATAATCAACAGTCTCTGGTCCTTAATCAGGTCCGGAACTGCAATCAGCTTCATCTTCGCAATCAAATCACGCTTACTCTGAATGGTCGGCATAAAGGAACGCGGCCAGGTCGGGGTGTATTTGATGAGCGGACGACTGAACGGAACGTGCTTCGTGTTAGAATAACCAACTGCATGTGCGGTACCGGAATCCGGAACACCTGCAGCACAATCCGGGGTAACGTTATCACGCATAGCCATCTTCGCGCCACAGTTGTAACGCATCTTTTCTACGCTGATGCCCTCATAGGAAGAGGACGGATATCCGTAGTAAACCCAAAGGAAGGTACAGATCTTCATCTTATCGCCGGCAGCAGCCAGTGTGTGAATCTTCTCATGGTCGAAGACAACAACCTCGCCAGGGCCCAATTCCTTATAGGTGGTATAACCAAGATTATAGAATGCGAAGCTCTCAAAGCTTGCACAGATGGCATCATCCTTCTTACCGATGACAACCGGTGTGCGACCCATCTTATCTCTTGCCGCATAAATACCCTTATCGGTCAGAATCAAAAGGGACAAACTGCCATCAATCAATTCCTGTGCATACTTGATACCTTCGATGAAATTTTCCTTCTGGTTAATAATTGCCGCAACAAGCTCCGTCGGATTCACATCGCCGTTACTCATAACAAAAAAGTGAGAATTGTTCTCCAAAATCTTCTCTACGATTTCGTCCGCATTGTTAATCTTACCAACGGTTGTAATCGCAAATGTGCCGTGATGCGAATGCACCATAATCGGCTGTGGCTCGAAATCGGAAATGCTGCCGATACCGAACTTACCATGCATGGTATTGGCTTCCGTCTCAAACTTCGTACGGAATGGAGAATTCTCAATCTTATGGATTGCCTTGGAAAAGCCCTTCTCGCCGTAAACCGCAAGGCCGGCTCTTCTCGTACCCAAATGGGAGTGATAGTCAGTTCCGAAGAACAAGTCAAATACGCAATCTTCTTTCGCTGCTACGCCAAAAAATCCGCCCATAGAATGTACCTCATTTATCTTTCTTCTTATTCGTGGCCGAGCCACTCTGTGTAATGTCGGCTATATTTTAATTCGAACGCTTTATCCTTGCAAGAATAACCGCTCGCGAAACGCCCAAAAAATGCTTATATGTTTCATTAGCACTTCTTATATTTCGATTGTCCTTTATAAGTTATAGTAACAATTGTTTGGACATCCATTTGGATAAAAAGTTTCTCTCATGTTCTTCTGAAAATGCTCCTCTGTTTCCACATCCGTAAGCATCGCCAGTGCCTGCTTCACGGCCGAAACATCCCGTGCCACACATTCTGCAGAGGCTCCACGCCCAACAATCTTCAGATGTGTGATACCCGCATCGCGAAGCTGCCATAATGCGCATAAACCACAGCCGGAGGTCCCAAGCATTTCCCCATCGACTGACTCCCCTGATTGTTCTGACGTAGCCTCGCCTTCATCATCTTCATCCCTGTGCTTCGCCTCAAAAGCAGTCTCCTCCACCGGCGCCAGTCGATACTCAAGCTGGCACAGATGCAACATCTCATCTGCGTGAAGAGAGTTACAAAAGCCACCTGTATAGTGGCATCGCTCATTCATCAAGAATGCTTCAAATTCACTGCAAAGTCCAAGCTCCAAACCAGCCGAAACCAATCGCTTCATCTCTGCAATCGTATTCTTTCGGAGAAAGATGATACGGGTGATACGGCACGCTTCACCATGCATTTCCATAGACAAAAGCCGAAGCGTCTCGCGATTCCATTCTCCCACTTCACCGCTAAGATGAAGGTTACACGCGACCTGCTCCCGAAGCAAAGTAAGAATCAGATTCCAGTCTGCCACAATCACATCACGAAAGCCAAGCTCCGCCAACTCCCGAATATAACCCACAATCAGTCGAATCTGATTGGGCGAATAGGTTAAGGAATTGAACGTAATCGTAACCGGTACACCAAGTCGTTTCACCTTCTCGCGAAGGATCTTCATATCCTCAAGTGTGCCAATCTGCACATGGTAAAATAAAACCTCTCGGCGATTTAAGGGCAAGGAACTGCCATATCTGCGCCGCCAGGAAAGTGGAACGTATCCGGCAAATACTTCATCTGCGCCCGCATCGACCAAAGTCTCGTAATCGGTAATCGTTCCCATGCCTGCTGTAATCTTCATGCTCCCTCCTTACCAATCATTCCACACAAAAAGAGTAATCCCGTTTTCCATCCGGTTAACAGGAAAACCTCGCTCCTCAAGAGACGAATCCAAGGCAAATAACGAATTGTACCGCCCCACCAGATTCAGGTGACTCGGATACATCTGAACGAAACGCATGCAATATTGTTCACACTGCTCCACCGGTTTTTGCGCCCCACGGTCCCCGGTCGTACAAAGCGCATACAGTGGACAGAACTGCGACGTATTCGTCTGATAATATGGCAAATGCACCGCCGCCTCGAGTTTCGGAACCGAACTCTCATACCCGCAGCTTTCCAGCTCGCAGGCCGACACGCCATGGTCCTTAAGCCATTCAAGGAAGTTGTCATCATTCAGCGCATTTTCCCCACGTTCCAAGGCAACATACCCCTTCTCCCAACCGTCCTTGTATGCATATCTCGGGTCCTTGTGGCGCTTCCCGAGAAGCCGCCCAAGAGAATAGGTGAAACACCGGCTCCACTCCGGATGATTCTTCGAAAGCTGCAACTGTCCCCAATCGTTCAGTTCTATCCGAAGGGTGCAGTGCAAACGCTCGCAAAGCTCAAATAGCCTGCATAGTTTTTCTTCTTCCCTCTCAACCAGACTCTCCTGCAAATAGCTTAAAACTGCCGTAAGCTTCACCTTTTCTGCCATCCCGCGACGAAGAATTTCTTCCCATTCCGTAAGGAGCGGAAACAGGTGGTGGCACCAGGCATTTCCAATATACACGCGGGTAATATGAGGTGCTCCCGGGAGTTTTTCCTGCGCCAGGACCGCTGCCACTCCTCCCTCGGCAAATGCTCCCCAAAGCCTTGGATTCTCCAGATCCAGTCCGAGGGACAGGCCCGGCTCATCTTTCCCGCATTCCGAAGGTGTACTCCCCTCTGCCACCGGCGAAGCCTCCGTAAGCATCTTCCAAAGCCGCTCTCTTTTCGCCCTTCTCCCCGGCTCATTTCGCCACGCCACATAGGACAATGCGAAATCTTCATCAAGCTCGGAAGGATAGCCCACAAGGTCGTGGGAGAAGGCATTTGTCTCAGAGGACAATTTCTGCAGCACATAGTGATTGTACTGGGAAAGCACCCTGCGACTCATCGAAACATATTCAGGATCCATAATCTCAAAGGTTACCTCGAGCCCGTCTCTCTGCTGCGAGGTGACCGCAAACGGCCCATAATCAACGTACCCTTCCCCCCAGAAGAAACAACAAAAGGAGACCGCACAAACGGTCTCCTCTATCTCCATCATACGCACAGTAACGTGCTTTTCAGAAAGGTCCGTAACAGAGAGCTCCCGGTCACCCAAAAGACAGGTTATGATTCCATACGGGACTCTATCCATACGCCCTTCCTCTCCATTTCTTAGTCCAATGCCTTGTTCAAAAAGCTCTTCAAAATGCTGCTCTTCGGATTATTGAAAATCTCCTCCGGCGTTCCCATCTCCTCGATGACACCATTTGCCATAAAGATAACTTTATCTGCAACATTTCTTGCAAATTCCATCTCGTGCGTTACAACAACCATCGTGCAATCGCCGGACTTTAAGCCCTTGATTACATTCAGAACTTCACCGGTCAGTTCCGGGTCAAGTGCGGAGGTCGGCTCGTCGAAGCAAAGGATGTCCGGAGACATCATTAAAGCGCGTGCGATTGCCACACGCTGCTTCTGTCCGCCGGAAAGCTCGCACGGATAGGAATCGGCTTTTTCGGTCAAACCTACGCGGGCCAGAAGGGCATTTGCCTTCTTCTCAAGCATAGAGTAAGCACGGTTCAGATATTCCGAACGAAGTCCCTTGGACAGCTTCTTTGCCTGTCCCTCCTCGTATAATTTCGATGCCAGCATCAGATTGCCGCGAACGGTGTACTGCGGGAACAGGTTGAACTGCTGAAACACCAGACCAAAATGCAGACGATTCTTTCGAAGTTCCTCTTCCGACTTCTTCTGCTTATCAGCCATATTCAGGATGACTTCCTCATTTACCGACATACTGCCCTGCTCCGGCTCGGTAAGGAAATTCATGCAGCGAAGAAGCGTTGTCTTACCACTTCCCGAGGAGCCGATAATCGCCAAAACCTCGCCCTTTTCCATCTCAAATGAAATGTCCT
>DCGJ01000102.1 GCA_002315495.1 Lachnoclostridium sp. UBA1781 | reverse complement strand
GTATTGGAATCATCACCACCGATAATAACGATAGCGGTAACGCCGTGCTTCTTGCAAACCTCAGTTACAATTGCAAACTGCTCTTCGGTCTCAAGCTTGGTTCTACCGGAACCGATAATATCGAAACCACCGGTATTTCTGTACTCGTCGATGAACTTGTCATCGAATACAACATACTTATCCTCAATCAAACCGCTTGGGCCGCCCTTGAAGCCGTAAAGCTCGTTCTCGCTATTGGTAGCCTTCAAAGCATCGTAAAGACCGGAAATAACGTTATGTCCGCCCGGTGCCTGTCCGCCGGAAAGGATAACACCAACGATCTGCTTCTTAGCTGCAGAGGTGTTAGCACCCTTCTGGAAGGTAATCTCGTTCTTACCATAGGTATTCGGGAAAAGTGCCTGGATCTTATCCTGGTCAGCTACACTCTGAGTAGGTGCGCCTTCCTTAACACAAATCTCAGCGATACCGTTTCTGAGCATGCCCGGAAGCTTTGGGCTGTACTCATATCTTGCTTTCTGAAGTGGTGAAATGTTCATAGAAATACTCCTTTTTCAAAAAATATTGATTTACACCAATTGGTGCTATACTATATCATTTTCGCCTAAAAATCAAGCCAAAATCACGATTTTCTCTTCGTCGTTCGCGGCTTTGGTGAGGGTAAATGCTGCATTTGCCGAACCCTGTGAAAATGCGTACTCCCCGCGGAAGCCCTCCAGAGTCGCATAGCCTTGTTCATCCGTGTGAATGGTAGTATCCGTCGTCCATTCTTCATGGAACATCTTCTTCATTTCATGGTAAACCGGCTTCAAGGTTCCATCCCGATGAATGATACCGCTCGGCGCTCCGAGCCACATACCGTCCGCAAAGTCCCAACCGGTCACAGCTTCAACGAGAGGATGATCAAAAAGAATCTCATACATCTCTCGCCATTCGTTCTTCTGGCGCTCCTCACCCTCCGGTGTGGACGGCCATTCCGGCACCTGGTAGTCATTTAGGTCGACGATATGGGACGGCATAATCTCGCCGGAGACAAGTGTATTCTCCGTAAAATGCAGCGGAAGTCCAAACGCAGAATAGCGCTTCAGAATATCCTGTAATTTCTCCTGCCCCATATACCCCTGATGCTGGTGTGTCTGAATACCAATCGCAGAAATCGGAACACCTGCGTTCAGACAGCCGTCTATCAGGATTCGGTAGCTCTCGGACAGGTTGAAATCGTTAATCAAAAGCACTGCATCCGGATTGGCATCCTTTGCCGCATCAAATACTTCCTTTACCAGGCGAACGCGCCCCAAGTCATTGCACAGTCTGGTCATTGCGTTATCATACCGGTCAAACACCGGCATAATCACAACCTCGTTAATGACATCCCACATATCAATGACACCCTTAAACTCACTGACCTCGCGGTGAATACGGTCTAACTGCTTGTCCAAAATTGTCTTATTGTCATACTCCAAAAGCCAGTCCGCGCATAACGTGTGCCAGCAAAGCGGATGTCCCTTTGCTCTTACATTGTGCTCCTTCATATACTTTGCGGCACGCATTCTGCTTTCCGTCTGTGGCTCTCCCTCTTTCGGTTCGAATTGAGCCCAGTAAAATGGCAGGGTTCCGTAGTTGAATACCTCGAGCCACTTGTTGGCACGGTCTTGGAAGAACTCCTTTTTCGGAAACTCATCCGGTGCGGTTGCACCCAGCATGTCAAATGCTCCACAACCAAACAAAAACTCGTTGTTCGTAAGCTTTGCGCGGATGTCTGCATTTGCAATCGGCTTTCCGCTTACATCGGTAAAGCGAATTCTCGCCTCTGATTTTCTATGTTCGTATCTACTCATGTTTCTCCTCCATGCAGTCCGGAAGTCCTAACAGACGACGAACCGCAAGCACTAACAACAGGTAATACATCGAGCCGCCACCAAGCACGTACTCGGTCTGTTGCCACAAAAACGGGAATCGAAGCAGCTCGGGAAGATCCGGTCGAATCAAGGCCGTTCCGGAGATGACACCACCCGGAATATATGACCAGTCGGCACGATTAATCCCGTATGCAATCGTTGCGGAATCTGAGCCAACGCCCGATGCAAAGCTTGCTTTATTCGTTCCCGGATGACATCCGAGAATGAAGTGAAGGGCATTAAATACCAGACTCTCCTCGAAGAGGTCCGGGCAAATCTTATGCAGGAAATAGTTCCGAACACCCATGGACTGAATGCCCCAGCCTGCACCCCAGATGAGTGGCTTATACGGAATTCCGTATGGGTTGGTTACACAGTCCGGATTCATTGCCTCGCGGAACGCTTTTAATGCGACCTTCACGCGTGCAACATGCTCCTCGGAAAGTTGGTCAAAGATTCGTCCCACCAGCCAGCCGGTTTCGGAAACGGTCTTTTCCACATAATCCATATGCTCTCGAATATATGCAAGATATTTCTCATCCTTTGTTGTCAGGAACAATTCAACCGACGCCATAATCTTCGAAGAAATCGCGCCTCCGCTGAATCGATTCGTCCACGTTCCCTGGCTAAATGCGGCCAGCTTCTCTTCTGCTCCTGCCGGAATCCTTGTAATCTCATACAATTCCTTGGCAACCTCCAAAGCATCTGCCGAAAGCTCCGGATTGTACTCCCTGATAGTACGGGATGCCGCTGCCAGATGGGACGCTACCATAAGCTCACGCTCCGGGTTGTCCTCCGTGAACACCCAGCGTTCATTTTCACTGTCCGGAGTTCCGTCCGTCATATTCACACCGTCACCAAGCAAAACGTACTGACGAAGGTCGCTGCTCATAATCTCGTGATACAGACGACCGAGCGCACGATATCCGCCAACAACGTTCAGTAGTCCATGCTCAATCTGCTGCAAAACATCATTTTTCCCGTCCGGCTCATGAATCTCAACGACCTGCTTCTCCTGGTCAATGGAGGTTTCGTCCAGATACAATCCAAACTCCTCGGCCGCAATCGAAAGCAGATATGCTTCTCCGCTTTGGGATTCAATACGAAGATCATAGTCCCCCGCATCGTGCCAGCCCCCGCGATTCAGTCCCGGGACATGCTCACCCGGACGATACTTTGTCATGGTAGACTTTCCCTGCGCCGCGCCGTCAAAGGAGGTATAATCCTCTATGGACATTCTTGCATCGTCATTGTGACACAGTCCATGCCATACACGATATTTTTCGTTTACTCTCATGTGGCACATCTGAACCGGAAGAAAGTATTCCAGTACCGGCTGCCATACGCCACGCTCATATACGTCTTTGTCGATTCGAAAAAGGGAAGACTCCGCATTTTGATAACGAATCACATACAGTCCCGGCTCCTTCACGAACGAAAAGTCCGCCTGCAGATACCGATAGCGAAGGAAGTTTCCAAAGGTTACCGGCTCAAGATCAGCCACCTTCTCTTTTCCCATAATACCGACCTTGTAAATGCCCGGCACCGCAATGTCCGTATCGCCCGAATCCAGCTCGATAACCGCGCATTTTGGCATTGCGGGATGGTATCCGACCGCAGACACCTGAACAACAGGCTCACGCTTCCAGTCCGGAATTACGCTTGGATAGATATCCCAGGAAATCGCATCTTCCGTAGCTTCTGCCGGAACCGCAGAGCTTAACACAAACCAGCCGTTATTATGATTCATTCGCCCGTCAAAAAGCTCCAGCAGGTTCTTCTCGCTCGTTATCGTAAACCGATGGTAATCATCCTCCGGCCGAACCGTAAAGGAATGACCGCTTGCGTACGGACGGGCAATGATGTTATCCGCCACCATCGGGGAATATCCCTTATTGCCACCGGTCAATCGCTCCATGGACGCATTTGCATCCGAAAGCGGAGCCAAATGCCCCATATGTTCATAATTGGACAAAACGCCCTGTGTTGGCCCATTTGGTTGCTGCGGAAAGGTTCCTGTCATGTCGTCCATAATCCAGCCCTTACCGAACAAATCCCCCGGATACAGTTCCAGATTAAACCGAAGCTTTCCCAGAAATTCCTTCGGTACCGGTCGGTCTAGGTCCACACGCACATGCACATGGTCCTCTAGTCCCTGAACACACACCTTGTAGGAGAATTCAAAATCCGGATAAATCATCGGATTAAAACCACGAAGATACCCCTCCATATCCGGGTAAGACAGCGTTGTGGTGATCGTATTGTTCTCCCGGTCTACCACCCGTTCTCCCTGCTTCGGAACCGGCTGCCACTGCCCCGGCGTTGCCTCAAAACGCAGGTCACCATTTGTCGCGACACGCGTGTCATGCATCACGATTCCCACACCGGACTGATGCCCGGACGGATAGAAATCGCTGAAGGCCATGACATCCACGCCGACATTTCGAAAATATTCTCTCTCAAATAAAACAAACCCTGTTGCCATAAATGACTCCTTCTCGAAGTTAATCGTATTCCTTTTGACACGGCTCTGCTTTTCTATATTACACACATAAACGCCTACGCGCGTTCTCTCGTATCATCGTACTGCTCATAGTACGCCTCGAGCTCCGGCCGGCAGCGAAGGAAGATCTCCGCCAGCTTCGCATCGAAGTGAGTTCCCGCATCCTCCTTGATGATGGAAAATGCACGGTCAAAGGTAAACGCTTCCTTGTAGCACCGCTTCGATACCAGCGCATCGAAGACATCCGCGAGGGCCATAATTCTGGCCTCAATCGGAATCTCGTCCCCCTTCAGTCCCTCCGGGTATCCGCCTCCGTTCACCTTCTCATGATGAAAATGCGCCACATTTTCCGCAACGCGTACAAAGTCATCCTCTTCCACACCGCTTAGAATCTCACGAACCATTCGCGCACCGATGGCCGAATGCTTTTTCATCATACTATATTCTTCATCGGTATATCTCCCCTGCTTTCGAAGCACGGCATCATCGACTCCGATTTTTCCTAAATCATGCATTGGCGCACTTCGGATTACCAGGTGCAGGAATTCTTTGGATAGTCCCAAATCCTCCTTCATAAGTTCTTTCGAAAAGATTCGAACAACGGCACTGGTACGCTTAACGTGACCGCCGGTACTAAGGTCACGGGATTCTACGACCTGTGCCATACCAAGAATCGTGTTCTCCTGAATCTCACGAATCTTCGCAGTTTTATTCGTTACTTCCTTTGCCAGCTCATCGCTGTACTTCGTGGATAACTCGAGCGCTCGACGATGCTCGGTATCATCCCAAATCTCGACGGTATAGCCCACGAGACGATTGCGGGCATTTAAGATCGTATGGAGCATTCCGTCAAAGAAGCACTCCTTGTATTGGAAGGATACAATTCTCTGATGGTTATGATTCTCCTTCCGCTCTTTTACGGAACTGTTTGTTTTGAAGCGTTCCGCAAAGGCTATGATATTCTCCTGCAACGGTCCTTCGTAGGCCGGCATCTTTTGTCCGACCGTCAGATTTAACAATTCCGGAAACAGTTTCTCCATCTGCGAATTACAGCCCATGTAATGCATATGTTTGTCAAAGGAAATGAACCCGTACTGATTCAGTTTTTCCTCCACAATGTCATCATTTTTCTCAACGACAAACAGATTGGATTCATAAATCGGAATCAGGGCACCGATAATCATAATGGAGTATCCAAGCGGAATAATCTCGAACGGAAGATCCAATATTTTCTCCACGAAATAACAGCCCAATGCCACACCGGAACAACTGAGAAGCAACCACACTCCACGTCGATTCACAGCCCTTTTTGTCAAGGCAGAAAAAATGGCGATTAATACCGCTGAAAAATAATTCACCGCAAGACTGATCGGATACAGCACATGAAGCGGGCCATATTCCTTTTGTAAGAAAGCACTGCCTCCCGATGTAATCAGCTCCGCGGACTTATAGTACAACCCGTTATGTCCTATGGTACAAACACATAAAAACAAAAGACATTGCAGCAAAATGCGAATAGACGTTGCCCATTTGGTGAACCGAAGTCGACAAACTTCACATACCACAAGCAAATAAAAAAATGGCATAAAACATCCGCCCACATAGATAATTTTGTTGGCCAGAAACGCTTCTTCCACGGTTACGGACTGTGCCAGCGCAATATATCCCAGATTGGAAATAACCATGCTGATAATCATCAGATATTGGCGAACACTGTGACGTACATCGGTTATAAAAAGCCAAAAAACCATACCCACCGAGACGGCCAGGGAAATATAATAAAACTCTAACATACTACACTCTCACTCGTTATCTTATCCTTTGGTTTGGAACAGCATCTCCGCTTTTGTCTCGGCTTCAAATGGTTCCCACCGCTTCATCAAGGTTCCGTCGGAATCCAATCCGTTCGGATCTCCCGTCTTTACAAAATTACTGAAATAGTTCGCCATGTGACGGGCCAGATCGTAATGCTTTCCAACATACGCACGGGAGCATTTTGCTAAGGTTTCAAACCAGAACCAGAGGTCCACGGAATGGAAGCACCCCGGGTTATCCTCTCCCGGAATCTCTGCGTCAAACTCGTAATAATAGAAGGTGGTCGGTTTCGAACTCTCGTGGTTCTTCAAAATGGACGCCCTCGTGCAAAGCTGCACCGGATTCTTCCACTCACCGTTCTCCTCATATAAAAACTCGTTTGAGGTGTTTCCGGTCATAATCGTAACCGGCTGAATCTCTCCGTTTCGAAGCTGTGTTAACGGGTCTCCGCAACAGAACATGTTATCCCGAACCGTCATCATCATGCCATTCTTCCACATGAAATCATAATAGGCATCACGAAGCTTAAAAGCATCCATCGCTCTTGCCTCCGCAAGCGTCTTAATTCCTAGGAATTCAAAGAAGCGTTCTCCGAGTTTTTCAGCATCCGCCAGCTCTGCCGGGAAACCGATGTTCTTCTGCCCCGGCTGTTCAATCATGCCGCTCATAATCACCGCTTTGCTAAACAGTCCCGCATTTTGCCTCGCCTGAAGCTGCATCATAACGCTCCCGGCCCCTGCGGACTGTCCCGCAATCGTAACGTTCTTAGGGTCTCCGCCAAATGCGGCAATGTTCTTCTGTACCCACTTTAACGCCATATGCTGGTCCAGATTACCGAAGTTCGCCGGTGCTTCCGGATTCTCTTTCGTGATCTCTGGATGGCACATAAAACCGAAACAGTTCAGACGGTAACCAACCGTTACCACCACAATATCTCTTCTTGCGAGACGCTCGCCGTCAAACTCCATCTCGGCGGTGTAGCCCCACTGAAGTCCGCCACCGAAAAACCATACCAGCACCGGCATATTCTCCGTTCCGGTCTTTGCATTTGTCCAGATATTCAGATACAGGCAATCCTCACTCATCGGAATCTCCGGGTCCACATGCCACTCGCGACAGTAGATGTCGGTGCCAAGTCCCGGCGTGCTCTGCATCGGAATCGGACCGAAATCGTCCGCGAGCAAAATGCCCTCCCATGGTTCCGGCTCCTGCGGTGCGCGAAAACGATTCTCTCCAATCGGCGGCTTTGCAAACGGAATTCCCCGGAAGGAAGTCACTCTCGGATCCGCTGCTGCCAAACCACGAACAATACCCTGTGCTGTTTTTACCTCACGTAACATAGCTTTTCCCCCTACACAATAAACTCAAAACCTTTCAGATACTACCATTCTATCACTTTTCTATTTCCTTGGATATGTAGAAAATAATCTAAAAACAAACAATCCGCGACAAAATCGCGGATTGTTTCATAATTTCATACATAAATTTAGTAGCCCTGAGCATTAATCACTCTGCTTCCGGTCTTTTTCTTCACCGGTACATAAGTACCATCTGCCTGCATACGACGCGCATTGGTATTGTCATGCAGCTGCGTCGTAAAATGCGAGTGAATCCGACGACGAATGGACGGGTCCAAAATCGGCACACCAACCTCCACTCGGCGGGTCGTATTTCTCGTCATTAAATCGGCGGACGCAATATACATCTTCATCTTGGAACCTTTACCGAAAATGTAGACACGCGAATGTTCCAGGTAACGACCGACAATCGAGAACACGCGAATATTCTTGGTTACGCCTTTTACTCCGGCCTTCAAACAACAGATACCACGAATCACCATATCAATCTTCACGCCTCGCTCGGAAGCTTCAATCAACTTGTCGATAATATCCTTATCGGTCAGGGAATTAATCTTGATTCCGATATAACCGTCGCCATTTTCTTCCTGCTCACGAATCTGTTCATCAATCATCTCGATGACCTTGTTCTGGAAGCATTTTGGTGCGACAAGCAAATGCTCGGCATGCTCCATAACCTGCTCCATGCAAAGGTCACGAAACAGTGCACACGCCTCAAACCCGATGCTCTCATTTGCCGTCATCAGACAGTAATCGGTGTAAAGCTTCGCGGTCTTCTCGTTGTAGTTTCCGGTTCCGACCTGCGTGATATATTTAATCTGATTGTCCTCACGGTAAGTGATGAGACAAAGCTTGGAATGTACCTTGTAGTGATCCAAACCATAGATAATACGAACACCTGCATCCTCAAGTCTTCGGGACCATTCGATGTTATTCTCTTCGTCGAAACGGGCACGAAGTTCAACCAGTGCCACAACCTCTTTCCCGTTCTCCGCTGCTGCAATTAACGCCTCGACAATCTGCGAGTTCTTCGCCATACGATACAACGTAATCTTTATGGAATCGACCTTTGGAGACTCCGCAGCCTGATTCAAAAGGTCCAAAAACGGACGCATGGACTGGTATGGATAAAATAACAGACGATCCTTCTCTTCCACCAGTTTCATCATATCCTTCGCTCCCGCAAACTCCTGCGGCATCACCGGCACATGACGGGAGAAAAACAGATCCTGCCGTCCTCGAAGCTTATCGCTAATCTCTCCAAAGAAACCAAAATCAAGTGGTGTCTTGGTCACAAACGTCTGCTTCTTGGCAAGCTTAATCTCCTTACAGATATCCTCAATCAGTTCCGGGTCGTTACAATGATACTCCATCTTAATCGGGCAGAGTTTTCTACGAACCTTGATAAGCTTCTCCATCAGCTCGCGGAAATCGTCATTGTCATTATCGGTAAAACGGTCATCTGCGTCAATGTCCGCATTTCGAATGATGCGAATCATTGCCTTTGAGCGCACCGTATAATGGTTGAATACCGTTGGAACAAAATGCATGATGACGTCTTCAAGAAGAACAAATTTGCCCTCCTCAGACGGTACCGGAATGAGTCTTGTGGTACGGTCCGCATTGCACGGAACGATACCGAGCTGCTTCTTTCCCTTCTTCGCATCCAAAGAAACAATCGCATAGATTTCCTTATCCCGAAGGAATGGGAACGGATTCTTTTTTGCAATTACCTGCGGGGAAAGTAACGGCATAATCGAATGGTCGAAGTAATTACGAACGTAAAGTAAATCCTCACCTTCGAGCGTATTCACATGGACAATCTTTACCCCTTCTCCGGCCAGCTCCTCAATCAGCTTAAAGTAAATGCTGTTCTTCTTCTCCATGAGCTCCGCCGTGCGCACGGCAACGGCATCGATCTGCTCCTGCGCCGTCATCTGCGTCTTGTTCTCGCGAACCTCCTTGTGAAGAATATCTTCGTCATGAAGAGAGCCGATTCGAACACTGTAAAACTCGTCCAGATTGCTCTGGTAGATTCCGAGGAAATTGAACTTCTCATACAGCGGATTCTTGGCAAAGGTTGCCTCATTTAACACACGTTCATTGAAATTCAGCCAGGAAAGCTCACGGTTAACAAAAAGGTCAAGCTCACGATACCGCTTACTGTTCTCCTTCTCGGAACCCTCCATAACATCGATGGTGTTATCGAGCATCGTCTCGTCCTTCGAGTTCTGAAAATCAGGTGTTATGGTTTCCCTCGCCGGTTTCTTCGCCTTCGCAGCCTTCACCGGTTTTGCAATCTTCTCGCTCTTAGACTTTACCGTTTTCTTAGTCGTAGTCTTTGCCTTTACGTTTTTCTTTTGCGGTGCCTTTGCTTCCTTTTTCACCTGAGTCTTTACCTTCGGGTTTTTACTTTTCTTTTTCTCGTCCTTCTCAATGTCCGGACTCGCATTTTTCTTCATAAAACAATCCTTTCGGAAACTTAGTCGCCAAAACAGATGCCAAGGGCCTTTGCCTGACGAATCTCTTCTGCATCCTTCTCAATTACCTTCAACTCTCCGGCAACATCAGAGAGCGGAATCTTACAAATCTTATTATTCTTCATACCAACCATGTAACCGAAGTCCTTGTTCATGATGAGTTCAGCGCCAAATGCTCCGACTCTCGAAGAGAACACACGGTCATACGGGGTTGGAATACCACCACGCTGCATATGACCCGGAATAACGGTACGAATCTCGTAATCGCCCATACCGGTCAGGGATTCCTTTAAACGCTCCGCTGCCGACTTCTGAAGCATCAGATTCTTAATCTCCTTCTTTGGAAGCTTTGCCTCCTGCTTTGAGAGGGCACCCTCTGCAATCGCAATA
>DCGJ01000157.1:6057-6304 GCA_002315495.1 Lachnoclostridium sp. UBA1781 | reverse complement strand
GAGTTACCTTACCAACAAGAATATCGCCGGAACGAACCTCAGCACCGATACGGATAATACCCTTATCGTCGAGATCCTTGAGCGCTTCATCACCAACACCAGGAACGTCACGGGTAATTTCTTCCGGTCCGAGCTTGGTATCACGTGCTTCGCACTCGTACTTTTCTACATGCACGGAGGTGTATACGTCCTCACGAACAAGACGTTCACTAAGAAGTACAGCATCCTCGTAGTTGTAACCTTCCCA
>DCGJ01000157.1:0-6023 GCA_002315495.1 Lachnoclostridium sp. UBA1781 | reverse complement strand
CTTCCCAGGTCATGAAACCGATCAGCGGGTTCTTACCAAGTGCAAGCTCGCCGCCTGCGGTGGAAGGACCGTCTGCAATTACCTGTCCGGCAGCAACGGTCTCGCCCTTCTTAACGATTGGACGCTGGTTGATGCAGGTACCCTGGTTGGATCTTGCAAACTTGGTCAATGCATATTCATCATTCATACCATCCTCGTCAGCCTTAATAACGACGCGGGTGGATTCACTGCGTACAACAACACCGGCTCTCTTAGCAACAACGCAAACCCCGGAGTCAACGGCAGTCTTAACTTCCATACCGGTTCCTACAACAGGAGACTCGGTGAAGAGAAGCGGCACGGCCTGACGCTGCATGTTCGAACCCATGAGGGCACGGTTAGCGTCGTCGTTCTGAAGGAACGGAATCATAGCGGTTGCTACGGAGAAGATCATCTTCGGAGACACATCCATCAAGTCGATACGCTTCTTATCGAAGGTGGAAATCTCGGTGCGATAACGACCGGATACCATATTGTTAACAAAATGCCCTTCTGCATCAAGCGGCTCACTTGCCTGTGCCACGGTGTACTTATCTTCTTCGTCAGCGGTAAGATATACGACCTCATCGGTAACAACCGGGTTGGAAGCATCACTCTTATCGACAACACGGTACGGAGCCTCAACGAAACCGTACTCGTTAATTCTTGCATAGCTTGCAAGGGAGTTGATCAAACCGATGTTCGGACCTTCAGGGGTCTCAATCGGACACATACGACCATAGTGGGTGTAGTGTACGTCTCGTACCTCGAATCCGGCACGGTCTCTGGACAAACCGCCAGGTCCCAATGCGGAGAGACGTCTCTTATGGGTCAACTCAGACAGCGGGTTGTTCTGGTCCATAAACTGGGACAACTGGGAGCTTCCGAAGAACTCCTTCACTGCTGCGGTAACCGGCTTAATATTAATGAGGGACTGAGGAGTTACACTCTCTCTTTCCTGTGTCTGCATACGCTCACGTACGACACGCTCCATACGGGACATACCGATACGATACTGGTTCTGCAACAACTCGCCTACGGCACGGATACGACGATTGCCCAAGTGGTCGATATCATCGTTGGTACCAATGCCATACTCAAGATGCATATTGTAGTTTACGGATGCGAAGATATCGCTCTTGGTGATGTGCTTTGGAACAAGCTCGAAGCACTTTCTCTTCAAGGTCTCGAGAAGCTTCTCATGGTCATTTGCACATTCCGGATCATCGAGAATCTCCTTCAATACCGGATAGTAAACGCTCTCGTAAATGCCGAGCTCCTCCGGATTGCAATCCACATAAGCCTTCAGATCAACCATGAGGTTGGAAAGAACCTTAACGTTTCTCTCTTCGGTCTGAATCATAACGTAAGGAACTGCCGCATTTTGCATAGCGATTGCCATCTCAGCGGTAACAACGGTTCCTGCGGTAGCCATAATCTCACCGGTGCTGCTATCAACAACATCCTCAGCAAGAGTCTGTCCGGTAATACGATTCTTCAAGTTGAGCTTCTTATTGAACTTATAACGGCCAACCTTTGCCAGGTCATAACGACGTGGGTCAAAGAACATACCGGTCAAGAGGCTGTCAGCGCTCTCAACGGAAGCCGGCTCACCCGGACGAAGCTTACGATACAGTTCCAAAAGACCGGTCTCGTAGCTGTCGGTGGTGTCCTTCATGAAGCTTGCCTGAATCTTAGGCTCATCTCCGAAAAGGTCGAGAATCTGCTGATTCGTACCGATGCCAAAGGCACGAAGAAGCACGGTAATCGGCACCTTACGGTTTCTATCTACACGTACATAAAAAACGTCATTGGAATCGGTTTCATACTCAAGCCATGCACCGCGGTTCGGAATAACGGTGCAAGAGTAAAGAGTCTTACCGATTTTATCTCTTGTAATATCATAGTAAATGCCCGGGGAACGTACCAACTGGCTGACGATAACACGCTCAGCACCATTGATTACGAAGGTACCGGTCTCGGTCATCTTCGGGAGTTCACCCATGAAGATTTCCTTCTCTTCGATTGCATCTACGGAACCATCAAGATACTTGGTCAAACGAACCTTAACCTTGAGCGGAACAGAGTATGTAGCATCTCTCTGCTTGCACTCCTCGATGGTATACTTCTTATCATCCTCGCAAAGCTGATAGTCTACGAACTCCATGCTGAAGTTTCCGGCATGGTCTTCAATCGGCGAAATATCCTCAAAGACTTCGTACAGGCCCTTCTTCAAGAACCAGTCGTAGGAATCCTTTTGAACCTCAATGAGGTTTGGCATCTCAAGGATTTCCTTCTCTCTAGAGTAGCTCATTCGCACGCCTTTTCCGACGCTAATCGGACGAATTCTGTTTTTATCCATTGACGTTTCACTCCTTGAATCTTATTACTTTACTAACGAAAAATGCGCAAAATACCCCTTTACCCACAACATATTGCAAAGCCGTTTTACAAATTTACAATATATGCGAAAAGGTGTTGCGTTTTCCTTGGACCTATGCTATAATCGTATTGATTAGGCACATATATCCACAGTAAAGCATTCTAAATAGTAGCACAATGTTCCGTCAAAGTCAAGCGACGAATTTCAAAAAGTTTGCATTGTATCCGCAGTCCGAAAGGGCTGTTTTTTTATGCAAAAATGGAGCACATGAAAATGCTTCTCCTTTTCACATGCTCCGTTTCATTCTTTCTATTCTTATTATTTTCTTTTTCTTGCGGTTTCTTCTTTTATGGTTTCTTACTATTTCTTCTTTTTGTTTTCTTCTGCCGTTCCTTCTCCGCTACTTCTTCTCCCGCTCCGATAACGGCAGCGCATTTTTCTGATACGTATCCCATACATTCATGCGGTCCTGCTCGTCAAGTTGTCGAATGACTTTCGCGGGAACGCCTGCGACCAGGCAATTCGGCGGCACGTCACGAACGACAACGGAACCGGCTGCGACAATGCTGCCCTTCCCAATCGTAACCCCTCCGACAATCGTTGCGCTGGCGCAGATCCAGCATTTGTCTTCGATTACAATTGGTTTGGCGTATTCAAGGTCATGAAATCCGTCGGGATATTGCTGCGGAAGCCTCTCCTCCGGCAAAAACGGATGGTTCGGAGTCGCCAGTGTGACATTCGGTCCAAGCCAGACGCCATCGCCAAGCGTAATTGGGGCGACGTCCAGAAACGTGCAGTTGTAATTCACAAAGCACCCCATTCCCACATGGATATTCCTACCGTACTCGCAATAAAACGGGGTGAAGATGGTGAAGTATTTCCCTTTGCAGGAAGGAATCAGTTCCTCCTTTGCCGCATTTTTCTCCTGCTCGTGATCAAACGGAATACTGTTAAAATGCTGACATAACGTCATGGATTTCACGTGAAGCTCCGCAAGCTCCCTGTCGTCCGGATTGTAGAGTTTACCTGCAGTCATTCGGTCGTATTCTTTGATGTGTTCACTCATGGCTAGTCCTCTATTTTTCTTCCGGTTTCCGATTACTTCTCTGTAATCTTCCATCCAACTGTAATTCTCTCGGTTTCCGATTACTTCTCGGCAATCTTCCACCCCACTGTAATTCTTTCGGTTTCCGATTACTTCTCGGCAATCTTCCACCCCACTGTAATTCTTTCGGTTTCCGATTACTTCTTCATAATCTTTCGACCGACCGCAAGTGCCACCTTATACGGCCACGGGCGAAGCGCCTTGTCGGCCTCCTTCAGTTTCTCGCGAATCGGCAGATGCTGCGGGCAATGCTTCTCGCATAAGCCGCACCCCACACAGCGGGAGGCAAATCCGGGTTCCTTGGCCATCCCCACCACCTGCGCATATTCCGCGCGGGCGGCGAATTTGCCGTCGATGTACATCTGATTGTAGTAGTTAAAGGTGCCCGGGATGTCCACGCCCTTCGGACAAGGCATGCAATACCGGCAGCCGGTACAGCCAACTTTTTCCTTTGCGCGAAGAATTGTTTTGATCTTCTCCACCATAGCAAAATCAGCTTCGGTGAACTGATTTGCCTCAACTTCCGAGGCAATCCGCGCATTTTCCAAAACCATTTCTTCGGAATTCATGCCGGACAAAACACAGGTGACCGCCGGCTGATTCCAAAGCCAGCGAAGTGCGATTTCCGCCGGCGTAAAATGCTTGTCATCCGCCGCAAGCAACTTCTTTGCCTCCTCTGGAAGCTTCACGAGCTTACCGCCACGAAGAGGCTCCATAATAATGACCGGAATGCCTTTTTCTGCCGCCGCGTCAAGTCCGCGACGACCGGCCTGCGTATGTTCGTCCAGGTAGTTATATTGAATCTGGCAGAAGTCCCAATCATAGGCATTCAGAATCTCGAGGAATTTGTCGGTGTCACCGTGGTACGAGAAGCCGATGTTTCGAATCTTTCCTTCGGCCTTTTTATCAACAATCCACTGCTCGATGCCCATGGTTTTTAGCCGTTCCCACTCGGAGAAGTCGGTGAACATATGCATCAGATAGTAGTCTATGTAGTCCGTGCGAAGGCGCGAGAGTTCCTCGTTAAAGGTCTTCTCGATACCGGCCGCGTTTTTCATAATGTACTGTGGAAGCTTTGTTGCAATCTTTACCTTGTCGCGGCAGTTGTTCTTCTCCAGGATCTTTCCGAGGCATTCTTCGCTTCCCGGGTAGATGTACGCCGTATCGAAGTAGTTGATGCCCTGCTCGATTCCGAGCATGACTTCCTTCTCCGCCTTGTCAAAGTCAATTCCTGCGCCTTTTCTTGTGAAGCGCATGCAGCCGTAACCAAGAAGGGAGATGTCGTTTCCTTGTTTGTCTTTTCTATATTTCATGGAGTGGTCCTCCTATCTTGCGATTTCTTAATAAGATATTATGGAACAGGAATGGGGAGTTGTCAATGGGGTGGAGAATCCAAAAAAGAGATGTTATTAGGCGCGAGGACCGCGAGGTCCTCACGCCGGGCTTGGGATTGATCCAGGCGAGAATATGCGGCTCGGTCTTTCCTTCCTGTTTCAGTCGTGGTTCGACTTCAAAGTCCGATTTCCGGTTGTTTTCGGTTGTTTTCGGCGGATTTCGGAGAAATCTTATTCTCCGCCTATCGTTGGCGCTCGTTTTTGTCCACGAGAATCCATTTCTTTTCTTTTTTCAACCCCGTTTTCGGCGGAATGTCACAGAATTGTCTTTCTCGCCTACAGTTGGAGCTCGTTATGTCTGCTTTTATAGAAGCTTAGCGACTCAAACAGTGGCTTTCATAGGCGGAAATATATTCTTCTGTAGTTCCCGCCTAATATCACCGTGGCTATTCGCTTTCAAATGGGGTGACAACTACTCAATACAGCGCCTACACTCGGCAATTATCTCAAGTTCGGCGATTTCCGCCTATTTTGCCCCCAGAAAAACTTCTCAAATGAACTCCAGCTCAATCTGCTCCAAGACAAAACTAGGCGGAATTCATGTAACAACCTCATTCCGCCGCAAAAGCCCAACGTCCCCCTGCCTGCCCATCCCAAAAGCCACCTCAAATGAACTCCCGCTCAACTTCTCCTAGACAAAACCAGGCGGAATTCATGTAACCTCTACATTCCGCCGTAAAAGCCCAACGTCCCCCTGCCTGCCGACAACAATAGCGTGGAAAATATCCAACGAGCCAAACAGCCCCAGGCAATCTCAACCTCCCCCAACAAAAAAACGCTGTGGGCAACTGCCCACAGCGTTTTAAAATTTCATAAGATAGGGATAAATTACTTAAGGGTAACCTTAGCGCCTTCAGCCTCAACCTTAGCCTTGATGTCCTCAGCCTCTTCCTTGGAAGCGCCTTCCTTGATCATCTTAGGAGCGCCATCTACAAGGTCCTTAGCTTCCTTGAGGCCAAGACCGGTGATCTCACGAACAACCTTGATAACCTTAACCTTGTTAGGACCAGCCTCAGTCAACTCTACGTTGAACTCGGTCTTCTCTTCCTCAGCTGCTGCTGCAGGACCAGCTGCTACTACAACACCTGCTGCTGCGCTTACGCCAAACTCTTCCTCACATGCC
>DCGJ01000077.1:9526-19529 GCA_002315495.1 Lachnoclostridium sp. UBA1781 | reverse complement strand
TACATACCAACCTCAGAGCACTCGCCCTTGAAATTAGCCATCAACTGCTCGAAGATATAAGCCTTGTCTTCAGCGCTGATGTCAGGATTGTTCTTAACGGTCTTAGCGTAGATGCCATACTCATGCTCTGCAGCGAGAGTCTGTGCGCCACCCTCAAGCTTGTTGAACTTGCTGGCCGGAACACCACAAACCGGACACTTCTCCGGAGCAGCACCCTCAGCGATATAACCGCAAACACTGCATACATACTTAGCTGCTTCAGCAGCCTCTTCCTTGTTAAACTTGCTAGCCGGAACGCCGCAAACAGGGCACTTTTCCGGAGCAGCGTCGCCTTCAGCAACGTAACCACAAACGGTACAAATAAACTTTGCCATAATGATTTACTCCTTTTCTGAAAGATTATTTATTGTATCGATAAAACAGAAATCAAGTCTGTTCTTCTGCTGAAATAACGTCAGCAAACGTAAAATCCTTCACTGCATATGTTACCAAATTCGAGCCTGTTTGCCAACCCTAACTTGAGAAAAAAACGAAGAACCGGAAGTGTAAGATTTCAAGACAATTTGTTGCCCAAACAGGGTTTCTATGGTATTATTTTATATGCTTGGGGAGATGCGCCCCGACCAGGAGATGAAACGATGAAGATGAACATGAACAATAGATGGACTTGTAAAAAATTAGGTAACCTGTTACTGCTTCTTGCGATTGGCTGCATTTTGCTGCTTACCATAACCGGTTGTGAAAATGATGACCTGACGCCAACCGGCGAGAACAAAAAGGGGTTAGAGGCGTATGATGCCGGCGAGTATGACCGCGCGGTGTCTTATTTTGAGCGCGCAATTTCCCTGGACCCGAACGTAAAGGAATACCATAACAACCTTGGTATGGCTCTGATTCAGATGAAGCAGTACACCGAGGCAATCACCCAGTTTAGTATGGTTATTACCAATGACCCGTCCACCACAGAGGAGAAGAAGCTGGTAAAGTTTGCGTATCGCGGGCGAGGCATGGCATTTTTACAGAGACAGAACTTTGAAGAGGCATTGCAGGCATTTAACAATGCGCTCGCCATTGATGTAGAGGAAGACTGGAACATCGATATCTATTATTATAAGGCAAATGTGCTGGAATGCATGGGTTATCCGACCTCCGCGATTGAGAATTACACGGCAGTGCTTGATATGAATCCAAAGAACGAACGGGCGATGCTTGCGAGAGCGAACCTCTATCGCGAAATCGGTGAGTACACTTCCGCCATTAATGACTATAAAGCGGTTTTGGAAAATGCGGAGGGCTCCTATGAAGCCTACATCGGATTTTACGCGTGTCTCATTGAGACCGACCGTACCGAAGAGGCGAAAGAGCTTTTGGACGATGCGACCCACATTACGGTTAAGACCGAGGATGACAAGTATCGTCTCGGCCAGGTGCATTTTTATCAGGGGAATTACGACGCGGCCCGTGTCGAGATGGAATATGCGGTGGAAAATGGCTTCGCCGAGGGACACTATTTCCTGGGCGAGATTCTTCTGAGCGAAGGAGAATATGCGGAGGCGTTAAGTCACTATGAAGCCTATCGCAATTCGCGCGTGCAGGAGTCTCCGACGGTTTGTAACCAGATGGCAGTCTGCTACCTCGCGTTGTTCGAGTATGACAAGGCGGAGGAGATGATTAATCTCGGACTCGCCTATGAGGGCTCGCCGGCGTATCAGAAGCTCCTTAGAAATCGCGTATCGCTCTATGAGGGAATGACGGAATATCAGAAGGCTTACGAGGCACTGCAGGACTACATCGTTCGTTACCCATCCGATTCCGATGCAACGAACGAGTATCGTTTTTTGAAGAAACTACTGGGAATTGAAAGCTAGAGAATTGATTCATTCGTTTGACCGAAGCGCATTTTCCGAGGTGATCGGAACGTGTCGAACGGGAAAGGAATACTATGGAATTATATGAAAATGCGGAACGGCAGGAGAAGGTTATTCTCGTTGCCGTTGCGGAAAATGGGGTATCTCGGGACGGACTTTCGAACGTAGAAGAGTCCCTTGACGAACTGGCGGAGCTTGTGGAAACCGCAGGCGCGGCTGTTGTTGAGAGGCTGGTTCAGAACCGCGAGTCCATGCACCCGGGAACCTATATCGGTAAAGGAAAAATTGAGGAGCTGAGGGCGCTAATCGATGCGTTCGAGGCGGATGGCATTGTGTGTGATGACGAGTTGACACCGGCACAGATGAAGAACCTGGAGGATCAGCTGGATACGAAGGTCATGGACCGTACGCTGTTGATTCTGGATATTTTCGCACAGCATGCGTCGACCCGCGAGGGTAAGATTCAGGTTGAACTGGCACAGCTTCGTTACCGCTCCACGCGACTTGCCGGTTTTGGTCGTTCCATGTCCCGACTGGGTGGTGGAATCGGTACGAGAGGTCCGGGTGAGAAGAAGCTCGAGATGGACCGTCGTTTGATCAAAGACCGTATCGCGCAGCTTCGTCGTGAGCTTGAGGAAGTGAAGACAAACCGTGAGGTGCTTCGCTCCAAGCGTCTTACGAATAATATGCCTGTCGTGGCAATTGTCGGATATACCAATGCAGGGAAGTCGACACTCTTAAATCGCCTTACCGATGCAGAGGTGCTGTCAAAGGATATGCTGTTTGCAACGCTGGACCCGACCACAAGAAACTGTAAGCTTGCAAACGGGCAGGAGGTTTTGTTTACCGATACCGTTGGTTTTATTCGTAAGCTTCCGCATCATTTGGTTGACGCATTTCGCTCAACCTTGGAGGAGGCACGATATGCGGATATTATCCTGCATGTGGTAGATGCGGCCGGAGAGAATCCGGAGGTGCAGATGCATGTAGTGTATGAGACTCTGCGAAAGCTTGAAATTGGCGAGAAGCCGATTGTGACTGCGTTAAATAAGCAGGACAAGGTGGTAGGTGGAGAGACGATTAAGGACCTGAAGGCCGACCGCGTGGTGAAGCTTTCGGCTGCGACCGGAGATGGCTGTGAAACGTTGCTTGATGCAATCAGCGAGGTATTGCAGGAACAGAAGGTATATGTTGAGAAGGTATTTCCATACAGCGAAGCCGGAAAGATTCAGGATATTCGCCGATATGGGCAGTTATTGTCCGAGGAATATGTTGCCGAAGGTATCGCTATAAAGGCTTACATGCCTAAGGGATGGAAATAAGAATATGAAGCAACAGATTCGTTATGCATTAAAAAAATCCCTGCCGGTTATGGCAGGGTATATATTCTTGGGAACTGCCTTCGGAATCCTGGTGTCCGAGGCCGGCTACGGGGTATTGTGGGCATTTCTCATGAGCCTCCTGGTGTATGCCGGCTCGATGCAGTTTGCCATGCTTCCGCTTATGACAGCGGGGGTGTCACCGCTTACGATGGCAGTCACCGCATTTTTTGTGAACAGCCGACACCTTTTCTACGGGTTTTCCTTTATTGAATCCTTTCAGAAAATGCGACAGAAGCCTTACATGATCTTCTCTCTTACGGACGAAACCTATTCCGTATTGTGCGGTTGTAAGAGTGAGGATCCGGAGGAACAGATGCGGGACTCCTGGTTTTGGATTACACTTTTGGATCAGTGTTACTGGATTCTCGGCTCGATCATTGGTGCGATTCTTGGCAAAGCACTTCCGTTTGATTTCTCCGGAATTGAGTTCTCCATGACGGCACTCTTTGTTGTGATTTTACTGGAACAGATTCTGAAGAATCCAAAAGAAAACGGACGAACCGCAGCGATTGGACTCGTGGTGACAACTGTTTCTCTTCTTTTGTTTGGCGCATCCAAGTTTCTTCTACCGGCGCTTGTGGTATCCGTGCTGATTGTATCCGTCTGTGGCGGTATGTCGAAGAAAGAAACGGAGGGCAGTGCAGATGAGTAGAACAGCGTATTCCGTTTTGTTGATTTTGATTGCAGCATTTGTAACACTGGCGCTTCGCGCATTCCCGTTTGTGGTTTTTGGCGGAGCGAGGACGATGCCTGAGAAGGTGAAAAAAGTGGTGGACCGTATGCCGCCGGCAATTATGGCCGTGCTTGTTATCTACTGCATAAAGGCGGATATTTTAGGGCTTCGAGAGGCAATTACAAACCTTGACGGAAGCAATATCTGTAGTGTGATTGCGACAGCGATTTCCCTGCTTGTGGTAGTGATTGTGCACCTTTGGAGGAGACAGACCTTGTTGTCCATCGGGGCCGGCACTGTGATTTATATGGTTTTGATTCGAGTAATGGAGGTGGCATAATATGCCCCTCCATTTTTGTGTAATAAGCGTTCTGCGGAGTGCTTTGCGACCGAAACTCCTTGTCCTTCCGACTCACACGGACAATCCTTCTATCTGTCCGCGAAACACAAGATATAGTGATGAAATCGCAAAATCGACACGAAAACTTGTTGACACCACTATATCTAGGGTGGTAGTATAAGGGTAATCGCCGCGAGGGGAATCCTTGCCTTCGCGGCTTTTCTTATGTCGGGAGGATGTACCATGATTCAGGTGGCAAAAAGAAACGGTGAGCTGAGCGCGTTCAATTTGCAGCGCATTTGCGATGCCATGGAAAAGGCCTTTCGTGCTACCAAGCGTGAGTACACGGAGGACATCATCAATCTGCTGGCGCTTCGTGTCACCAGTGATTTTCAGGGCAAGATGGTGAACGGCGTTGTGAGCGTTGAGGGCATTCAGGATTCGGTGGAGCTGGTGCTCGAGCAGACCGGCTATGCGGATGTGGCGAAGGCCTACATTCTGTACCGCAAGCAGCGCGAGAAGATGCGTACTATGAAGTCCACCATTTTGGATTATAAGGATATTGTCAACAGCTATGTGCACGAAGAGGACTGGCGTGTGAAGGAAAACTCCACGATCACCTACTCCGTGGGCGGCTTGATTTTACATAACTCGGGCTCGATTACCGCGAATTACTGGCTGTCCGAGATTTACGACCCGGAGATTTCCGAGGCTCATCGAAATGCCGACATTCACATCCACGATTTGTCGATGCTGACCGGTTATTGCGCCGGCTGGTCCCTGCGTCAGCTGATTACCGAGGGTCTGGGAGGCATTCGCGGGAAGATTACTTCTGCACCGGCGAAGCATCTGGCGACGCTTATGAATCAGATGGTTAATTTTCTTGGGATTATGCAGAACGAATGGGCGGGGGCCCAGGCATTTTCCTCGTTTGACACATATCTGGCACCGTTTATCAAGGCTGACAATCTGAATTACCGGGAAGTCAAGCAGTGTGTGCAGAGCTTTGTGTAAGGCGTGAACACGCCGAGCCGATGGGGTATGCAGGCACCGTTTTCCAACATCACGCTCGACTGGACCGTGCCTTCCGATATGGCGGACCTTCCGTGTATCGTGGGCGGCAAAGAGATGAACTTCTGCTATAAAGACTGTAAGCGGGAGATGGATATGATTAACAAGGCCTTTATCGAGGTCATGGTAGAAGGGGACGCGAATGGCCGTGGCTTCCAGTATCCGATTCCGACGTACTCCATTACGGAGGATTTTGACTGGTCCGATACGGAAAATAACCGCCTGCTGTTTGAAATGACAGCAAAATACGGCACTCCGTACTTCAGCAACTATATCAATTCCGACATGAAGCCTTCCGATATCCGTTCGATGTGCTGTCGCCTTCGTCTCGATTTGCGCGAGCTTCGAAAGAAGACCGGCGGGTTCTTCGGCTCCGGCGAGTCGACCGGCTCTGTGGGCGTCGTTACGATAAACCTGCCGCGAATTGCATATCTGTCGAAGCACGAGGCCGAATTTTTCGAGCGACTGGATTATCTGATGGATCTTTCGGCCCGCTCCTTGAAGATAAAGAGAGATGTTATCACGAAGCTTTTGGAGGAGGGACTTTACCCATACACCAAGCGCTATCTCGGAAGCTTCAAAAACCACTTTTCCACGATTGGTCTTGTAGGAATGAGTGAGGCCGGGGAAAATGCTTCCTGGCTTCGAAAAGATATGACACACAAGGAATGCCAGCAGTTCGGCATCCGTGTGCTGAATCATATGAGAAACCTCCTGTCCGATTACCAGGAAATCTACGGGGATTTGTATAATCTGGAGGCAACGCCGGCGGAATCAACCGCATTTCGCCTCGCAAAGCATGACCGGAGAATGTATCCGGACATCATTACCGCAGGGAATCCCGGAGAGACTCCGTATTATACCAATAGCTCGCATCTTCCGGTCGGATTTACCGAGGATGTGTTTGAGGCACTTTCCGTACAGGATGAATTACAGACCTTATATACCTCCGGTACCGTGTTCCATTGCTTTTTGGGTGAGAAGCTGCCGGATTGGAAGGCTGCGGCGAAGCTTGTACGAACCATTGCCGAGAACTACAAGCTTCCGTATTATACGATGTCGCCGACCTACTCCATCTGTCCGAATCACGGGTATCTTGCGGGTGAGGTTGCAGCGTGTCCTCATTGCGGCCACGCGACTGAAGTGTATAGCCGAATTACCGGGTACTATCGTCCGGTACAGAACTGGAACGAAGGAAAATTGCAGGAGTTTACGGACCGTAAGACGTATGTTCCGGAGACGAGTAAGGTGACCTTCTTTATGGGCACGGCCAATAACGACCCGTCCATGGAGGTAACGCTTCCGGAGGAGATTTCGGAGGAGCGTGAGGAAGAGAAGGAAGCGGACATTACAAGGCTTTTGTTCACGACAAAAACGTGCCCGAACTGTCAGCTGGCCAAGCAGTTTCTGGAGGGTATCACCTACACGGTGATGGACGCAGAGGAGCATCGCGATCTTGCGATGCAGTACGGCATCATGCAGGCACCTACTTTGGTCGTTTTGGAAGGCGATGAAGTGAAAAAATATGCAAATGCTTCCAATATCAAGCGTTATGTGGCAGAGCTGGAAGAGGAATAGAGCATTTTCAAAAGAATGGGAGAGAAGAAATGAGTTACGCAGATGATGTGTTTATTAAAATGTGTCGCGATGTGTTGGACAATGGTACCAGCACGGAGGGAGAAAAGGTGCGTCCGCATTGGGAGGACGGAAGTCTGGCTTATACCATTAAGCGTTTCGGCGTGGTAAATCGCTACGATCTCAGCAAGGAGTTTCCGGCGCAGACACTCCGTAAGACGCCGATTAAGTCCGCAACCGATGAATTGTTGTGGATTTGGCAGAAAAAATCGAACAATGTCCATGATTTTGGACAGCATATATGGGATTCTTGGGCTGATGAGACCGGTTCCATCGGAAAGGCGTACGGCTATCAGATGGGCGTGAAGCATCAGTATAAGGAGGGCGAGTTTGACCAGGTGGACCGCGTGATTTACGACCTGAAGAATAACCCGTACAGTCGCCGAATCATGACCAACATTTATGTGCATCAGGATCTTCATGAGATGAATCTGTACCCATGCGCATATTCCATGACCTTTAACGTAACCAAGCCGAAGGACGGAAGCGACAAGCTGGTGCTCAACTCCATTTTGAACCAGCGCTCGCAGGATATTCTTGCGGCAAATGCGTGGAACGTTTCCCAGTATGCGGTGCTTACGCACATGCTTGCGCAGGTGTGTGACATGCAGGTTGGAGAGTTTGTGCACGTCATTGCGGATGCGCACATTTATGACCGTCACGTGCCGGTTGTAGAGGAGCTGATTAAGCGTCCGACCTACGCTGCACCGAAGTTCTGGCTGAATCCGGAAATCAAGGATTTCTACGAGTTTACCAAGGATGATGTGCGTTTGGACGACTATACCTTTGGCGAGCCGGTGGGCAAAATTCCGGTAGCTATCTAGATTTAGTGAGATTTTTCTGATTTTCATAGCTGTTGTACTAGATTTAGTGGTCGAGGACTTTTGATTGACACAAAATAATGTGAAAAAGTCCTTCAAGCCTATTGACAAGACATACTATATGTATTAACATTAAAACGATTTCCGCACAATATATTGTGTTGGGTTAATTGCCGCATGTTACACGACAAAGCCGCAAATTGTGCGAAAAGTCAAACCGATGGGCGGATAATAAACAGATATTTTGGGGTAGAGACATGAAGATTATTAAGAGAAACGGTTCTGAAGCCGAATTTACCGTTGAGAAAATTGTAAAGGCTGTTTCGAATGCAAATAAAGCAGTATCCGAGGATGCGCGCCTTAGCGAACTGCAGATTCGCCGCATTTCCGAGAATGTTACCATTGCCTGCGAAGGTTTGGGACGTTCCCCGAGTGTCGAAGAAGTACAGGATATGGTCGAGAAGATGATTATGCAGCACGGCGCATACGAGGTTGCCAAGGCGTATATCACCTATCGTTACCAGCGTGCCATCATTCGTAAGTCCAACACGACCGACGACAAGATTTTGAGCCTGATTGAGCTTGCTAATGAAGAAGCGAAGCAAGAAAATGCGAACAAGAATCCGGTCGTTAACTCCACCCAGAGAGACTACATGGCCGGTGAGGTTTCCAAGGATATTACCGAGCGAATCCTGCTTCCGAGAGAAATTGTGGAAGCACACAATGCGGGTATCATTCATTTCCATGATTCCGATTATTTTGCTCAGCATATGCATAACTGTGACCTCGTAAACTTGGAGGATATGCTTCAGAATGGTACCGTTATTACCGGTACTTTGATTGAGAGACCGCACAGCTTTTCTACCGCTTGTAACATCGCAACGCAGATTATTGCGCAGGTTGCTTCCAATCAGTATGGCGGACAGTCCATTTCCCTGTCCCATCTGGCTCCGTTTGTTGATGTAAGCCGTCAGAAGCTTCGTAAGGAGATTGAGGCAGAGGACCGTCTGATTAGTTCGAACTTAAGCGAGGAGCAGTTAACCAAGCTTGTTGAGGCTCGTCTTCGCGAGGAGATCAGCCGTGGTGTTCAGACCATTCAGTATCAGGTTGTTACCCTGCTTACCACCAATGGTCAGGCGCCGTTCGTTACCGTATTCATGTACCTGAACGAAGCTAAGAACGAGCAGGAGAAGGCTGACCTTGCCATCATTATTGAAGAGGTACTTTCTCAGAGATGTCAGGGTGTTAAGAATGAGAAGGGTGTCTGGGTTACTCCGGCATTTCCGAAGCTCATCTACGTATTGGAAGAGGATAACATCCACGAGGATTCCAAGTACTGGTACCTTACCAAGCTCGCAGCAAAATGCACGGCAAAGCGTATGGTTCCGGACTATATCTCCGAAAAGATTATGAAGCAGCTCAAGGTGGACAAGAATGGCGAGGGTCATTGCTACACCTGTATGGGTTGCAGAAGCTTCCTGACCACCTATGTGGATCCGGAAGGAAAGCCGAAGTATTACGGCCGTTTCAATCAGGGTGTTGTTACCCTGAACCTGGTTGACGTTGCTTGTACCGCCTGCATTGAGAAGAAGGATCCGTCGAAATTCTGGGATGTATTGGAGGAGAGACTGGACCTTTGTCATAAGGCGCTTCGCTGCCGTCATGAAAGACTTCTCGGAACCGTCTCCGACGTTGCTCCGATTTTGTGGCAGTATGGTGCACTTGCCCGTTTGGAAAAGGGCGAAACCATCGATAAGCTGCTTTATGGCGGCTACTCCACCATTTCCCTTGGTTATGCAGGTCTTTGGGAGTGTGTATATGAGGTTACCGGCAAGAAACTTACCGAGGATGAAGGTAAGGAGTTCGGACTTAAGGTTATGCAGCGCCTGAACGATGCATGTAAGCAGTGGAAGGCCGAGGAGAACATCGATTACTCCATCTATGGTACTCCGCTTGAGTCCACCACCTACAAGTTTGCTAAGAAACTTCAGAGACGCTTTGGTGTCATTAAGGGTGTTACCGATAAGGGTTACATTACCAACTCCTATCATGTGCATGTTACCGAGCCGATAGACGCATTTGAAAAGCTTCGCTTCGAGTCTCAGTTCCAGCAGCTGTCTCCGGGTGGCGCCATCAGCTACGTTGAGGTTCCGAACATGCAGCACAATTTGGATGCAGTCCTCGAGGTTATGAAGTTCATCTACGACAACATT
>DCGJ01000077.1:9343-9494 GCA_002315495.1 Lachnoclostridium sp. UBA1781 | reverse complement strand
GAGCTGAACACGAAGAGCGACTACTGTCAGTGCTGTGGCTTCGACGGTGAGATTCAGATTCAGGATGACGATGGAAAACTCATCTGGGTTTGCCCTCAGTGTGGCAATAAGGACCAGGATAAGATGAACGTTGCAAGACGTACCTGCGGAT
>DCGJ01000077.1:0-9284 GCA_002315495.1 Lachnoclostridium sp. UBA1781 | reverse complement strand
CGTACCCAGGAAATTAAGGAGCGAGTATTACACTTGTAAGAAAGGAAGGAGTCGTTATCGCGGCTCCTTTTTCGATATTGGATAGAGATTTGGAGGGGCATATGCACTACGGAGCCATTAAAAACTGTGATATTGCCAATGGCGAGGGCATCCGCGTCACGTTGTTCGTGTCGGGATGTACGAATCATTGTGAAAAATGCTTCCAGCCGCAGACGTGGGATTTTCATTATGGGGAGCCGTTTACGGAGGAGACTGAGCAGTCGATTTTGGAAATGCTAAAACCGGATTATGTGAAGGGCTTAACACTTCTCGGAGGAGAACCGTTCGAGCCGGAAAATCAGAAGGCGCTGTTACCGTTTCTACGAAAGGTCAGGGAGCATTTTCCGAAGAAGAATATCTGGGGATATTCCGGGTTTACGTATGAGGAGCTGACCACGCCGGGCAGCTACTGTAACTGTGAGGCTACAGAGCCGATGCTAGAACTTCTGGATGTTTTGGTGGACGGGCGTTATGTGGACCGGTTAAAGAATCTGTCGCTTCGTTTTCGCGGCTCGTCGAACCAGCGGCTGATTGATATGAAGGCTACGAGAGAGCAGGGAACAGTGGTGACCTTTGAGTAGGGGACATGTCTTGTTCCGATACGGAAGATATGGTATACTAAACGCCGTGAGAAAAAAGCAAAGGGAGGAAGTAGTATGCTTCAAGTGGAAGGCGTTACGAAACGCTATGGAAGTTTTGCCGCTGTGAATCAGGTGTCTCTGACGCTGCAGGGCGGAAAGATTTACGAGTTGCTTGGGCCAAATGGGTCCGGTAAATCAACCTTGATGAAGATGATTGCAGGGCTCATCGAGCCGACGGAGGGGAGCATTTCCCTGACGGATGTTGGCGTGGAGGATGGACCGCTTCATCCGATTACCTGGAGAGACAAAGCGAACATTGCCTATATGCCGACGGAGTCGTACTTTTATCAATATATGACCGGTGTTCAGATTGGAAAGTATTACAAGGATTTCTTCAAGGATTTTGATTACGAAAAGTATATCGGGCTTTTGGGGCAGATGAATCTGGATCCGAAGAAGAAAGCCGCAGAGATGTCTACCGGTATGCTCGCAAAGCTCAAAATTGCAGTGAATCTTGCAAGAACTCCGAAGGTTTTGATGCTGGATGAGCCGCTTAACGGTGTTGACATTATTGCCCGCGACTTAATCATTCGTACGATCAAGGAGAACATTTCCCCGGAGACGGCTGTGGTAATGTCCAGCCACCTGGTGGACGAGCTGGAGGACATGGTTGATTATGTTGTCTTTCTTAAGAGCGGCGAGGTTGTTTTGCAGGGAAATGCGGATCAAATCAGAGAAGAGCGTGGCAAATCCACCGTGGATCTGTATCGAGAAATCTATGCGGAGGTGGCTCAGACATGTTAAAAATGATTAAATACGAACTTCGAAAGAATGTGAAGAGCCTGGGAATTCTTTTACTGATTTCCGCCCTGGTGGAAAGTCTGTTCCTATATGGCTTGTATGGAGACTACAATGCTTACACCGTTGTTGCGATGGTGCTGTTCGGTATATTGGCCGGTGTAAGTTACCTGTTTTGCCTGCTTTACGGCGTATTTGCTTACTACAATGACCTCCGTCGCAAGGAAGGTTACCTGACCTTTATGGCGCCGGTTTCCTATTATGGTATTGTAGCCGCAAAGATTATCTCCACATTTTTGGTAGCACTGTTTTTGGTGGCTGTTGATGTTGCGTTGATTCTGATTAACTGGCAGGCGGCCATTTCCAAACTCGGTTGGAAGGACTCCATCGAGATCCTCAAGATGATTCTGAAGAACGTTACGATTGCAGACCTTAGCGATATTATCGGTGCGATTGTCATTATGATTATTTACGTTGCAATTCAGTTTTTCATGTATATCGTTCAGGCTTATTTTGCAATTTCTCTGACCTATACCTACTTTGCAAACAATAAGCACAAGGGAATCATCAGCGTTGTAATTTATGTTGTCTTGGCTTATGCGGTTGGTTCGATCGCAGTTGTCTTCATGAACCAGTTGAATCTTTCCGATGCTATGGAAAATGCGAAGTCTATTACCGGTACGGTTATGATTAAGATGCTTCCGGTTGAACTCTTGTACCTGGCAATTTCCGGTGGTTATTTCTTTGGTACCGGATGGCTTCTGAAAAAGAAGATTTCGCTGTAAATCGGTTGCAAAATCTTTTGGAAAATGCGACAATACCTCACACTGGAGAAAATGTTATTGTGGATTACTTATTGTAAGAAACATGGAGGTTAAATATGTTAGAATTAAAGGGGATCACAAAGGTTTACCCGGCCGGTGGGGACAATGTCCACGCCCTAAAGGGAATTGACCTTAGATTTCGCAGCAGTGAATTCGTGTCCATTCTCGGACCTTCCGGCTGCGGTAAAACGACGATGCTTAACATCATCGGTGGACTCGACCAGTACACCGAGGGTGATTTGGTGATTAACGGTACTTCGACAAAAAAGTATAAGGATCGCGACTGGGATGCGTATCGTAACTATTCGGTTGGATTTGTATTTCAGAGCTACAATCTGATTCCGCATCAGACGGTTTTACAGAACGTAGAGCTTGCCCTTACTCTGTCCGGCGTTTCCAAGAAGGAGCGTCGCGAAAGAGCAAAGCAGGCGCTTGAAAAGGTTGGGCTTTCCGACCAGCTTAGAAAGCGCCCAAGTGAAATGTCCGGCGGTCAGTGCCAGCGAGTTGCGATTGCCCGTGCGATTGTTAACAACCCGGATATCATCCTTGCGGACGAACCGACCGGTGCACTCGATACCGAAACCTCCGTACAGGTTATGGACATCCTGAAGGAGATTTCCAAGGACCGCCTGGTAATTATGGTTACTCACAATCCGGAACTTGCGGAGACCTATTCCACTCGTATCGTGAAAATGCTCGACGGTGTTATCAAAGGTGACAGTATGCCGGTTTCTGACGACGAATGGAAGCAGGAAGACGATCAATTCGAGGCGAAGAAGCAGGAAGAATTGCAGGCGAATAACGGAAAGAAGAGGGCAAAGAAGAAGCCTTCTATGTCCTTTGCCACTTCCTTTGGCTTGTCCCTTAAGAACCTGTTCACCAAGAAGGGACGTACGATGCTGACCTCTTTTGCAGGCTCCATCGGTATTATCGGCATTGCCCTCATTTACGCGGTTTCGAACGGTACAACCGCATTTGTCAATAGTGTGCAGGAGGAGACCCTGACCTCCTACCCGATTACGATTGAGGCATCTTCAATGGATATGACGGCTTTGCTCGAAACCTTTATGGGCAAGGCAACCAGCATCTCGGAGCATGAAAATGATGCCATCTACCAGAAGAACATGGTCTACGAGATGTTAAATGCCATGAATAATCTGGAAACTAAGGAAAACGACCTGAAATCCTTTAAGGCATTTTTGGAGTCTGAGAAAAGCGACCCGAACAGCAAGTTGAGCAGTGCACTGTCCGGTATTCAGTATACCTATGACACGAACTTTTATGTATATTCGAAGAATCCAACCGATGGGAAGATTATCATTGCGGATACACAGCAGCTGATGATGGATTTGATTTCCAAATTCTCCGGAACAGATTTTTCCGCACTGATGAGCTTCAGTAATTCCACTGCAATGGGTTCTATGATGTCTTCTTATCAGGAGTCGGTTGCACTTTGGAAGCAGCTTCTTCCGGGTGATAACGGCGCTCAGGTAAATGATGTTACGAAGAAAAAATATGATCTTGTGTACGGCAGCTGGCCGGCTCGTTATGATGAAGTCATTCTTTTTGTAGATGAACATAATGAGGTGGACGACCTGACGTTATATGCGCTCGGACTTAAGACGCAGGCGGAAATCGAAGCACTCATGGACGCTTCGGTAACGGGTGGTACCATTGAATACGAAGAAAGAAAATGGACCTATGAAGAAATCTGTAACACAGAATTCCGCACCATTCTTTCCTCTGACTGCTATACCTACGATGAGATGACCGGAACATATTCTGACCTTCGAAAGACGGACACCGGTCTCAAATTCCTCTATGATAACGGGTTAACTCTCCACGTGGTCGGCATTGCAAAACCAAGCGAGGACAGTTCGATATCTTCCAATCAGAACAGCTCTATTGGCTACACAGAGTCTTTGCTCCATTATGTCATTGAGCACGCGAAAGAATCTCCTGCCGTAAAGGCACAGCTTGCCGATACGACGAAGGATATCTTTACCGGACTTCCGTTTAAGAGTTCGGACGATAAGACGGATGCCGCAACAAAAGCTGCCGCATTTGACAAATACATCTCTGAACTGGATGATGCATCCAAAGCAGAAGTGTATGTGAAAATCATGAGTATCCCTTCTGAGGAAATGGTAGCTCAGTTTATTGAGCAGACGTTAGCCGGAACTACGATGGATCAGCTGAAAGCAACTATTTTGGCGCAGATGGCAGAGCAGACCGGAATGGACCAGGAGACACTTGCGGCATACCTCGATAACATGAGTGATGACGATATTCTGGCACTGGTAAGCGAAAGTATGGAGAAGCAGTTTACAGAGCAGTATGCACAGCAGGTGCGCGCTCAGTTCGTTAATATGACGCAGGAACAGCTTCTGGCCGCACTGGATATGCTGCTTAGTCAGATGGACAATGATTCGAAGGCAAATGCTTACGATAACATTGCGGAGTTCTCTACCTCCACCTATGATAAGAATATAGCAGAGCTTGGCGTTGTTGATATTGACAGCCCGGCTTCAATTAACCTTTATGCAACCTCCTTTGAAAATAAGGACGTCATCGAAGAGGTTATTGCGGAATATAATGAGGGAAAGTCGGATATTGATCAGATAACGTATACGGATATGGTCGGACTTCTGATGTCCTCCGTAACGACGATTATCAACGCAATTACGTACGTATTGATTGCATTTGTTGCGGTCTCCCTGATTGTATCGTCCATCATGATTGGTGTCATTACCTTGATTTCCGTTCAGGAGCGTACGAAGGAAATCGGTATTCTTCGTGCGATTGGTGCATCGAAGCGTAACGTATCCAGTATGTTTAACGCGGAGACGGTAATTATCGGTTTCACCTCCGGTTTCATCGGGGTTATGATTACCTATTTGATGTGCATTCCGATTAATCTGATACTTCATAAGCTAACCGGTATTCAGAGCTTGTCTGCACGACTTCCGATTACGGTTGCAATTGTACTGATTCTAATCAGCATGTTCTTGACACTGATTGCCGGAATTATTCCGTCACGAAGTGCAGCAAAGAAGGACCCGGTTGTGGCTCTTCGGACCGAGTAGTTTTTGAATAGAAATATGATTTATTTAGAGGCCGCGAAAGCGGCCTCTGTTTTGATGGATAGAAGTCGGAATTCTGTGGGAGATAAGGGTGGCTTTTGGGAGAGATGGAGAAAAGGTGAAGACTTGGGGGTTGATGGAGAAATCAGAAGGTGAGAGAGGGACATGAAGCCTTGGATGGGAAAATTGAGATCAAGTAGCGGGATAAACCATGGCTGAAAAAAGATAAACCATGGTTGAAAAGATATAAAACATGGCTGAAAAGAGAGTTTATTGGCGCGATTAGGCGGAAATCACTAGAATTGAAGACTCCGCCGGTTTTTTTGAGAATCAGCGGTGTCTGGTTCTCGTTTTTTTTGAAATCAACATGGCAATTTAAGCGGAAATAGAAACTTTGGACAAAATCGCCTACTTTTGTGTTGGTTTTTAGCGGGTGATTCTATTAATGTAGATACAATGAGATGTTTTTATAGGCGGAGAATGAACGAATGGAGGACTCCGCCTATTTTAGTTGCTTTTTTATGGGCGTGCTTCATGAAAAACAGGAAAAATGGAAAGACAGCATAGGCGGATGTGGATCGAGTGTTTCTTTCCGCCGAAAAAGGATGTTTCAAACATGCGTGAGACGGCGCCAACCATCCCCCGAAGAGGTGCAATAACGCGTGAGACGGCGCCAACCAATCAAAAAGAGAGTATAACCATGCGAAAGACGGCAGCCCGAGGGATCGGGTAGCCGTCTGATCTCACAAACTATCGGTTTGCCAAAGCCTTGCAGATTCTTTCATAGTGAAGGAAGCCGTCAGCTTCATGAAGAGCCTTAATTTCTTCGAACGTAGCAAGCTTTACATCAATCACTTCGCTTTCCTGCGTCCGTACCTGGTCGATGGTAAAATCGGCCCTACAGAGGAAGATGTCATTAAAGTAGTTATCTCCCTTTGGGTCATCGTTTCGGTAGGAATAAAGCACGCGAACATCTTCCGGAAGGACCTTGATTCCGGTCTCTTCGTAAGCCTCTCGACAAACGGCATCGACGGAGGTTTCTCCGGCATGCGCACCGCCGCCCGGAATCTCCCAACTGCCCGGAGCCCACTTCTTGTCCATTGCTCGCTTGGTAATCAGGATTCGACCGGTTGTATCCTCAATCAGTGCCAGCGCATACAGCATGTACTGTCCCTTCTCGAGTTTTGTTTTTCTCGGAATGGTCATGCCGGTAAATGCTCGGTTCTCATCATAAATATCGATCAATTCTTCCATGCTCATAGGGATTTCTCCTTTTACTGTCATTCATATACGTAACTCAAATTACCGAGCATCATTCTAACACGGATTGAGAGAAGATTCCATAGCTTTCTGGTTTTTGAAACCTTAGGGAGCGGTTTCGATACGATTCGTTATAAATCGTCTTGAAAAAAGAGAGAAGAATCTGTTAGGATATGGTATATTACAAGTGAAAGAATCTGCTAATGGGCAGAGCAACACTTTCATTACCAACTATGCGTAATATGTCAAGAACAGGAGAATCAAATGACGATACAGGAAGCAAAGGACTTCTTTTTTCAAAATTTATGCAGTGATTATAATATGTTCAACACAAATGCGGTGAAATATTCAGCTTTTCAAAATCTTGTGGATCCTGATATGAAATCACAATTCTGTATGGAATATATGGAGGTACTATCAAAGAGAATTTATGAAGAACCGGAAAAATCAGCATTTTCTTTTGATACTCTCCTTAGTAAGTTAGGGAAAAGGGATAAGAAATACGAGAGTTATGCCGAGAGAGCGGTGCAGATATTCGAGGATTGTCCATTTATGGATGATTTTGCAAAGTTGATGGTAATGGAGTCGATGACAGGAAGTGCCTTAGCTGACGGATGGGGAAGTGGTTATTCCATTTTATGCTTTTATGGTGACTATGCGAAAAGAATTCGAGTGGCTTCTGAACAATATATGAATATAGCATTTGATAAGCCGGTTCCGGATTATTATAAGTCTGCTTGTCATATTCCTATAGAGGTAATGAATCATAGGGCAGACGAAGTGAAAACTATGAATGCAGAGCGATTTGCTTATGTTTGCTCGGATGAATTTAAGAAAAAAAGAAACCATGACTAGGCTTGTGATGACCTTACGGAATTAGTTGTTGGAGCGAAATCAGGAAAGGAATGGAAAAGGATGGACCGGTTTTCAAGAACCCGGTTGTTACTGGTGGAGCTTGTTAGCACGTGGAGTGAAGGAGCTTTCCGGAATCAAAGAGAAGCAATAAGAAAATACATATATGTAGAGGATTACTCTATTTGCTTTTGAAATGGAATGGAGTATCCTAAAAGGTGCGAAAGCGAATACAAGGAGGTAACTTATGAAAGAGTATATTAAGGGTGCGAATCCGTACATGGCGCTTTGGGAACATGTTCCGGACGGAGAGCCGAGAGTATTTGAACATAATGGAGAGAAGCGCGTTTATGTGTATGGTTCTCATGATATTGAGAAAGACAAGTATTGCGGTAGAAACTACGTTGTGTGGTCGGCACCGGTGGATGATTTGACGAACTGGACTTACCATGGAGTTGCTTATGAAACACATTACGATTCCATTTTGTACGCGCCGGATGTTGTAAAGAAGGGCGATACCTATTATATGTATGCAGCCGAGCGTTGCGGAAGTCTCGTTGTGGTTGCTTCTTCGAAGACACCGTGGGGACCATTTGAACATCCGGTCGAGACAAAGCTTGGATTTGACCCTGGCGTGCTGGTGGACGATGACGGCAAGGTTTATGCTTACTGGGGCGGATGTGCAGCACCATGCTATATTGTGGAGATGGAAGATGATATGGCTACCATGAAGATGGAGACGCTTGTTTCCAATCCGCTTGGCCATTCCACTTGCCCGTGGGACCCGACCGACGATGGACACATCAATCTGATTGACGCATTTTTCGAGGCAAGCAGCCCGCGCAAGGTAATGGGCAAGTACGTGTACCTTTACTCTAAGCGTTACGAAAAGCCGGTTCCTGAACTTGGCGTATTCGCGCCAAATAACGGTTTCCTTTCCTACCGTTTCAGTGACAGTCCATTCGGGCCGTTCCATGACGGTGGCGACATCAGCTTCAATGGCGGCGAGATTTTGAAGGATGCAGACGGTCGCGGAACGATGACATATCGCTGGGGTAACAATCATGGCTCGATCATGGAAGTGAACGGCAAATGGTACATTTTCTATCATCGTCAGACCGGTGTGAATGAGTTCTCCCGTCAGGCAATGCTGGAACCAATCGACGTAGCAATGGGAACGGATGGAAACCTCTACATCGGCGATGTAAAGTTCCTTGAGGGCGAGCCGGTTTCCTCGAAGCCTGTGGAGATGACCTCCCAGGGACCGCACGTGAATGGTTTGGACGCAAGAAAATGGATCTCCGCCGGTTATGCCTGCCATATCTATGGCGGTGCGACCGAGGCTTACATTGAGCCAAGCTACGAGGTTCGCGATGACATCTCTACCCCGGTTGTAAATATGAGTTCCGGAATTACGGTTGGCTTCCGTTATCTTCAGTTCGGCGCCAATACTCCGAAGACGGTTACCGTCGTTATGGGCGAGCATAAGTGCCTTACGGTGAATGTCCGTATCGATTCTTATCGTGGACGCATCATTGCAAGCAGCGATATCTGCTGTAATGAGACAGAGAAGACCTTTGAGCTAAATGCTCCTGCAGTCGGAAAGCATGCAATCTACTTCCAGTTCCTTGGTAAGGATGGAGAGGAAGTTGGAGCATTTGACCGATTTACGTTTGATTAGCATTGAAAAGCGCTCCCAAAGGAGCGCTTTTTTGAATCGCCATGTAAAAAAGCGCCTCCGCAATGCGGAAGCGCTTTTGTTATATCGTCTTATTCAACCGACGAACCTCTTGCGAGGATTCGAATTAGAGCTGAGGACCTGCAGCAACAAGTGCCTTACCAGCATC
>DCGJ01000170.1:10130-10295 GCA_002315495.1 Lachnoclostridium sp. UBA1781 | reverse complement strand
TCGGTTGGTACTACGGAAAAGAACATAAAGCAAAAATTGTTTTGGGAATGGACACCAGACGTTCATCACAGATGTTTGAATCAGCGCTGGCCGCAGGAATCACTTCCGCAGGCGGTGACGTGTACTGTCTTCATGTAACAACAACACCTTCCGTAAGCTATATTA
>DCGJ01000170.1:0-10054 GCA_002315495.1 Lachnoclostridium sp. UBA1781 | reverse complement strand
GCCATAATCCCTATTTTGACAACGGACTCAAGCTTATGAATGCTCTGGGTGAAAAAATGGAGGATGAAGTTCAGGCTCTCGTTGAGAAATTCATCGACGGTGAACTTCCCGATGTAACATATGCAAGCGAAGCCGCAATCGGTAATGTTATCGATTATTCCGAGGGAAGAACAAAATATGCGGAATATTTAAAAACAATCCCCACTGTTTCCTTTGCCGGTCACAAAATCGCCCTTGACTGCGCCAACGGCAGCGCATGGACCCTGGGGACGGAGGTGTTTGGCTCACTTAATGCAGAAATCTCCGTAATGGGAAACATTCCCGATGGGGTAAACATTAATGCGGGCTGCGGTTCCACTCATTTGAAAAAACTTCAGGAGTTTGTTCTTAATAACGATGTGGAAGCTGGTTTTGCTTTTGACGGGGATGCAGACAGATGTCTTGCCGTGGACGAAAACGGTGACGTGGTAAATGGCGACCAGATTATGTACATCCTGGCGAAGTACCTGAAGAACAAGGGTGAGCTTGCAAATGATACGCTGGTTACGACTGTGATGTCCAACTTTGGCCTGTACAAGGCACTGGATCGAATCGGTGTGAAGTATGAAAAGACCGCGGTTGGTGACCGTTATGTATACGAGAATATGTGTGCGAACGGACATTGTCTCGGCGGAGAACAGAGCGGACATATTATCTGGAGCGCATATGCAAGAACCGGCGACGGTATTCTGACCGCGATTCTCACGATGTGCGTATTGAAGGAAACCGGAAAGAAGCTTTCCGAGCTTGCAAACGAAGTTGAAATGTTCCCGCAGGTTTTAAAGAACGTTGTTGTGGATGATAAGGATACGACGCTAGCCGACCCGGCAGTAAAAGCCTCTGTCACGAAGTGTACCGAGGACCTTGGCGATAACGGACGCGTGCTGCTTCGTAAGAGCGGTACAGAGCCTGTACTTCGTGTTATGGCCGAAGCGGATACCTTGGAAAATGCGGAGGCTCAGGTCGATGCGATGATCGAGGCAATGAAGGTTAGTGGGCATTTGGTTAAGATTAAGTAGAGGGCAGTGAATATGGGCGAGAAAATTGTGACCGTAAAAGGATTATATGAAGAAGGACATTCCAAGGCGTGGCCGTGGCTTTCCAAACTGACCTATCCATGGGAAGTGCTTCCGGAGATTAAGAATATCATCGTGGAAATCGGAAACTCGCTGGACCCGGAGGTGTATACCCAGGTTAGTGAGAATGTATGGGTGGCAAAGAGCGCAAAGGTATTTCCGAGCGCTTACCTTGGTGCACCATGCATCATCGGAGAGAATACTGAGGTTCGTCATGGAGCATTTGTAAGAGGAGCCGCACTTGTCGGAGACAATTGTGTGGTGGGCAATTCCGTCGAGCTGAAAAACGTTATTCTTTCGGACAATGTGCAGGTGCCGCACTATAATTATGTGGGTGATTCCGTTCTTGGATATAAGTCGCATATGGGTGCAGGCTCGATTACTTCGAACGTGAAAAGTGATAAGACTCTGGTAACCGTGAAGGCGGAGGAGCCGATTCCGACCGGGCTGAAAAAGTTTGGCGCGATGCTTGGTGATTTTGTGGAGGTCGGCTGTAATTCCGTGCTGAATCCGGGTACGGTCATCGGACCTCACAGTAATGTTTATCCGACGTCCTCCGTTCGCGGAGTTATTCCGGCGAACAGCATTTACAAAAGTGGCAAGGGCGTTGAAATCGTGGAAAAGCAGTAGCTTTTTATGTAAGGGATTATGGAAACAAAGAAACTGAGAAAAGATAAGATTATGGAGTGGTGCAGGCTTCATAAGGGAACGATTCTGTTCGTGGTCACATTTCTGGCCATGGACTTTTTCGTGCGTCTTTCCGGGACCGGAGTTACCTATTTTCCGTATTATTATCCGCAGCCGACTTTGTTCAGTCTTCTGTGGATTGCCCTGTTTTACGTGCTTGTGAGAAGCACGAAGGGGATTCTAAGGGGAGTCCTTTACTGGCTGATATTTTTGACGTTTTTTATTATGGCGTTAACGAATGCCATTTATTACGGACTGACAGGAATTTTCTTTAGCTTTCACATTGCCGATATGGCCAGCGAGGGCAGCGGCTATATGCTGGAGGTTATGAAAAATGCGCACCCGTTTATTTATCTCGGTGCAGCATTTTTGCTGGTGCTTTCCGTGTATACGTATTGGAACATCCGAAAGGAAGAAAAGTATTCGCTTAAGGTGCTTGGAATCGGATTACTTGCGTTTTTTGTGTTGCATCTTTTGATGCCGATTACCCTTGGCTTTAAGACCGATGAACTGAAGTGGAACAGCTTCAGCAAATCCCGAAGTGTCTACGAAAACTTCACGGATTATAATCGCTCCATGCGTGTTTCAGGCTTCTACGAGTATACGATTCGAAACCTTTATATGGTGAAGCTGAAACCGGAGGAGAAGATTTCCGAGGAGGAAGAAGCATTTTTAAAGGACTGCTACAGTGGAAACGGAATCCCGGCGGCAGGGCTTGGGCTAAGTGAACTGGCGGAACAATATCTCGGGGCGGATTCCTTTAGCGATGGCGTGGATTATAGCGCATACGAGGGTATCTTCAAAGGGAAAAATGTGATTTTTCTCCAGCTCGAGGGAATCGATTCCTGGCTGATTACAAAAGAGACGATGCCGAATCTCTATGCGTTACAGCAGGAATCTCTTGATTTCACAAATCATTTTTCACTTTATACCGGTGGCGGGTCGACATTTAACTCGGAATTTGCAGTGAATACCGGCTTTGTTACTCCGGTAAGTTATACGGCTAATGCCTACACCTTTAATAACAATGCCTGTCCGAATTCGATGCCTCGCGTGTTCTCGGCTCTCGGGTATCGGGTAAATGCCTTTCATATGAACCATGGCGCCTTCTATTCCAGAGATATTAATTATAAGTCCTGGGGTTATGAGGCCTACAACGGATTACTTGATATCACCGATGAAACGGAGGAGGCTGCGAGTCTTGACCGCACGATGATTACGGATAAAACCTTCTACAAAATGATGTTTCAGGGAGGCGAGCCGTTCGTGCACTATCTCATCACCTACTCGAACCATACCCCATTTTCCACGGAGGAGGGAGTTGGTAAGCTGTTAGCTGACGAGCAGGGGATTACGGAGAAACTGGGAGAAGAGGCGAGTGTTCGTCTGATGGCAGCGGAGACGGACCGAATGGTAGGGCTTCTGCTTCAGGCACTGAAGGAGAACGGGCTGTATGATAACACCGTTCTTGTATGCTATTCCGATCACTATCTGTATACGATGAGTGACCAGTCGGTTATTGCAAGGTACAAGGATACCACCGGCAATCTGATTAACCGGACATCCTTCTTTATCTGGTCATCGGAGATCGAGCCTGTGAAGGTGAATCGTGTTACGATGCAGATGAACATTTTGCCAACGGTTTTATATCTGTTTGGAATCGCTTACGATGACAATCAGTATCTTTTTGCAAATGCTCTGGCAACAGGCTACACCGGCATTGCCTGCTTTGCGGATTATTCCTGGTATGACGGACATTCCTACGTGGAAAACGGAGTGGTTGTCAGCGGAGAACCTGTGAATGACGAATATATTGCAGCGGTGAGCACCTATGTGCAGAAGCTGTATCAGAAAAATGACTGGACCCTTCGATATGACTATTTGCGTCATTTCGAAACAGGAAACTAAGAGGAGTAGAGTTTTTGAGTACATTTGCGCAGTTTGTAGATTCAATTAATCAGCCGATCATGACAGTGCTCTTTGTGGTGGCGCAGCTGATGTGGGTACTGACGTTACAGTTGTATCCTTACAGTATCATTGGGTTATTTGCAACAAGGCGATTCCCTACGGCTAAGAAGCAGCATAAATATGCGATTCTGATTCCGGCGAGAAACGAAGAGCCGGTTATTGGTAATCTTCTGGACAGTATTGCCCGTCAGGATTATCCGCAGGAGCTTCTGACTGTCTTTGTCATTGCGGATAACTGCACGGACCATACCGCGGAGGCGGCCCGGGCGAAAGGGGCCGTTTGCTATGAGCGGTTTGATGAGGAGCACAAGACAAAGGGATTTGCACTTCAGTTTTTGTTTGAACAGATTCGAAGAGATTACGGCATTGACAGCTTTGAAGGGTACTTTATTTTTGACTCGGATAACCTTCTGAAGAAGGATTATATTACCCGAATGAATGAAGCCTTTGATGCGGGGGAGAAGATTATCACCTCCTATCGTTCCACGAAGAACTGGAACGAAGGCTGGCTGGCCTCCACCTACGCGATGCATTGGCTTCGCTCGATTCGACAGTACCATCGTGCGCGGTCGGTGCTGCATTTGGCGACCAACATTCAGGGAACCGGCTTTTTGTTTACGAATGAAATCGTGTTGGACGGCTGGAAATACACCTCCCTTACGGAGGACCGTGCGCTGACCGCAGACTGCGTGGCAGCGGGGTATGAGATTAGTTATAACGACAAGGCGGTCTTTTACGATGAGCAGCCGACCTCCCTAAAGGTGGCACTTCGTCAGAGACTTCGCTGGTCCAAGGGGCATCTGCAGGCGTTTGCGGAGAGCGGTGGAAAGCTGTTCCGGAATATCTTTGTGGACCGAACCAGTGTTCACAAGCCAACGGACAAATGGTACAACTATCCGTGGCGTACCATTCGCCATCGGTTTATGAGCTTTGATACGTTTGCGCAGTTGTTGCCGAAGAACATTGTCAGCATTTTCTGTTTCCTTTTGGACAGTCTCATTTTGTTCCCGCTTACCTGTGCGGTGACAGGGCTGGACAAAATGCTGTTTAACTCAAGAGAGATACCGGTCATCTGTCCGCTTTTGGTGAAGCTTTTTGGCAACACCGAAATTACGGAAGGACCCGGTTGGAAATCCTGGGCGATGAGTATTGTGCTTGTTGTGTGGTGGAGATTCCTGAAACGAATCTGGAGTTACGTTTCGAAAATGGGTATCGGTATCTATGTTCTGATTATGGAGTACAGACGAATTCCGAAGGTGCCGTGGTGGCGTTGGATTACGTATCTGCTTGTATGGCCGACCTTTGATATTATCGGGCGCTGGACGCAGTACGTGGCACTGTTTGTTAAAGTACAATGGAAACCGATTCCGCACGAGAGTAAGATTACGATTGAGAATATTGAGCATTAGTGTGATTGTGGAAAAGAGATAGTGATTACGATGGAAGAGAGTATGAAGAAAACAAAGCGAGAGAAACGTCTGTTTCGCCTGACATGCTTTTTTATGTGGCTGGGTTTTGTTGGCGTGTTCATGACAATTTGGGTCATGAAGGCAATGCCGGGAATGGATACGGCGGCGATTATGTTCCAGTTTAAGGTGCCGCTTGAAGGGACGGACTGGGCCGCATTTTACGGTATGTTTGCCTGCATCTTTTTGTGGCCGACCATGGCTGCGGCGTTGGTTTTATGGGGACTTCATTTTGCCCGAAAAATGAAGGTGCAGTGGAAACTGGTAATTGCCGTTTTATTGACGGTTTTGAGCTTTGGCATCGGATTAAATTATATTAAGTTCTTCAAATACATGAAGGACCAGGTGGTGAAGACAAAACTTTATGAGGAAATGTATGTAAACCCTGCGGAGACGGCGGTGCATTTTCCGGAAACAAAGCGAAATCTGATTTATATTTATCTGGAATCGATGGAGATTACGTTTACGTCCAAGGAAGTGGGGGGCGTGAATCAAAGCAACGTAATGCCAAACCTGACAGCACTCGCTCTGGATAATATCACCTTTAATGGTGGTGGAGAAACGCTGGAGGGACCGGTGTCCGTAAATGGAACGACCTGGACGATGGCGAGCTTCGTTGCGCAAAACTGCGGTATTCCGCTTACCATTCCGTTAAAGAATAATGCGATGGATAAGTATTCGTCGTTTCTTCCGGGCGCAACAGGCCTTGGACAGTTCTTGGAGCAGGCAGGGTATCGCCAGACCGTAATTATCGGCTCCAAGAAGACCTTTTCGGGATTTGATACGTTTTTGGCGAGCCATGGCAATCCGTATGTGCTAGACCTGCAGGGGGCTCGCGATCTAGGATATCTTCCAAGCGCAGATTATTTTGCGTGGTGGGGATATGAGGATAAGTATCTGTTTGCAAATGCGAAGCGGGAGATCCTGAAGCTGAATGAAACAGAGGAGCCGTATGCGGTAACTCTGATGACCATGGATACGCATCGTGTGGACGGATATCGTTGCTCCTTGTGTAAGCATGACTGTCGCAACCAGTATGAGGATGTACTTTCCTGCTCCGACCGGCAGGTGGCGGAGTTCGTCACTTGGCTACAGAGTTTGCCTACTTACGAGAATACCACTATCATTATTGCCGGGGATCACCAGACGATGGACGGCGATTATGTGAATACACTTACCATCCCGAAAAACTACCAAAGAAAGCAATATTACACAATTATCAATGCGGATCCGCAGGTGGTTTCTCAGGCAAATGCGTCCGGAGTGTTTGATTCACGCCGCGCATTTTCTACACTTGATCTGTTTCCTACAACGTTAGCTGCCATCGGCTGCACGATTGACGGAAATCGTCTTGGTTTGGGAACGAATCTGTTCTCGACCGAGAAAACACTTTTAGAGGAGAAGGGACTTGCGTGGCTTGATTCCGAACTTGGGAAGAACTCCGACTTTTACAAATCAAAGCTGCTTTACGGAGAGTAGGGCATAAAACAGCGGGTGCGAAACTTGGTTTCGCACCCGCTGTTAGGTTATCTGCGATCAGTTGGAGTAATTCTTCTTCTGCCGTTTTCATCAACTTCAGGAGTCGTGGTCCTGGTTGTGGTCGACTGCGGAGTCGAGGTGTAGCCGGTGTTCGGAGAAGAGTAAGGAGGTCTGGTGTTCGTGCTCTGTGGTGCGTTGGTAGCACTCGGAGAAGGAACATATTCCTTGCGGTCATCGCGTCTGTCGTTGTAGGAATCCTGACGAGTACGATCATCATGGTAATCACGACGGTCATCACGACGGTCATCACGGTAATCTCTGCGGTCATCGCGTTTGTCATCGTAGTAATCACGACGGTCATCGCGTCTATCGTTGTAGGAATCCTGACGAGTACGATCGTCATGGTAATCACGGCGATCATCGCGTCTGTCGGTGTAGGAATCCTGACGAGTACGATCATCGCGGTAATCACGACGATCATCGCGTCTGTCATCATAGTAATCGCGACGATCATCACGACGATCATCATAGTAGTCTCTACGATCGTCACGTCTGTCATCCCGGTAATCTCTGCGATCATCACGGGTTGGAACAGGAGTAACCGGAGGCTTTGGCTCTTCTTTCTTAACCGGTGGCTTTGGTGGAATCGGAATCTTTGGCTCTTCCTTCTTGACCGGTGGCTTCGGAGGGATTGGTTTTGGTTCTTCCTTTGGTGCTACCGGCGGAACGGAAGGGGTACGCTTTTCAATCAAAATGCGTCTTCTTCCCGCAACACTTGGCTCATTCTCCCAAAGAATCTCGTCACACTTGAAGCAGGCAACACGGGCAACCGGGCCGTCTCTTCTTTCTACATATTCACGAAGCTCCGGGGAACCGCATTTTGGACAACGGGCCCAGGAAACTCGATGATCTGTCGGATGATAAATCATATTCATGTCCTCCCAATCGATATTGCATCCGGCCCTGCATTTTTCGGGGACCGAATTTGGGTTATTATACCAAAAAATAGGCAAGTTGACAACAGTCTCCAAGAAAATCAAAGAGCATTTTGTTAAAATGCGAGAGATTTGTTTCAGTTGTAAGGTTTGTTTGACTTTTTGATGATAGCTATGTTATAATCTCGGTTAGCTATGTGTAATGGTTTCCGGCGAACGGAAATTCATACATAATTTGTGTCAGGTAGGCTGGGAGTATGAAAGAACAGCTCCCGCGCAATCGGCATAAAAGAGAAGAAAAATTATTAAGGAGGATAACACGAATGGGTTATCAGGTAGAGAATTTGGAAAAGAATATGGTGAAGCTTACCATCACCTGCAGCGCTGAGGATTTTGACGCAGCAATTGTAAAGGCATATGAGAAGAATAAGAACAAGATTAACATCCAGGGCTTCCGTAAGGGTAAGGCTCCGCTTGCAATGGTAGCTAAGATGTACGGATATGAGATGTTCTATGAGGATGCAGCAAACGAGTTGATTCCGACCGCTTACGAAGCAGCAGCTAAGGAGAGCGAGATTGAAATCGTTTCCCGTCCGGAAATTGATGTTACCCAGATTGAGAAGGGCAAGGAATTCATCTTCACCGCAACTGTAGCAAAGAGACCTGAGGTTATTCTTGGCGAGTACAAGGGCGTCAAGGTTGACAAGGTAGAAGTTATGGTTACCGATGAAGAAGTTGACGCACAGATCGACAAGGAGAGAAATGCAAATGCTCGTGAGATTACCGTTGAGGATCGTCCGGTTGCTTCCGGTGATACCGCAGTCATCGATTTCGAGGGCTTCTGCGACGGTGTTGCATTTGAAGGCGGCAAGGGCGAGGATTACCCGCTTGTAATTGGTTCCGGTTCCTTCATCCCGGGCTTCGAAGATCAGTTGATCGGTGTTGCTTCCGGTGAGAGCAAGGACGTTGAGGTTACCTTCCCTGAGCAGTATCAGGCTGAGAACCTTGCAGGTAAGCCGGCCGTATTCAAGTGTACCGTTAAGGCTATTAAGTCCAAGCAGCTTCCGGAGCTTGATGACGAGTTCGCATCTGAGGTTTCCGAGTTCGATACCCTTGCTGAGTACAAGGAAGACGTAAAGAAGCAGCTTGTTGAGAAGAAGAGCAAGGATGCTAAGAATGCACAGGAGGATGCAGCTGTTGAGGCAGCCGTTGCAAAGGCATCCATGGAGATTCCGGAGGCTATGATTGAGTCTGAGGCTGAGCGTATGCTTCAGGACTATGCTTACCGTTTGCAGTCTCAGGGTCTTTCCCTTGAGCAGTATTTCCAGTACACCGGTACCGATGCAAAGGCATTCATCGAGCAGACCAAGCCACAGGCTGAGAAGAGAATTCAGACCAGACTTGTTCTTGAGGCTATTGTTAAGGCTGAGAACATTGAGATTTCCGAGGATGATTTGACCGCAGAGATGCAGAATATGGCTACTATGTACAACATGGAGCTTGAGAAGGTTCAGTCCCTCCTTGGTGATGAAGAGAAGAAGACCATCGCTCAGGATCTTGCTTGCCAGAAGGCAGTTAAGGTTATCGCTGAGAACGCTGTAGAGGCTTAATCTACGGCACATACGGCGTATGTCCCGTTTTTGGGCCATCGTCCGTGATATATTCATATTGTTCGAAATCGTTCTTGGACTTCGGTTCGAGAACGATTTGAATATAAGGGAATTTACGAGAATACATTTTTAGGAGGTAGTTTTATGAGTTCTATGCCTTATGTAGTAGAGCAGAGCAGCCGTGGTGAGCGTACCTATGACATCTATTCCAGATTGTTGAAGGACCGTATCATTTTCCTTGGGGAGGAAGTAAATGAGCTGACTGCTTCTTTAGTTGTGGCACAGCTTTTGTTCCTTGAGTCTGAAGATCCGAGCAAGGATATCAGTCTTTACATCAACAGCCCGGGTGGTTCCGTAACTGCCGGTATGGCAATCTATGATACCATGCAGTACATTAAGTGCGATGTTTCCACACTGTGTGTCGGTATGGCAGCCAGCATGGGAGCCTTCCTTCTGGCCGCCGGTACTCCCGGCAAGCGCTTTGCGCTTCCCAACAGTGAGATCATGATTCATCAGCCTCTTGGTGGCTTCCAGGGTCAGGCAACCGATATCAAGATCCATGCCGACCGCATCATTCAGATCAAGGAAAAGCTCAATTCCATTCTGGCAAAGGAGACCGGCAAGCCTCTGGAGATCATCAGCCGTGATACCGAGCGTGATAACTTCATGACGGCAGATCAGGCCATGGAATACGGTCTGATCGATAAGGTTCTCTATAACCGGGATCGCTGATCACTCCGGCAATCCGAATAAGAGAGGAAGAAACCGACTGTGAGAAAATGTTTCATGTGCGG
>DCGJ01000175.1:6648-6829 GCA_002315495.1 Lachnoclostridium sp. UBA1781 | reverse complement strand
CTTCAATATTTTTCTTTTTTTCTTCAAAAATTTGTTGACAAACCGGGGACATTCCACTATTATTCTACTGTATGCGTTTTGAAAGCGTCCGTGTCCGGATTTCCTAACGCAATCATGCAAAGAAGAAAAAAACAGAATATATTCAGGAGGTGTTACAATGGCAAACATCAAATCTGCAAAG
>DCGJ01000175.1:6225-6585 GCA_002315495.1 Lachnoclostridium sp. UBA1781 | reverse complement strand
AGATGATTAAGAGCAAGGTTAAGACCTTGGTTAAGAAGGTAGAAGCTGCCGTGGCTGCCGGCGATAAGGCTACCGCTACCGCTGCTCTTAAGAATGCAACGATCGCACTTGATAAGGCTGCTGGCAAGGGTATCTACCACAAGAATACCGTTGCAAGAAAGATTTCCCGTCTTACCATCGCTGTAAACAAGCTTGCATAATTAGATTTTTATAGCTCCCGAGTTTCGGGAGCTATTTTTTTGCGTAAACAAACCAACTCTGTTCTCTATACTCCTTCATAGCGGATGTCTCAACCTTTGGCAACAAAAAAGGACCGCCTGTGCAGTCCTTTCTTACGGAGGAAAAGGGATTTGAACCCTT
>DCGJ01000175.1:2303-6182 GCA_002315495.1 Lachnoclostridium sp. UBA1781 | reverse complement strand
GTGTTCGAAGCCAGACCCTTCAGCCTCTTGGGTATTCCTCCAAATTTGCAAGATGCATTATACCCTAGGTTGCTCTTCTTTTCAAGAACATTTTTTATAATGCATCCAACTTACAACATATCCTCTATACCAAAGTAGAATTACTTTCTCCTAAATTTCCGCCTTTACGCCTTCACTGTCACCACGGTCAATCGGATCAAAATGCACGTCCGTCGGACGCTCCAGCAATTTCTCCGGGTGCGCTATGTAATGGCGAATCTTACGGAAACCCATCGCGTAAATAAAACCATCGGTTGCGCGCTCATCGACTACAAACTGTAACTTCAGACGCACACCACGCTTTCGATTTCCTTCTTCATCGAGTTCAAAATATGCCTCTTTCTTACCGATACCACCAAATACAGAAAGCGTACCAAACTCGTAAATATGATGATACACGGCACCAAGACCGATGGAACCCATATTCGTAAGGAAAAAGCTGGAATGAAATGGGCTAACCTTATTCGCTGCTTTTGGCATCAAGCCATGCTTATCGGACTTCTTAAGGAACCAGACAGCTGCCTTAATCAGCCAGGAAGGAAGTAAGCTTAAGGTGGTTTCGAGAATATCATAATCATTTTTATTCTCATCTTCCATAACCTTAACGTTCTTATCAATAGCTCCCGCAACTTCCTCAATTCGGCGAACCACATCGTAAAGCGTATCCTCTACTTCGAAAGACGGCGTGATGGTAGTACGATCGCTATCCTTCTTCATGCCCTTCATAATAACCATGGCGCCCTTAATTTCATTACGGGAAAACACCTTGCTATTGGCTACAAAACGGTTTAATTCCGGGACTTCAACAATCGAGCGTACCAGTGCAGCAAAAATAATATGATACATTGTCAGATTCGGTATATCGGTTTGACGATGCTCCTTCACAAATTTCTCTGCTTCAGTAATGTCAACCTTCTCCTCGAACAACACCCAGCTATCTACCTTCTGCGGCATGATATATGGTATCATTTTGCTCATCGGATCAAGGTTTCTCACCAAATATCCATCATAACGATCGCCCCATTTTCTCTTTCTACCTTCGTGTGGTCTCATAAGCCCTCCAATACCCTATTATTCTTTTCCGCCGGTAGTTATATACATTTCTACGGCTATGGTTTCATCTAAGTTGCCCGCTTTAATCTGTTGTTCCAATTTCGTTCCGTACCAAACCGCGTGGCATAGTTCTGTTTGTGAAACATTGTTTCGCATACGAAAATATTTCGTGGCAATAAATGGCTGTAAGGATAACTTCCCCGCAATTTCATTGGAATTCATTCCGCGGTCTGCCAGCTCTTTTACCTGTGCGAACTGTGCAAATGCTTTTGTCAGTGCATAAAGAATACTCATCGGTTTTTCATGCATAGCCAGAAGTTCGGAATAAAGCTTCAGTGCCCGATCCGTCTTCTTCTCCATAATGGCATCAAGCATTTTATAGATCTTCACATCCGCAACGGGACAGCAAATATCATCAACATCCGAACGCTCAACCGCTCCCTTCCCCATACAATACGAGGAAAGCTTCTGAATCTCATGTTTCAAACGATTCATATCCTGACCAACCTGGTCCAACAGATAAGCTGCGGTATTCTCTGACACCGAGAGATTTGCCTTCTTCAGCTCAGCACCAATAAACATCAGCAAATCCTTCTCGTCCAAGCCATTAATTTCCGAGATACAACCGTTCTCTTTGATATACTTATATAGACTGTTTTTCTTATCAACCTCAGATTCCACGAAGATGCAAATTGTCGTCTCAGGAAAATTCTTCATTCGTTCCGCAAGATCATTAGAACCCTTTAATAAACCTGTGGTGCAAAAGACAAGAACACGAAATTCTTCAAGAAATGGCGGGCATATGCCTTGATCTGATACTTCATTTAGATCCGGCTTTGCACCATCATACCGGGCGTAATTCATAGAATCCGTTCCTGATACCAGCGCAGAAATCAGCTTATCCCGATAAAGAGATTTCAGATACTCTTCTTTTCCACAAATCAGATAACACGGAGCAAACGTTCGGTTTTTAATATGATCACGAATGGTCCTCATAGCCGATTTCTTCTCCCATTTTTACAATTGTTTCGAAATCATCGTTTGTATTTCGAAGTAAATCCTCACTTGCGACATAGCTTCCCGGAGGACAGATGACCAAAACGGTAGAACCACCGAATTCAAAATGTCCCATCTCCACGCCCTGAAGAGCCGTATATTCAAACGGATGATCATTAACAATTCGGCCAACACCCAGAGCTCCGACTTCCATGACAATAATCTCATTCCCTTTGGAATCAGTGATGACGGAATAGGTACGGGCATTTTCCCGATAAGCCTTCGCATAACGATGAATCATTGGATGAACGGTATAAAGTGCACCTGCAATATCCACATCCGGGCTCTTATGACCGGAACACGGATAACAATAATGATGATAATCCTCTACGCAAAGTCGAAGCAAAAAGAACGTACCACCGATGTACTTTTTCGCCATCTCATCGTCCTTTAACACTTCACCAACGGTATAATCAACACCCTTAATCTGAAAATGCGCCCCATCCTCAATGCGGTATGCACTGGCCTTGCAGTCACAAGGCGAAATCAGGTTCTCATCGGTTCCCGCGTGAATACGACGCTCCGCCTTAATCTCTCTGGTAAAGAAGTCATTAAAGGAACGATAAAACTTCTTCGGATATTCCTTCATATTGATGTGGTTTTTTCTGACAAACCCGGAAATCAGATAAGTAGAGAACGGACTCACTAAAAAAGCCCTCTGAAGATTGGAATACCACTTCGAAGAGGCAAGCTTCAGTAAGCTTCTCGTTACCACATTGGAAAACATCGTTTCTAAGATTTTATTATTTGAAACCGGGACGGGAATTACATTCCCCTCCCGGTCTTTATAGTTCACATCATTCATATTATACTAACAATACTCCTGCAAATAATGCCAAACAGCAACCAATCATAATATAATTTCCCTTACCATGAACCTTGGCAACCGGGAAGTTAAATACAAACAAAAATGCAATATACACAAGAAAACCGCAATAAAACGTAGGTGTAAACATCTCGTTAATGTAACCTAAGAGACGTCCACCGATATAACCAATCGGAGCTGCAATTGCGGAGCAGGTAATCGGAAGCCCCTGATAGAAGCTTCTGCGCTCACTGGTTTCCTTCTGTCTCATCTCCTCCGTTACATTAAAGTAAGCAAGGCGAATCAAACCACAAAGGCAAACAATCATAGCAGAAATGACACCAATCCATCGATATCCCGGCTCAAACATAAAGATGCCGATAACTCCCGGAGTAACACCGAAACAGACCATATCACAGAGAGAATCAATCTGGATACCAAAAGCCTTTTCTTCCTCAGTACGCTTAATTCTTCTCGCAATGGTACCATCAAACATATCGCAAAGGCCGGAAATCATCAAAAAGAAAATCGCCCAACGAATATTTCTGTTAATTGCCATATAAATGGCAAAAATACTAACGCAAAGACTAACATAAGTTAAAATAACAGACGGATTATAAAATCCAACAAAACGTTTTTCTTTCATGCTTCTACTCTCCCTTTCATAAGCCATAAATACTATACCAAGTGAGAATAGATTTGTCAATGAATTGAAGTACTCTTAAGGCGAAAATGGGACATAACTTTGTCCCTCTGTATCGGTTCGATGAATCTGTTTGGAATAATCCTCCAAAGTATTCAAAACGAGTTCCGAGGGGTGCCCGTACAAGTTATTCCTTCCAACCGAAATCACGCTGAACTTCGGTTGAAAAATAGAATATGCCACCTCCGAATTGGAATACTTCGAGCCATGATGCGGCACCTTC
>DCGJ01000175.1:0-2294 GCA_002315495.1 Lachnoclostridium sp. UBA1781 | reverse complement strand
TCCTTTAAATAGTCTATGGATACATCCAGAGAATCGGCAATTTCTTCCATCGTGTCGCCATCAATATCTCCCGTAAAAAGTCCATTAAACTCGCCAAGACATAGATATATGACCAGGGACTGATCATTCGAATCTTCTTCCTCTTTAAAGTCTCCGGCATCTTTTCGTGGCCAAACACAGGTCAGTGTAAGGTCATGAAAATGCAACCTGTCACCATAAGATAATACTTCTCCAACATCATCATATAAACTTGTCAAAGCCGGATCATCCGGCAAAAGATAACAATAAAAATGATGAATATCGATTTCTTCAGCAATCTCAGACAAACCGCTATAGTGGTCTTTATCGGGATGACTCAGGATTACAGTCTCAATTTCAGAAATCCCATGATAATACAGAAAATTAAGAAGAATATCTTTACCAACCGAATCCCGATCGGTACTTCCACAATCAAGAACGAATGCTTTTCTTTCATACAAAATTACCGAACAATCTCCCTGCCCCACCGATAGATTGTAGATTCCGGATGGCGCATTTCGATAAAACAGCATCCCCACAGCCAGAAGCATAATTACCGTTCGACAGCGTTCATATCCCGAAAAGTGATTTCGTAGCACCAGAATTCCAAAAATGATATAAAATAAAAGAATTCCGATTACACCGGGCATCCCTGTAACAATCGTTTTTGCAGGAAAGGTCCGAATCGTTTCCAATAGAAATAACAGACCACGATACATAAATCGCACACCAAACCCCATTAACGCTGCCAGTGGTGAGTATATCGGGAATAACACGATCATTCCCAAGCCAAATACAAGAAATAATGGGAAAAGCGGTAGAATTATAAGATTTAAGAGTATCGTATAGGGTGAAAAACTATAATTCATACATAATAGAATCGGAAGGAAGAAAAGCTGTAACAACAGAACAGTTCGTATCGGATGCATTTTCTCATCACAGGATATTCGTATAGCCCCTCGTTCTTCTTTTTGAATACGCGTGCAGGCAGGTAGAATCAGATAGAAAAATGCTCCGGCTCCGTAGGAAAGCAATACCGAAGTATCATAGATTCCACATGGTCTTCGCAGCAACACACAACATAGAACAAACATGAGTGTGGTTGGTTCATCCTTTTTTCTCCGGAGAAATCCAGCCAGTGAATAAACAAGAAAGCATCCTAAAACCCGAATGATAGAAACGGAAAACCCACAAAGTAAACCAAATTGAAGTAGAAAGAACACACTAACAAGATCGGCATATTTTTTTCTTAATTTCACTCGTAATACACTTCTGACGATTCCGGCCAAAAATGAGATGTGCATCCCGCTAATAGTAAGTAAATGTGCCAATCCAAACGTTTGAAACAACTGTTTCATGGCATCGGACATTTGACTTCGATCAGCGGAAAACAATGCATACAAAAATCCCGCCTCGTCTGAAGGCAGCAATCGCAGGAAGGTATTATATATATATTTCTTAAGTTTCCGAATGCAACGATTCCAGACCGTTGCATCCTTAATCACTGTAATCTCATAGGCAAGAACTTTTCCCAGGATTCCTTTTCTTCTGTAATAGTCCTTTGCATCAAATCCGCCATCATTTTCCTCATGTGTATATTCCACAAATTCACCCTTCAGGTATAAAATCTGACCGGGAATGTATTCGCTTTTATCCTCCTCCGGATAGATCATTACCGAATACGAAAACCAGATTCCACCGGACACCTCCGCCTGAAAACCGGAACCGTTTTGCGAACCTACCCGAACCGTTAATCCTTCTGAAGAAGATTGAATCATTTGATATGCCTGTTGCTCCTCATATTGATAAAAATGCGCACAAAAAACACCAAGGCAAAGACTACCATATAATGCTATAAATAGGGATATTGATGATTTTGAACTTTTGTGAAGTAAGAATCCACACGGGAATATCCCTGCCAAAACGAGGTAACATTCCCGCATGGGTAAAGAAAATAAAAGAATTCCTAAGATAAATCCAAGCCCGCACCAAAACAAAATTCGTTTCATATCAGGCTCCAAAATAGTTATTCGACAGTTTCTACAATCTCATTATTGTATTGAAAAAATGCGGAAAACTCCATTGTACCGTACAAATCCAGAGTTTCTCCATTAATCGTGAAAACCACGGATTGAATATCTAACATCGTAAGGGAATTAACGATGCTGTAAATGGTAGCATCGTAGCTAACGCCCTCAACATAATTCATAAAATCTGAAGACAGATCTACATAACAAACCCAATTTCTTGTAACAATATGATTGATTTTCGTGCCC
>DCGJ01000159.1:8588-13008 GCA_002315495.1 Lachnoclostridium sp. UBA1781 | reverse complement strand
GCTATGTTTTTTCACAGCCCCTTCTGCATCTTTTTATTTTATTGGGTTCAATCCATCGAAAATGCTACTTTTAGTATTCAGGCATTGCCGGAGCAGCCGGAGCAACCGGCTCCTTCTTGGTTGCCACAACCGCTTCCGTGGTAAGAAGGGTGGATGCAACAGAGGTCGCATTTTCCAGAGCGGAACGGGTAACCTTAACCGGGTCAATGATTCCGTTCTGAACCATATCTACGAATTCACCGTTGTATGCATCAAAGCCAATACCATCCGCTGCGTTCATAACCTTATCAACAATGACAGTGCCTTCGTAGCCTGCATTCTTCGCGATGGTAAGAAGCGGTGCCTGAAGGGCCTTCAAAATGATGTTAACACCGGTCTTCTCGTCACCGGAAAGAGTCTCTGCCAAGGCTACAACCTGGCTCATACAGTGGATATATGCGGAACCACCACCTGCGATGATACCTTCTTCCACTGCTGCCTTCGTAGCTGCGATTGCATCCTCCATGCGAAGCTTTGCTTCCTTCATCTCGGTCTCGGTAGCTGCACCTACACGTACAACTGCGACACCACCGGAAAGCTTAGCCAGTCTCTCCTGAAGTTTCTCCTTATCATAGGAAGAAGTAGTCGTCTCGTAAGCGCTCTTAATCTGAGCAACACGATCGGCAAGCTTTGCCTTATCTCCACAGCCGTCAACAATTGTTGTGGTTTCCTTGCAAATGGTAACAGCCTTCGCTTCACCAAGCATATCCGGAGTTGCATCCTTAAGGGTGAGGCCAATCTCCTCAGAGATTACGGTACCACCGGTGAGAATTGCGATATCCTGGAGCATTTCCTTTCTGCGGTCACCATAGCCCGGAGCCTTAACGGCAACAACATTGAAGGTACCGCGAAGCTTGTTAAGTACAAGAGTGGAAAGTGCCTCACCCTCAACATCCTCAGCGATAATGAGGAGCTGACGGCCAGCCTTTACAACCTGCTCAAGAAGCGGAAGGAGATCCTGAATATTGGAAATCTTCTTATCATAAAGAAGAATCAATGCATCGGTAAGACGGGATTCCATCTTCTCGGTATCGCTTACCATATAAGCGGAGATGTAGCCACGGTCGAACTGCATACCCTGAACCACGTCGAGCTCGGTCTTCATGCTCTTGGATTCCTGGATGGAGATAACGCCATTTTCAGAAACCTTCTCCATGGCATCTGCAACCATTGCACCAACCTCTTCGCTGCCGGAGGAAATGGTCGCAACCTTAGCGATGTGGCTCTTACCGGTAACCGGTGCACTCATCTTCTTCAGGTTCTCGACAACAACGTCGGTAGCCTTCTTCATACCCTTACGAAGGATGATTGGGTTAGCACCTGCTGCCAGGTTCTTCATACCTGCATTGATCATTGCCTGTGCAAGATACGGTTGCGGTTGTGGTACCGTCACCTGCGACATCGTTTGTCTTGGTTGCAACTTCCTTAACGAGCTGTGCACCCATATTCTCAAACGGATCCTCGAGCTCGATTTCCTTTGCGATGGTAACACCGTCGTTAGTAATGAGCGGAGCACCATAAGACTTCTCCAAAACAACATTTCTACCCTTCGGTCCGAGCGTAACCTTCACGGTATCTGCGAGCTGATTTACACCGGCCTCAAGAGCTGCTCTCGCGTCGGTATCATACTTCAAAATCTTTGCCATAATAATTTCCTTCTTTCTATTTTAGGTAAATGCGGCATAAGGGGCGCATTTTCCTTATCCTTCTTACAAAACTAGTCTTCCACCAAAGCGATGATATCATTCTGCTTTACCACAATGTACTCCTCGTCGCCAAGCTTCACGGTGGTTCCTGCATACTTGGAATAGATTACCTGATCGCCAACCTTAACTTCCATGACTACTTCCTTGCCGTCAACGATTCCGCCCGGGCCAACTGCGATTACAATTGCCTCCTGTGGCTTTTCCTGCGCTGCGGTGGTAAGAATGATGCCGGAAGCGGTAGTCTCCTCAGCCTTCTTCTGCTGCAAAACAACTTTGTCACCTAACGGTCTTAATTTCATTATGTCCTCCTTCCGAGATTGCACACGGCAAAATGCGGCCAACCTCGTTCTGTTATTTTTATTGTCACTGTTTTCGAATTCTTCTCCGAAAACCCAAAACCATTTATAGCACGGTTTATTAGCACTGTCAATAGAAGAGTGCTAATTCTTTACATCTCGGTCACATATTTTACACAAAAACAGGGATTCGAGCTTGATTACGAATCCCTGTTGGTAACTTATCTATTCAATTCATGCGGATGCTCTACGCACACCTTGGCGTACTTAGTTCCAATCTTCCGTCAACTGCGCCTTAGCATCGTCATTTCCGTTTGCATTCACATAGTCAATCCAAGCATTTTCCGAATAAAGCATCTGGTAGCCAAAGATACCACTGAAAAATGCGGATGACATCCGATTCAGATTGGAAACGTTCTCACGATCTTCCATCAGCTTCGTTGCCTGAGCGAGAACTTCTGCGCGTTCCTCATCAGAAAGCTGAAGATATACCGATTCCTTTGCAAGCAGGGTTTCAAGAACAATCAGATTATTCTCCTCTTCGCTTGTCATTCCTTCCACTATGGAAGCATTTTTGTACATGGCCAATAGAGTACTACCCAAATCATCACGACTCAACAATTCATTCGTTGCATTTAAGCTATGTACAAGATACTGCTCATAAAAACCAGGATTTGAGAAGGTAAAGGAGTCAACAGGCCACAGTCCCTGAAGTAACTGAATCAGATTCTCTGTAGAAGCCTTCTTAAGAACGCTCTTTCCGATATAACAGCGGGTCAACAGCTGCTGAGCGGAATATTCCTGCTTATGTAAGTCAAACGGATACCAGAGACTTCCGTCTTCCATAATCCAATCCTCTGCCGGAAGCACAAGCTCCGGGTCCTGCATAACTGCCTTGCCGTAACTGTAATCCTTCTCTTCCTCCGTCAGATCCTGAACTCCGGTAATGGAGCTAGACTGAATCGTTCCACCGGTCTGAGTATTCTGTTCAGCATCTGTCTTCGGTTCCTGAGACTCGGCACTCGGCGCAACTTCCTGTGTAGGTGTGGCATCCTTTGTAGGCGCAGGTGATGAGGTTTCCTTGCCACAGGCAAGCAACATACACATACTTGTAACTAATATAGAAATGATAACTAATTTTCTCATAATAACTTCCTCCCATTTAATGATAATAGTATGTTGGTACAACACCACTATTGTAATACGGACATTCGGACATATAATGGTTTACAATTGGACCATCATTCCATTTTGAGGTCATTTTCGGTTCCGGTATGTCGTGGTTGTACGGATTGGCAATATAAGTATTCGTAATAATTCCTGAGTGCCCCGTCCAGTATACAATTCTTCCAACAGAGGAAGGACTACTCTCATGTGAATAATAAGAGTCCGACCGAAAATAATTCAACTGTGTCCAATTTAGTTTCACGTGTTGATACAAGGATGGATACAAATCCTTTAGCCATGCATATGAATGGCAGTTGTACTCTGTATAACCCCATGACAGTAGCGAGCTTCCCGGATAGTTTGCAAGAATCGATGCCCAATGCGCCATATTAGGCGACGTTTGCGCACTATCAAAGGTAACAGAAACTGCAACATGGTCCGCAGGTGTTAATATCGTAACTGAAGATACATAACTTGTAAGCATTAATCCGGAATCAGATGCACTGAAATACTCGGAATCGCTTTTTTCCAAAAACTTTGTTGCAATCGCCTGATGTAACAGCTCTTTATTTTGCGAGGACACACTCTTAAAAAGAATGTTTTCCAGAACAAAGACATATGCTTCTACTTTTCCATCCTGCACTATTTGATTTCGCAGAATCGGATTCTCCAACATTTGGTTAATATCAGAAATAGAATGCTCTGCATCAGAATACGAGTAACGAACTATTCGATGTTTAGGAATCATATACTCCTTATAGGCATTTAAAACAACATCAAAGCAGTCAGTTCTACTCATAATCTCCTGTATTATCTGACATCTTCCCGTTAATGATTCAAATGCTTCCACACCGGATCCATACGCAAAAACATCGGAAAGGTAGGAATACTCGAATAAAATCGAGACCAATTCGTTCGTTGATACCCCTGATAAATCCGCGTAATTCTCCTCATATTCCTCTCGGGCAGATTTTGGAATTCCATCTTCTGCTGATGATGCACTATCCATAGAACAAAATCCCACAGTTGCCAACAGAATAAAAAATACAATTAAACCCCTAACTCTAATACATATCATCTCCTTTCTCTACTACGCGCACACATAATTTATATGCGTCTGATCGCTTTAGGAAGGCTCAGGGCAAGTGTTTTTCACCTTCCTATATACTATAACATTTGAACCAATACTTTTGTTCAATAGAAACCGAAATT
>DCGJ01000159.1:7455-8570 GCA_002315495.1 Lachnoclostridium sp. UBA1781 | reverse complement strand
TATATATATTTTATATATATTTTATTTATTCTTTATTTATTTTTTATTTATATTTCCCTTTCCATAATGCACAATTCTTTTGTTCCGTATATAGACATCCTTTTACATCCTTAACATCAGTTCCTCATCAACTACAACGCCGTCCTGAATGTACTTTCGCGGTACACGTTTGCTTACCGCGCAGGTAAGTTCGTACGGAATCGTTCCCGCGTTCTCAGCCATTTTTTCAATCGGATTGGTGCGTCCAAAAATTTCAATCTCCGAGCCCACCTGAACATTTGGCTTGTTCGTCAGGTCAATCATACACATATCCATACAGATTTTTCCGCGCTGTGGGGCAGGTCCGTCCGTGGTCATCAGAGAATAACGATTTGACAAGGCACGGAAATACCCGTCCGCATATCCATACGGACACACACCGATTCGCGTCTTCTCCTCCGTTGTTTCAAAGATTCCGCCATAGCTGATGTGCGTGCCCTTTGGATAGATTTTAATAGTGCTGACCGTCGTTTTCAAGGTCATGACCGGCTGGAGTCCGAGCATTTGCGCAAATTCTCCATACCCGTAAAGAAGCAGTCCCGGGCGAACCATGTCCAGATAGGTCTCCGGATAACAAGCCACGGCGCCGGTATTCGCACAGTGACGGATAGCAAAATGCTGCCCCCATTTGTCTTCCACTGCGGAGATCACGTCCGTAAACAGCTTAAACTGATGCTCGGTATAGGCCTTTGCCTCCTCGCCCGGTTCATCCGAAAGAGCAAAATGTGTGAAAATGCCCTCTGCCGCAAGGCCCGGCATCGTAACCGCGTGAAGTATACCCTCCACTCCGTGGTCAAAATAATCGTTGTCGCAAATGTAGCCAAGGCGGCTCATGCCCGTATCAACCTTAATGTGAACCTTTAGTGTCTTTCCAAGTCGAGTTGCCTCCTCGGAATACTCCACCGCCTTCGCCTCGCAGGTGACCGCCTGTGTAATATCATAGTCAATCAGCTTGCGAACCTGTTCCCGCGGGGTGTGGCCTAAGATCAAAATCGGCATCGTAATATTATGCTTACGAAGTTCCTCCGCCTCGTCCATGCTGGACACCGCCAGATAATCCGCGCCCTGCTCCTCTA
>DCGJ01000159.1:5760-7403 GCA_002315495.1 Lachnoclostridium sp. UBA1781 | reverse complement strand
GGCCATAGGCATCCGCCTTTACCACTCCAAGAAAGCGCACACCCTCTCCCACATGCTTTCGCAGTGTCTGATAGTTATGCACCAAGGCGTCCAAATCAATTTCCGACCAGGTTCTGCGCAATTTTTCGCCTTCCATGTTACCTTCTTTCTGCGGACAATCCGCAAACTCATTTCAATTTCGGCAAATGCCGCATTTTCTTAAATCTTATCCTGCAAAGACATCTGACAGCACAATTCCTCACCGTCATCGGTCAATTTATAATACTGAACATACCAAACGGTCGTTCCGTCCTCCTTCGTCAGGCTTCCTACCTTCGGAAGCACGCGGTCGCCCTCATGCAGCTGCACCTTATACTCCACCCGAAGTCTTGCCAGCGGAAAATGCTGCGGCAGGTAGCGTCGCTCGGCGATGGCTACATACTGGCCGTTATTTACATGACCGTTCGAGTCGAGCACATCCGGTCCGATGGTAAAAATCGGCCGATCTTCCATCTCGGCTTCAACCTCGATTTTTCGGCCGCAATGCTCCATCTCCAAAGGCTCTCCGAGCGTGTAGGCCTCGGTCACCTCCGGAAGCAGGCGGCACATTTTCCCGGTTTCAGAATCGGCAAATGCCCAGACAGAGTCCACCTTGACCATATAATCGCCATTTTCATCCTTAATATAACAGTTACGGCCGGCGAGGCTTCCACGATTCTGATAAACGATGGTGCCCAGGGTAATCCTATCCAGATATTTCGGCATGCGAAGCACATCAATCTGCCAGGAAATCGTAAACCACCCCTTATGGAGCGGCATCAGATAATACACGCCGACACCAATCGAGTCGCTTTGGTAAGTTGCCACATCCTGACAATAGTTTATAAGCGCAGTTGTCGTAAGTTGCGCGTCACGGTTGCATTTGCTGTACTGTACAACCTCATCATATTCGAAGGCCATGAGTTTCTCTCCTTTTTCCCCTTTTGTTTCGTTCCAAGTGCTCCTTTTTCCCCTTTTGCTACATCCCAAATACTATTCCCACACCCGAAATTATAAACTCCCGCACCATAGAAATCAAGAGAACGTTCCCATTGCCAAGCGGATTTCCTTTTGTTATAATGCCCTTTGTACAATCGATTTTAGAAAGGGAATTTCCATGAAATATTTTCGTGAATTAAAACTGTCCTTTATTCTTTGGACAAATGCTGTTCTGGGTTTCTTAAGCGGCTATTTTTTGTTTCAAGCGGCGCGGCTCGCATTTGGCTTCTTTAAGAGAGGAATCTTCTGGAATGTTCTGGGGGTTCAGTACTTTTGCTTTGTTCTTCTGGTGACCTACTTCATTGACAAGGCAATCTGGTCGAAGAAGCGCACCTATGTTGCGCCGGGTGATAGCAGTCTGCAAGCCGAGCGCATTCGCCTGGCAATCACCGCGGTTGTTTACTTCGCTGCGGCTGCGGTTGCAGCAGGCATCTATTTGTTGGTGAAGTAGGGGCGGCTGGCTCTGGGGTGGCTCTGGATTGGCTCTGGGGAGGGTGCTCTGGCTTGGCTCTGGGGTTGCTCTGGCTTGGCCCTGAGGTTGCTTTTGCTTGGCTTCGAAAATATAGTTTGACGCTGGTCGGCGAGGGATTGTCGGCGGAATTACCGCCAACAATCTTTTCCGCCGA
>DCGJ01000159.1:0-5704 GCA_002315495.1 Lachnoclostridium sp. UBA1781 | reverse complement strand
GATTTCAGGGCACTGCCTTGCCTGAACTGCAGAATGATGGGCTGTCCAAACTGCAACTTAGAATGCGCCGCACAAACTTGGTGGCCTCCATCAACAAGGGAGGGCGGCCGTCAAGTTTACCATTGTAAATTATTTTTACCTTTTCTATTGACACACAATTCAGAAGTGATATAATGAAGATACCGGCGGACCGTAGAAGCCAAGAGAAGAGCTCCGGCGCCGAGGAAGAGTCGCAAGGGACGCGACCATGAAGCCGCAGGGCGGCAGAAAACAAGCCGCCAAGCACGCGGCCAATACCAGCCACGGGATGTGGCAACAAGACCGCAAGAAAGCGGCACAATACCAGCCACGGGATGTGGCAACAAGACCGCAGGAAGCGGCAAAAGACCACCGGGGAGTGGCAAAAGACCGACCGAGGGCGTCGGCTGCGCAACCGATGAACAATTCCGGGCGCATTTGGTTAAGACCGCAAGATGCGGCAGAAAGGAACTTTTATGAACAACAACGAAGACTGGAGCAAGGCAGGAGATTTCTTGAACAACCTTTTCGATGAAGTGTCGAAGGGCTTCCAGAAGGCAGCAGAGGATCTGGAAAAGCAGTATCCGAATGGATTCAATTTTGATTTCATGGATCCGGAGCGTCGTCGCAAGGACAGACCATTTGGCGAGCCTCCATTTGGACAGGAGCACAAGCCATTTGGCGAGCCGCCGAAGGACGGAATGCCTCCATTTGGACCGAAGCCGGGACCTGAGGGACGTGGACATCATCCTCGTCGCCCGATTGTTCCTGTGGAGAGACCAAACGGCAGACCGGGCAGACGTGGATTTGGTCCTGAGGGCAAGGGCATTCCGGCAGATATCATTGACTACGGCGATACCATGAAGATTGCCGCTGTTCTTCCTGGATTCCTCAAGACGAACATCGAAATCACCTTAAAGGGCGAGGAATTATTCATCAAGGCAACCAAGGACTGGCGCGAGGTCGAGGATCAGGAGAAGTATGTTGCAATCGAGCAGCCTTATGGAACCTTCGAGCGTCGCTTCTTTGTAGGCAAGGTTGACGCCGATAGTATCAGCGCGAATTACTTGGATGGTATCCTTTATGTGAATCTGACCAAGATGCCGGAACCACAGGGTTCTTCCATCACTATTGATTAGTCTCCAAATGCTCACTAAGGGCTTGGAACTGCTAAGCTTAACTAAACGATTACATACAAAAGGGAGTGGCTTCGGCTGCTCCCTTTTTGTCAGTCGCCCCTATGTCACAGTCCTGTTTTTGAGTGATTCTTCTGGCCTCCAGGCTTTTTCGCTGAATGCCCCTTCTGGAATCTCGACTATTCATTGAATGGTCCTCTGCCATTTCGCCTTTGATACAGAGCTACAATTATCCTGAATACATAAAAATAAGGTCAGCCTGGCGGAAAGTCTGCCAGGCTGGCGGATTACAATATTTGCACAATCTAGAAAGGGGTGCAAATATTATGGCAAAAACACCTAGTAACACTTCAAACCAGTCAAGTGGAGCCCAGCGCACCAAAACCAGGTCCGCAAAACCAGCCGAGGCTCGATCCGAAAGTAACCGTCAACACATTAAAACTCCGAGCGTCGAGCAGCATTTAACAGACATTCGCAATCGTCTGAATTACCTGATTGCGAGACAGGGAAAGACCAAATGCAAGTTTGGGCACGACCTCGGCTTCGACAAGGACACGGTCAGCAAATACACCTCGGGACGTTCTATCCCGTCGCTCAACAATTTGCTGCTGATGATTGATGATCTTCTCATTACGCCAAAACAGTTTTTTGATTATCAGGATTTGGATCCGGTCAGCCTTGGGAAGGCATGCGACCTGTTTATTCAGCTTGAAACCAGCGATCGCGAGGAGATTCTGGTTATGATGGAGAAATTTATTGACCGTAGCGGGAAAAAGCAGAAGTAATTATGGCGTTGGAACCCCATTTTTGACTTCGGAACTACTTTTGTACAGCCCGTTTTCGGCGGATATTGGATATTTCCCAATATCCGCCGACGCTGGACGTTCATTTTTTCATCCGGTCGAGATTCGCAGAACACAAATATAGGCGGAAGGGCAATGGTTTTGCTCTTCCGCCTGCTTTTTTAATTAACCTGTTTAACAATCAAGAAATTGGAATCTAATTTATGACGTCCAGCTGACTTTTTTCTCAGCGGGAATCTTCAATAATGAAATCTCCGCCGATTTTGGTGTGCACTTATGTCAAAAAACGAGCACCAAGCGAAAGAGAAGGTGAGAAAACTAGGCGGAAGAACTCACAAACTTAATTTCCGCCGATTTTCGCAGCGCTTCAGGCGATCCCACCCGACTTCCCTGCCTTCCTACTCCGTCAGGAATGCCTTCAAAGCTTCTACTTCCTCAGCGGTCATTCCACCTGCCATCAGGTACTTTGCTGCATCCTCAGTGTAATCAGCACTCTTAAGTGTTTCGATATCCTCGGTTCCATGCAGGTAAGCCACAAATGCGTCGAAATAAAGTTCACTAATCGCATCGTACTTTTCCGTGCCCGGAGTAACCTTGTAGTAATTCTTGTAGGTAATCATATAATCGGCACGCATCTCCTCATAGGAAGCACCGGCCAAAGCCTCGATCAAAGTACATACAAAACCGGTTCGGTCCTTACCCTCCATGCAGTGAATGTAAACCGGACCCTCGGCCTGTAGCATCTTTCTCATGCCCTCTGCCACCTTCTGCTGATATGCTTCGGACTGGAAGGAGGAGCTCATTGCAAGCAATGCTGCCTTGCCGTCTGCCAAAAGCTTCGCAGTGTAATCGGAGGCAAATGTGTCCACAGCCATATGCTTCTCAATATCCTCAAGGGAATCTGCAAGGTCCACAATAAACTGAATCTCAGCCTTCTCCAAAAGTCCGTCCGTGTAAGCTGCACGTCCACGGCTGTTATCTACCGGCGAAGCGCCACGGAAGAAAAAGTTACTCTTCAGCTTTCCACCCGTAAGAGCTCGGAAATTACAGAACTCCTCATCGGTTGTATAATCCTTACGTTCAAAGGAATAAATCTGCCCAAGAGAATCCTGCACTGCGGAATACTTTCCTGCGGTGTTCAAGGTAATGATAACCTTCTCGCCGTCCGTTAAACCGGCAGTTTCCCAGATTCCCATATTGTTAAAGGTAATGCTGACGTTCGTAAATCCCGGGTAAGCCACAATGACCGGCGCCGCGTTTTTCACATAATAGCCGTTGTAAAATGGGACATCCGTCAAGGTGTAGCCGCTTTCAAATGCGATATCACAGCTGTCACCAAGGGTAAATCCGGCCTTCTGAAAATCCTCCGGAGAAATTGCCACGGTTGCTGCCTTGTATTTGGTATCCTCAGACACGGTGCTCACGATCTCGATTGCCTTCGTCGGCTCGGTAGTAGTTGCTGCATCTGCAGTTTCTGTCTTCGCCGGCTCGGTAGTAGTCGCTGCATCTGCAGTTTCCGTAATTGCTGCCTTCGTCGGCTCGGCGGTATCCGTCTTCTTCTCATTCGTGTTAGCGCATCCAAGCATCGCTACTGCGCAACACAAGCACAAAATCATACTAATTGTTCTCTTCATGTTCTTCATTGTTTTTAATCTCCTTTAATAAATCCAATCGGGGTTGTTCCCCTTTGATGGCTCTATTGTGCGTCGCAAACATTAACAAACAATCAGAGTAACCTTAATTGTACCTTAATTTACACAATTAAGTTCACCTCGTGCTGCGCCAAATCTACCCGGAACAGATTTTCACAATCTACTCCTGAATCTTTCCCTTCTGGTAGCGTCCCACAATCCAGGTGGTAGTGCATTTTGGTAAGAAACGAGTTGCGAAAATGCCCGCCTTCACACCAAAGCCCGGAATAATCGTCTGACGGAACGTCTTCACGCCGTCGATTGCAATCTTCGCACAGCGGTCAGGCGTCATACCCTTGCCCCACTCGCTGCCACCGGCAACCTTGGTGAAGTCGGTGTTAACCGGCCCCGGGCAGAGTATCTTTACGCGAACGCGGGAGCCGGAAGCCTTAAGCTCTGCATTTAACCCACGGGAATAGCTTGCCACATAAGCCTTTGTTGCATAATACCCAGCCAAATACGGCCCACCCGGAAGAAGTCCTGCCGAGCTCGCAACATTCAGAATCAGCCCCTCATTTCGCTGCATCATCGGCTTCAAAAAGAGACGAGTCAGCTTGTGAAGGACCTCACAGTTGAGTTTTAACATCTCCATTTCCTTCGCAAGCGGAAGATCGAAGGATGCGCGCAGCTGACCGAAACCGGCCGCATTGATCAGCACATCCACCTTCGTGCGAAGAAGTGCTTCGTACAGCTTCTCCGGTGCACCCTCCTCGGTCAGGTCCATCGGAATAATCGTGGTCGAAGTACAGAAGGAATCCTGCACGCCTGCCACCTCCTCGGCCACCTTTTCCAACAGCTCCTTGCGACGGGCAACCAAAATCAGATTGGCCCCCTCCATCGCCATACGACGGGCCATAGAGCGTCCGATGCCCGAGCTTGCGCCCGTAATCAATACCATTTTATTGCGAAATATCTGTTTCATAAGAATCTCCTTTCGTCCCTAAAACTCATACCTTTTTCCGTTGCTTCCTATTTTAATCTCTATCGTCTCTCGGAAAATGCTCTTACAATCTCTAAAAGCACCCCTGTCGCCTTCTCCATGCGCTCCACAGTGATGCACTCGAACACACCGTGGAAATTGAATCCGCCGGTTCCGAGATTCGGACACGGAATGCCCTCGTAAGAAAGTCTGGCCCCATCCGTGCCACCGCGGATCGGTACGTCAATCGGCTGCAGCCCCTGCGACTGAATGGCCACCCGTGCAATCTCAATCAGTTCCATATGCGGCTCAATCTTCTCTCTCATATTATAATAGGAATCTTTCATTGTAAGCTCTGCGGTACCTGCGCCGTACAGCACATTGATCCGGTCACAGACCGCCTGCATGTATTGCTTCTTCTCCTCGAAGCGGGCGCGGTCGTGGTCACGTATAATATAGGAAAGAATTGCCTCCTCCGTGCGTCCGCGCATCTCCGTCAGATGGTAGAAGCCCTCGTAGCCCTCCGTATGCTCCGGCCGCATCAGCCTTGGAAGCATGGAATGGAGCTCCCAGGCCACATTTTGCGCGTTAATCATCTTGTCCTTGGCATCGCCCGGATGCACGGAAAGCCCGTGAATCACGATATTCGCCGATGCCGCATTGAAGCACTCGTACTCAATGGCATTGACGTCGCCGCCGTCCACCGTGTACGCAAACGTCGGAGCAAAATGCTCCAAATCGATATAGTCGGTCCCTTCCCCAATCTCCTCGTCCGGGGTAAAGCAGATCCAGATCGGTCCATGCGGAAGCTTCCTTTCGGCAATCTCCTGAAGTGCCGTCATAATCTCCGCAATTCCGGCCTTATCATCCGCTCCGAGAAGCGTGGTTCCGTCCGTAGTAATCAGGGTTTCGCCGGCAAGCTCCGGTAGAAATGGAAAGCGTTCAACGGAAAGCACCCGCCCGCTTTCGCCAAGCACCACATCACTGCCATCGTAATTCTCATGAATCATCGCCCGAACATTCTCACCGGACGCCTCGTCGGAGGTATCCATATGGGCACAAAACCCAATCGGTGTAGCACCCTCACACCCTGCACTCGCCGGCAAAAATCCGTACACATAGCAATGCTCGTCCACA
>DCGJ01000098.1 GCA_002315495.1 Lachnoclostridium sp. UBA1781 | reverse complement strand
TGCTGATAAATCCGGGAATACGCCGACTGCATGACCAACCAGAAGAACATCGCCAAACGGAACATCCCCTGACTTCTCGTCAAGCACATAAAGAGGCATATTGAGCATAGAAGCCTTAATTTTGTTCCAGGTTGGGCTCTTCGCGCCACCACCGGTAATGCGAAGGCTGGTTGCCTGTCCTCCGGACTTCTTAATTTCGTCCATTACATGGCGAAGAGCGAATGCTGTGCCTTCAAACACGGCACGGGCAATGTGCGCACGATCGGTTGCTATCGTAAGTCCGATGAACATTCCTCTCGCATGCGAATTCCAAAGTGGAGCTCTCTCTCCTGCCACCAGATATGGGAAAAATAACAGACCATCAGATCCCGGATTTACATCCAAAGCCTGCTTATTTAAGTAATCATAAATACTAAGGCCCGCTTCATCGGCAGCCGCTTTGTCTGCAGCTCCGATTGTATCAAGATACCACTTCACAGAAGCTCCGCTGGCTCCGATCGGTCCATCATAGACAAAAGGCATGTTGTCAAGTCCGGCCGGACGGGTAACGATTGGTGCATTTGGTGCGCTCGCCTCAGGAGCACTTGCAAATACCAAAGATGTGGTTCCTGAGCTCTCACCTGCATCACCCAGCGTGCTCATTCCTGTTGAATACATGGAAGCCATTGCATCCGAGCATCCTGCGATAACAGGAGTTCCTTCCTTAAGTCCGGTAAGAGAAGCGGCTTCAGCCGTAACCCTTCCAATCACATCCGTACAAGGAATTGCAGGTGGAAGAACCTTCTCAAGGTCGATTCCCATTGCTTCTCCAACCTCCGGAGCCCACTTCAATGTGGTGAGATTCATACACTGTGTACGGGATGCTGTATCCAAATCAATCGTAAATGCGCCTGTAAGTTTGTAGTTTAGCCATCCGTTTGCCTGAAGAATTGTATGGGTCTTCGCAAAAAGTTCCGGTTCGTTGCGTTTAAACCAAAGAAGCTTACCCGGCATAAAGCCTACACTCGGAAGTCCTCCGACAATATTTACAAAGCGCTCAAAGCCCATCACTTCACAAACTTCATCTGTCTCTGCCGCAGCACGGCTATCCTGATAAATAATTGCGTTATACAAAGGATTTCCATCCTTATCAACCGGGAGCAATGTAATACACTGCGAACTGATACTGATTCCCTTCACACGGCTTACGGTTTCCTCTCCCGCTGCTTCTGTCATTTCCTTAAGAATCGAGCATGCATTATCCCACCATTCCATAGGATCCTGCTCTACGCGATTTTGTCCCGGCAAAATTTTGCCATTCGGACGGGATGCAGTGGATACCAGATTACCCTGATCATCCATAAGATTACCCTTAATATTTGTGGTTCCTAAATCGATTCCGATTAAGTAACTTTCCCTAATACTCATATATTACCTCCATCATAATATAATTAGTCTAAATGTACTTTATCATAGTAAAAAAAAGCGATTCAAACACTCTGTTTCCGTTATCGAGAGGAAAAAACAATACTTGCCTGGAAATCATTATTTTTCTTATACTTTTTATGGTAAACAGTTATACTTAATTATAACAGAAACTGTTATCAGAATATATTAATAACTATTTTTTCACAAGCAATGGAATTCAGGAGGAAATGATATGGCAGAAATGATGAAAGCAGCCGTAATGCACGGCCCAAGTGATATTCGATATGAAGATGTTGAAAAGCCGGTTTGTCCGGAAGACGGTGTCATTCTCAAAATCATGGCGGTTGGACTTTGCGGTTCTGATATTCGTAACCTTACATCAGACTCACGAAAAGGAAACTATCCTTTTATCTATGGTCATGAAATCGTTGGTGTTGTAGATGAAATCGGCGCCATGGAGACCAAGTATCAGGTGGGTGACCGTTTATATCTTTTCCCTGGTACATATTGTATGGAATGCGACAACTGCATCAGCGGTCATTCCGAGAACTGTGAGAATGAACATGTGGCAAAGCTCGCAGGTACAGGCGGATTTGCTCAGTATATCGCAATCGGTGGCGAGAAGATTCACTACGGCGGAATTTACAAGATTCCGGAAGGAATCAAGTATGAAGCTGCTTCCCTCGGCGAGCCTCTCACTTCGGTATACGCTTGCGAGGAAAATATCGGCGTAGGTTTCGGTGATGTCGTTGTCATCGTTGGTGCCGGCCCGATTGGATGTTTCATGACAAAACTCGCAAAGCTTCGCGGTGCAAAGACCGTCATCATGGTTGATATTAACCAGCTGCGTTTGGATCAGGTAAAGCCATTCGGTGCAGATTATGTCATCAACTCCTTAGAGGTTGACCCGGTTGCAGAAGTCAAGAAAATCACTAACGGCAAGGGTGCAGACAAGGTAATCTGTGCGAACCCTTCCACAGCAACACAGCAGCCAGCTCTTGAGATGGTTCGCAAGGGTGGTTTGGTTGTATTCTTCGGCGGAGTTCCTAAGGGTGCTTTGACCGAATTGGATACCAATCTGATTCATTACAACAATATCTGGATCAAGGGTCATTTCGGAGCTTCCTATATGCAGTCTAAGAAGGCTTTCGAACTTGCAATTTCTGACGAGTTTAACGCTTCTGACTTTATCTCATACAAGCTTCCGCTTGAAGAGATCAACAAGGGTATCGAGCTCACCCGAAAGGATGCCATCAAGGTAGTCCTCTTCCCGAACGGAATGAATCCGGACGGCGAATAAACATGTAGAAGAAAAGCCGAGACGCGAACGCGCCTCGGCTTTTTTAGTGGACTAGACGGGAATTGAGCCCTTTGTCAATCCCTTCTATCCATTGATTTTACTGAGTTTATGGTATCTCCTTTTGGCTTTTGACACCAATTTGACACCACTTTTTGGTATCTAGCATACCGAAACCATATCCATTGCCATAGC
>DCGJ01000044.1:6968-20727 GCA_002315495.1 Lachnoclostridium sp. UBA1781 | reverse complement strand
GGGCTGTAATTTTCGATGCCCGTATTGCCAGAATGGCGGGCTCGTTCGCCAGCCGGAAAGTGCAATGACAGAAGAGGAATTATTTGCTTTCTTAAGTTCCCGTAAAGGAAAGTTGGAGGGTGTGTGCATCACCGGCGGAGAACCGACGCAGTACAACGATCTGGTTCCCTTCATTCAGAGAATCAAAGATATGGGCTTTCGCATCAAGTTAGACACGAACGGTCAGAATCCAAAGCATCTAAAGGTGCTTTTGGATAGTAAACTTCTGAACTACGTTGCGATGGATGTGAAGAATTTTCCGGAGAATTATGGTCCGACCGCAGGGCTTAAGAATTTTGACTGCTCGGCCATCGACGAGAGCATCCATCTTTTGCTCGCTTCCAAGATCAATTATGAGTTCCGCACCACGGTGTGTAAGGAGCTTCACAACGTCGAATCCATTCGACGCATTGCCCTTTGGGTGAAGGGCGCCAAGGCGTATTACATCCAGCCATACAAGGATTCCCCGCAGGTACTGAGGCCGGGCATTTTACATGCTCCGGATACGCAAATGCTCCTCGACATGAAGAAGGCGGCGGCCCCTTATGTAACAAAGGTGTTCGTAAGAGGGTTGGAGAATTAAAACCGAAGCCATACAAACAACGGCCGCAAGCATTCGCTTACGGCCGTTTCTCAATCTATTCTTCTTTCGTCTTTGCAAGCTCCTCTGTGATTCTACGGTCCTCTCCGTCAGGGATACCATTTTCATCAAGATCCAGACTGTTCTCTAATTCGTCCGGCATACCGTCGGCATTGCTATCGTCTCTGTAACGACCGTTTGCAAGATATGCACCCGGAGTCAATGTATAAGCAGCGGTTTCGGTCGGAAGCTTCTTCTTACGAAGCTTCGACTCCATCCAAGCCTTCACCAGAGAGTAAATCATCGCATTGGTCGGAGTTGCTAAAATCATGCCCGGAATACCGAACAGGCTGCCGCCGGCCATACATCCTACCAGGACGAACAGCGGCTTCAAGCCAACGCGGTTACCAACGATTCTCGGATCAAGGAAATTGCAGTCAAACTGCTGCAGACAAAGCACAAATGCGGCAAAAATCAAACCCTGAATCGGATTCATACAGGTAATCAACGCGATACATGGAATACCGCCAAGGTAAGGACCGAAGAACGGAATGACATTCGTCACACCAATGATGATACTCACAAGAATCTTGTATTCTCCGATTGCATCAAACGGAATGCTGAGAATCGAAGTTCCGATGAAACAGATTAACCCGATAATCAAAGAATCCAGCATCTTGCCAAGAATTGCGGAGCTAAACACGAAATTCGCCTGATGCATAATCTCGACAAAATTCTTCGCACTCTTCTTCGGAAGCACTGCAAATACAATTTTCTTTGCCAGTCCAAGATAATATTCCTTGCCACCCAGCAAATAAATTGCAACAATGATACCGACAAACAGGTTATATAACACGGAAAATGCGGCCGAGAATCCGGCAGCCACCCATTTTGCTCCGGTACCGGTAATCGTTCCGAGCTTCGTCTCGAAATATTTCTCGATACTGTTGGTTGCGCTCTCAAGTGCCGGCGTAACTGCCTGGGAAATGCGCTCATTTTTACTTAAAAACTTCTTCGCACTCGCCATCAAAGAATCGCCGTAAGCAGGAAGATTTAAGACCAGATTCTTAATACTCTCATAAAATTCCGGAATAACCGCAATAATTAAAAGCGTAATCGCAGATAAAATTGCAATAATCGAAAGGAGTATGGCGAGATTTCGTGAACGTTTCTGTGCCTTCGTTTTCTCTTCGTCCGTCTTTGCCCTCGCACCAAACAGTTTATAAAACTGCTTTTCCAAAGCCTTAACAAGCGGTGTCATAATAAATGCAAAAACAAAGCCGGTAATAAACGGTGAAAGCGCTTTAAAAATCGCCTTTAATGCCTTTGTAAAGATACTAAACCGGAGCAAAAAGAAATATAAAAGAAGCAGCGCCGCAACCGTAATAAAGGCTGCAATCGCCTGTCCCTGGTAAAGCTTCGCCTTATTTAATCCCGGGCGCTTCTTTACCTCTTCCCCCTCATCAACTAACTTTCCTCGTTCCCAATTGTCCATCATATGGATATCCCTCCCATGGCTCTCATGGTATTTTAACAGTTCTATTTGAGATTATACGAAAAATGCCCGCCAACCGCAAGTGTCAGGCGAGCATTTTCAAAATCTTTTTTAACGCTCCTCTCGGAAATAATTCTGTCCGAGATGAGCCGGTGGCTGCGTTTCGCGCTTCTTACGAAGGGAAATCGCAATCAGCACCAAAATGGTAACCACATACGGGGTCATCTGCACCAGCTCCTGCGATGCGAAGCTAAGGTGAAGCGCCTGCGTCAGGTAGTTGTGAATAATGTAAAGTCCACCAAAGATGAAGGAACCGAAGATACAAAGTGCCGGTCTCCACAAAGTGAAGATGACAAGTGCAACGGCAAGCCAGCCACGATCGCCGAAGCCGTCATTTGACCATACGCCACATGCATAATCCATGATATAGTACAGACCGCCAAGACCGGCAATCATACTTCCCACAATCGTGGATACGTACTTATAACGGTCAACGTTAATACCTGCAGCGTCAGCGGTTGCCGGGCTCTCACCGACAGCACGAAGATGAAGTCCCACGCGTGTCTTATTTAGGACAAATGCGGCAATGACCGCGATAATCACCGACAGATACGCAAGGAAGCTGTAACTAAACACCATCTCGCCAAACCAGCCAAGCTTCGAGGCAAACGGAAGCGTCTTACAGAACAGGTTATGAGTTCTGGTAAGAATGACATTCGGCACATCCGCCTTCGTAATCTTAATCAAAGAACCGCCAAAGAAGTTACCGCAGCCGACACCAAAGGTCGTAAGCGCAAGACCGGTTACATTCTGGTTTGCACGAAGGGTTACGGTAAGGAAGCAGTACAAAAGTCCCATCAGTCCGGAGAATAACAGACTGAATAAAAGCGGAATCATGATTCCGAGGAACGGATTCAGATTTTCAACCTTCTGCTCGTAGATAAATGCTCCGATAACACCACCGATGGCACCCATGTACATCGTACCCGGAATACCCAGGTTCAGATGGCCTGATTTCTCGGTCAGGATCTCACCGGTTGCACCAAACAGAAGCGGTACACCCTGCACTACGGCACGGCAGAAGAAAGGAACAAAAATGGTAAGGAAAAATGCGCTCATACTTATTTCTCCTCCTTTCCGCTCTTCTTGGTACGAAGCATTAACTTATAGTTGATAAAGAATTCGCTACCGATAACAAAGAAAATGACAATACCCGAAACAATATCGCCAATTGCATCATTTAGGCCAAAAATGGTCGAGATTTCCTTGGAACCCTTCTGCAGGAATACAATCAAAAAGGACGTCAGAATCATATAAAGCGGATTGAACTTCGCAAGCCAGCTGACCATAATCGCGGTAAATCCACGACCGCCGGCAGTACTCGTAGCAACGGTATGGTTCGTTCCGGACACGAGAAGCATACCAATCAAACCACATAACGCACCGGAAAGTAACATCGTACGAAGGATGACCTTCTTTACATTGATACCGATGTATCTTGCCGTGTTCTCACTCTCACCCACAACCGAGATTTCGTATCCATGCTTACTGTAACGAAGATAGATGAACAAAATCACCGTAAGCACAAGGATAATCACGATATTCAGGGTCTGCGTGTGTGAACCGAGATTCGGAAGCCAGCCGATTTTCGTCTTTCGGTTAATGATACCGACTCTTCCGGAACCACCGCCGGACCAAATGTAGCAGTAACAGGAAACAATGGAGGTTGCGATATAGTTCATCATCAGGGTGAACAGTGTCTCGTTTGCATTCCAATAAGCCTTAAAGAAGGCAGGAATCAGCCCCCAAATCGCTCCCGCAAGCATACTTGCAACAACCATTACCAGAAGAAGAAGTCCGGTGGACATCTTATCGCCCAACTTAAGCATACAAGCCGCACAGATAAGACCACCCATCAGCACCTGACCTTCCGCTCCAATGTTCCAGAAGCGCATTTTAAATGCCGGAGTAACCGCAAGGGCAACGCCAAGTAAAAGTGCCGTGTCCAACAGTAAAGACCAGATACGGTTCTCGGTGCCAAATGCACCATCAATCATAACTCTGTAAATCGCAATCGGGTCGTTCTTCGTCAGAACAAATCCAAACAACGCAACGACCAACATTGCCAGGACAACGGCGGCAATACGAATTCCCCAGGATTTGTACCAAGGCATCGCGTCACGCTTTACGACGTGGAACAACGGCTCGTGAATTGCCTTTTCGTTCGCAATCACTGCCTCACTCACTGCATCTGCAGGAGCATTGGACTGATTATTCTCCATCCTCGGTACCTCCTTCCTGTGCGGTCTTTGTCATCAGTAAACCAACCTGCTCCTTGGTAACGGTTCTTGCATCTACCACGCCGGTAACAGCGCCGGAACCGATAACGAGGATTCGGTCACAAAGCTCCAACAAAACGTCCAGATCTTCTCCTACGAAGATAACGGCAACACCTTTTTCCTTCTGCTCATTTAACAGGTTGTAAATGGTGAAGGAGGAGTTAATATCCAAACCACGCACCGGATAAGCGGCCATAAATACCGTCGGTGCGGAAGCAATTTCACGACCAACCAGAACCTTCTGAACATTACCGCCGGAAAGACGTCTTACCGGAGTTTTGGAACTCGGAGTAACGACCTCTAAGTCGGAAATAATCGTATCCGCAAGCGTTGCCGGTGGCTTTCGATTTAAGAATCCAAGCGGACCCTTGCGATAGCTACGAAGCATCATGTTATCCACGATGTCCATATTTCCTACAAGTCCCATACCGAGACGGTCCTCCGGAACGAAGGACAGACGGACGCCGAGCTCACGAATCTGTGTCGGTGTCTTATCGCGAAGATTCTCCGCTTTCCCACTCGTCGGATTGTTATAGGTAATCGTTCCCTCTGTTAGCGGCTGCAAGCCTGCAATCGCCTCCAAAAGTTCTCGCTGACCACTGCCTGCGATACCCGCGATACCCAAAATCTCGCCGCTTTTTGCGGTAAAGGAAATGCCCTTTAACACCGGCAGACCTTCCCTGTCCACACAGCGAAGATTGTCTACCACAAGGCGGTCTTCCACACCCTTTGGCTCGGAGCGATGAATGTTCAGGCTGATTTTCTTACCTACCATCATCTCCGTCAGTTCGCTTTCATTCGTCTCTGCCGTATTGACCGTACCAATGTACTGCCCCTTACAGAGAACGGATACACGGTTGGAAATGGAGAGCACCTCGTGGAGTTTGTGAGTGATAATGATGATGGATTTGCCGGCTTCTCTCATACGACGCAATACAGCAAACAGAGTTTCCGTCTCCTGAGGCGTAAGAACTGCCGTCGGCTCGTCCAAGATCAAAATATCGGCGCCACGATACAAAACCTTAATGATTTCCACTGTCTGTTTCTCGGAAACGGACATATTATATATCTTCTTATTCAGGTCAATCACAAATCCATACTGCTCACAAATAGCCGCAATTTCCTTGCCATAAGCCGCAAGGTCATACTTACGTCCATCCTCTAAGCCGAGAACAATGTTCTCCGTCGCAGTAAACAGATCAACCAGTTTAAAATGCTGATGAATCATACCGATGCGATACTTAAACGCATCCTTCGGCGAACGAATCAGCACCTCCTGACCGTCAATGAAAATCTGTCCTTTATCCGGGAAATAAATACCGGAAATCATGTTCATAAGCGTGGTTTTACCGCTGCCGTTCTCTCCGAGAATGGACAGAATCTCGCCGCGATTTACCAGCAGATTAACGTTGTTATTCGCAACAACAGAACCAAAGGTTTTGGTAATTCCCCGAAGCTCAATAGCCGGGGCATTGGATGTCACCTTAGTTGGATCACTCACCGGGTTTTCCTCCTTCATGAAGTACAATCCTAATAATCAACGTAAGCGGGGTGCAAAAAGCGACCCCGCTTAACGTGGTTAATTCATATAAAACGTTCGAATTAGTAAGCGCTGTTCAAAAGCTCAATGCCATCGATCTGAAGAGCGAAAGCAGGAGCGGAACGATATACGGACTCCTGGATAACGCCATCCTTAACAAGCTCGGTATCAGCCTCGTAAGCAGCATCGGAATCAACGTCAGCCATGTAAGAGGTAAGAGCCTCGCCGTTAACGGTCATGTTAGCACATACGAATACGTCAAGAGAACCAGCCTTGAACTGAGCAACAACCTCATCCAAAGCAGCCTGAGTTCCTTCTGCAGCTGCGGTAGCATTTACTGCGGAAAGCTCAACAGAACCGGTTGCGAAACCACCAACCCAGTCAGTATCAATTGCCTTGCCCTCAACTACGCAGTTGATTACATAGGTGTAGTAAGGAGCCCAGTTAATTCTGGAGGATACGATGAAGGTGTTCGGACAGGAAGCAACGGTGGAACCATTGTAGGAAATGTTCGGAACATTTGCAGTCTCACATGCGGTAGGAGCACCCATGGAGTCAGCGTGCTGGGAAATCAATACACAGCCAGCGGAGATAAGAGCATTTGCAGCTTCCTTTTCCTTGGTCTCATCGTACCAGGAACCGGTGAACTGAACCTTCATGGTTACAGAAGGACATACGCTCTTAGCGCCAAGATAGAAAGAGGTGTAACCGGAGATAACCTCAGCGTAGGTAAATGCACCTACATAACCCATAACAGCCTGCTCAGCGGTAATGGTGCCTGCTTCAATCATCTCGTTCAACTTCATACCTGCTGCAACACCTGCTGCATAACGACCTTCGTAAATGCTTGCGAAAGCATTGTGGAAATTGTCAAGACCTTCGGTGTGTGCGTTGGTACCGGTTGCGTGGCAGAACTGTACTTCCGGGAACTCCTCAGCAGCCTGAATGAGGTACTCCTCATGGCCGAAGGAATCAGCAAATACAATGTTACATCCACGGTCTACAAGGTCCTTTGCTGCAATATAGCAAGCATCGCCCTCTTCAACGTTGGTAATAATGATAACCTGATCATCGGAAAGACCAAGAGCCTGTGCAGCCTCCTTGATTCCGTTGATGAAGTTAAGGTCATAGGTAGAGTTCTCGTCGTGAAGACAGATCAAACCAAACTTTACATTCTTGTATGTATCGTTGGTAACTACCGGGGCATCAGTGTTTGAGGCACTATCAGTGGTGCTTGCCGGAGCGGTGGTCGTAGTGTTGGTGTTGTTGGTATCATCACCGGTCTTAACCTCGCCACAAGCACAAAGTACCATCATGAGAACGAGTGCAAATGCAACTAACTTCTTCATGATAATCCTCCTTAGATTATGAATTGTTGGATTTGCTTCCGTTTTCCACGGAAACACGTTTATCATAGACCAAACGTTCAAAATTTGCAAGCAAAAAAAGAAGGGCAAAATGCCCCTCCGTCTTAGAAAGAAAAAGCCGACGGCTCAATCTTGTTTGAGCCGTCAGCTTTTAAGTTTAATCCTTAATCCCAAGAGGAATCATCGGTAATATATCCGTCGGTCGTGTACTCATATCCGTCCGTTGTGTAAGCATCATCGGTATCGTTCCAGTCGAAATCACTGCCACCCCAGATATCGCCCCAGTCGAAGCCCTCGTCTTCTACCTTTTGGAACAACTCGGAAAGGACATCGGCAACCTTTACAAGGTCGGTCATGTTGGAATCGGTCGGTGCCGTAATCACCGGTGTACGGCTGTAGTACTCAAGCTTAAAGCCAACGTCACTACCGGAATCATACTTCAGCTCGCCCTCTAAGGTATAACGATAGCCGCTCACCTTCGCAATGACTTCACCGGTCACATAATTATCCTTTACATTTCCATAGAATCCACCAAAGGAAGCCAAACTGTCCGCAAGCGCATAGTAATCCACATCGCTCATCATTTCAGCGAGATAATCCAGCCACTGATCCAAGACATCGTCGCCGTAATAAGCATCACGCATCTCTTCGACATCTTCCTCCGTATAGCCCTGATTGATCAAAACAGCCTTGAACTCTTCATAATAGAAATCAATAATCTTCTTCAGGTAAATGGTGCCGTTAAAGTCAATTGCCATCTCGGCAATCTTCGGAAGCTCCGGAGTATTGTCCTCGATGTTCTTTGCAAGCATATTAATTGCCTCTCCAACGGCTCCCGCATTTGGATAAACAATGTGGAAATCCTGCACCTTGCCCTCTTCCTTGCCGGTCTCACCAATCGTCTTAAACAGATCCTTTACGATAGCGTTCCATGCATTTGCCATCTCCGGAAGACGCTTTCCATATTCGTCAGGAAGCGGAATTGCAAACCACTTAAGCTCCATCTTATCCACATACTCAGCGTACTCGGAATCCTTCCAGTCCTCACTCTGCTGCATCGGCTTAACAAGCTCTGCGAGATTCAGATACAATACATTATCCACAAGCTTCAGCACATCCTTTAAGGTGTAGGACTCATTTTCCGTCTTCACCTTAACTTCGGATACGACATAATTGTCCTCGTTTTTGGAAATGCTGATGGTGCACTCGTAGTTATCCGCAGTGTCATACACCGTGTACTTAAAGTCACCCTTTTGGATGTTCGCCATCTCTTCTAAGGTTGCCTTCAGAGTTGTCGGGTAATCGGTACGCGCTTTTCCGCCGCAACCGGTCAAAGAGCCAACGCACAGTACCAACGCCAAAAGCATTGCAAGCATTTTCTTCATCTTCTTCATCCTCCTTATCCATCAAAGAAAAACTCTTATTGAAAATGCTGGGGCACACCCGCATTTTCAATAAGAATTATAAAAAAAAGAGACGGTCTCGTCAAGAGACCGCCTCTCAAAATTCGAATTAGTGCATGGAAGCTACGATATCGGAAATCATATCAGCGAAATCACCAATGGTGCAGGTGTTCTTCGGAGCAGAAATCTTCGGCTCGGATACATCGTAGGAAACCTCGATATCGAAGGAAACCTTCTGTCCCTCAGCCTCAACCTTTGCCTCAGCAGCTACAACATAAGCGCTGCCCTTGGTATCTGCGGATACGGTCATCTCGAACTTACCCTCAGAATCGGTATCAGCCTTAACTTCCTCAGCTGCTTCACGAATCTGCTCAGCAAGCTCCTTGAATTCCTCATCGCCCAACTGAGCGGTTTCATCCTCAAGCATCTCCTTGGCTTCCTCAACGTATGCATCTACATACTGCTGAAGATCGGTTTCCTTGATCATGTCAACATACTGGTCAACCATTCTCTTGTCGCCGCCCATAGCTTCAACAACCTTAACAGCATCGTTGTAGTAGAAGTCAATCAACTTGGTAGCATACTTGTTGTAATCAATCTTACCGATTGCTTCGATTCCTGCAGCGGAATCAATCTTGCCAACGAGGCCCGGAAGAGTCTTCTCAGTGAAATCAGCAACTACGTTCATAACTGCTGCAAGCTGCTCAACCTTCGTAAACTTAGCCTTCTTGCCATCCTCTTCGCCACACTTGATAATGTCGTTGATCAAATCAAGGCAAGCCTTCTGTGCATCAGCACTGTCGGTCTTGAAAGCAGCAAGATCCAAATCATCCGGAAGCGGAATCTCGAACCAGGTAATCTTCTTGGTGTCAACAACCTGAGAAATCTGGCCGTCGGTGTACTTATCAGCAACCTTAACAATATCGCCAAGGTTAATGAAAAGAGAATTGTTCTTAATGATAATAAGCTCAGGAATATCAACGCTTACCTCGGAAAGACCATTGGTAATTGCCTCTCCGTTTGTGGACTTCACGCTCATCTTGAGACCCATTGCCATGTTCTTGCCGTCGCTTGCACAGTTGATTTCATAATTAATCTTACCGTAGCCTTCAACGTCACAATTCATGGTAATCACTGCGGTGCCGGTTCCGTCGTTCTTGGTAATCTCTTCAATTGCATCAGAAACGGAATCAACTTCCTCAACCTTGTTCTTCTTTGCGCCCTTGGAGTCATCATCATCGTCATCGCCGCAAGCGGTCAGAAGAGAAAATGCGAGTACAAGGCAAAGAAGCATTGCGAGTAATTTCTTCATGCTTTTATTCTCCTTAATATAAATAAATCTTCCAACAGAATCCAATGTTCAATCGTGTATTAGACCTCCCACCTGTTGGATAGGCATACAATACACTACTATTTCACAAAATGCAATAGTTTTTTCAAAAAAACGTAAATTTTATTTACTGCGCCGTCAACGCATTGCTCAATTCCGCAAACTGCTCCAGGGTAAGTGCTTCTCCACGAACATTCGGATCCAGTCCCATCCGCTCGAACGCTTCGCCCATCTGTTCCTTTGTGTAAGGCACTTCCTTCGAGTTTCCGGCCGAATTGGCGAACGTCTTTCTTCGCTGACCAAATGCGGCGCGAATCAAAGCAAACATCAGCTTCTCATCCTTCACCTCGACCGGAGGTTCCTTATGCGAAGTCAGGCGAATGACCGCAGAGTCCACGTTCGGACGCGGGATGAAACAGTTCTGAGGAACATTTGCCGCAAGATACGGCTCCGAATAATACTGCACGGCCAGAGACAGAGCCCCGTAATCCTTGGTTCCCGGACCGGCCTGCATGCGATAGGCCACTTCCTTCTGTACCATCACGGTGATACTTTCGATCGGAACCCGTTTTTCGAACAGTCCCATAATAATCGGTGTCGTAATGTAGTAAGGAAGGTTCGCCACAACCTTCAGCGCCTTTCCACCGTGCTCCTCGCAAACCGCTGCCAGGTCTACCTTCAGCACATCTTCATTGATAATCGTCAGGTTATCATAGTCTTTACAGGTATCCTCCCGCAAAATCGGAATCAGAGTCGAGTCAATCTCCACTGCCACCACCTCGCCGGCCGCCTCGCAAAGGGCCTGCGTCATCGTTCCGATGCCCGGACCGATTTCAAGCACCACATCGTCCTTAGTGACACCTGCGGAAGCGATAATCTTATCCAGCACATGACTGTCAATCAGGAAATTCTGTCCAAAATTTTTCTTAAAATGAAAGCCGTAGCGATTTAGTACCGCAATGGTTTCCTTTGGATCACTCAGATAAGCCATTCATAAACCTCCGGGCATTTAGAGATGTCTGCTCCTCTACTGCCTCTTTCGAAATATTCTTGATTTCTGCAATCTTCTCGACCACATACTTCAGATAGGTGGATTCGTTTCTCTTTCCACGAAACGGCACCGGCGCCAGATACGGGCAATCCGTTTCCAGCAAAATGCGGCCGATTGGCGCCATTTCCACCACCTCCGGAAGGCGGCGCGCATTTTTAAAGGTAAGTACTCCGCCAATACCAAGGTAATATCCCATATTCAGATACTCCCTTGCAATCTCCGGCGAGTAGGAAAAGCAGTGAATCACACCACCCTTAAAACTCCCTTCCTTCTTTGCAAGCTCCGTGTGTTCCTTCATGATGCGAAGGGTGTCCTCGGCTGCGTCACGGGAATGGATCACCACCGGTTTTTGCTCCTCACGGGCGATTCGAAGCATCTCGCAAAACCAGTGCTTTTGCAGCTCGTGGTTTGCGACCATTTCCTCCTCGCTCATCTCCGTATCCGCGTAATCCAGTCCGATTTCTCCGATGGCAACCACCTTTTCCGAGCGGGACAGTAGTCTCAGCTCCTCAAGCTTCTCCTCGCTGAGAAGGTGCACATAATCCGGGTGAAGACCTACGGCAGCGTAGATATGCTCATGGTTCGCAGCCATATTTACCGAGGCTTCACAGCCCTTCCAGTCCGCGCCCATATTAATAATATCACTCACACCCTCAGCTTCTAAACGGGCCAAAAGCTCCTCCCGATCCTCATCATAGCGGGAATCGTCATAATGTGTATGTGTATCAATAATCATAATTGGTTCCTTCTTTCTTCATAGCGGCTTTAGTATAGCCATAAGTTTACGGTTTCGTCAACCAAAAAGGGCTGGGATGACGGATAATATTTCACTTCAAGATTCCGCACTTCTTCTACGTTATTTTCCTTGAAAGCGTCCCCTTCAAATGATACACTTAAAATAGTAATTTGTTTAACAAAATGCGCATCTGTATGTAGGAGGAACCATGGCAACAACCATTCCTTATAACTATAAAAACCTACCAATCAACGGCGGTGGTTATGTAACCGGCTTTTCCATTCATCCGAAGGTGCCGGGCATTTTGTATGCCCGCACGGATATTGGTGGTGTGTACCGTTATCTTTTCAAGGAAAATGCCTGGGAGTCCCTGGCGGACTCTGCCACCCACGAAGATCTGGCTTCCACATTTCCACTGGCCATCGCACTGGATGCCAATGACGCTTCCCGTTTGTACATGGTTTGCGGACTGGGAAGACTCAGCGGAGAAGACGGCTGGTTCTATCGAAGTGATGATTACGGCCATACCTTCGAACGGTTTCCGCTCCCTTGCAAGGTCCACGGCAACAATCCGGGCAGAGGAACCGGAAAACGACTGATTGTCGATCCAACAAACAGTGATATCATTTATTTTGCTTCTCAAAGTGCCGGTTTGCTCCGTTCCACCGACCGTGGACAGACCTGGGTGGTAATTGACGTATCCACGCCATCCCATCCATATCCCGAAAAAAATCTCTGCTTCCTGTTTCTGTCCGACGATGCTTCCATTATGCTGGTTGCATGTAACGGCGAGGCCAACAAGCTGACAGAGGATATGCGCGGACCAAGTCTGTATGTTTCCTATAATAAAGGAAATACCTTCCGCGAGTTAAAACAGCCAAAGGTAATTCCGGGAGACTATACTTCTCCTATGGGATACGTAGGGCATCGGTACGCATTTACCGGAAGATATTTGTTTGTAACCATGAATCACACCGTGCCGGGGTCGTATTTCCGATGGGACGGCTACAGCTGTGACAGCGCTCGCATGATTGGCGGTAAGGTGATTCGCTACGAGCTTTCGGGCGGTCAGCTGATGGATGCTACGGATGTCACACCGGTCTTCCCGCAGTACGGCATTTCCCCAAGTTTTCTCTGCGAATGTGGCTTCGGTGGCATCTGCGTGAGTCCGGCGGTTCCGGGACGCGTGCTCGTCTCGACCTTAAACCACAACAAGGGTGGCGAAATCATATTTGAGTCTTACGACAACGGTGATTCCTGGAAAGTGAACCTTCGAAATCTGGAGGAGGGCAACATTCGTTTCAACACCTCCTATATGAAGCCGGAATATAATGGCGGTGGTTCGCCGATTCATTGGCTAACGGACCTTTGCGCCGATCCGTTCGACCCAAATCTGGTCTGGTTCAATTCCGGGCTTGGCGTATTCATGACCAATGATTTATGGAACTCCCACTATCACTGGGAGGATAGCAATAAAGGTCTGGAAGAGACGGTACACCTCGGTGTGTATGCTCCGACCGGAGGAAGATGTGCGGTACTGGATGCCTGTGGTGACCTGGGCGGATTTGCCTTCACCAATGTGGACGAGCCGTGTGATAATACGTTCTGTGATCGAAAGCAGGACCGTTATCTAACTGCACTAAACTGTGATTATGTAGACCAATATCCGAATATTATGGTAGCCGGTGTTCGCGGCAATTGGACCGGTAAGACGCGCGGTGGTGTGATTCATTCCACCAACGGAGGAGCCCGTTGGGAAGAGCTTCCGTTACCGACCGGATTGAGTCCGCAGATTGATCGGCTGCTCGAACGCATCTGCCATCCGAACTGTAATTCGGGATGGGTGTCTATTTCCGCCGACGGAGAAAGCATTGTATGG
>DCGJ01000044.1:2442-6942 GCA_002315495.1 Lachnoclostridium sp. UBA1781 | reverse complement strand
GGCGATTTCCTATGGCCAGAAGCTTCCTGTGGAGGCAATGGTTATGACAAAGGACGGCGGTGAAACCTACAAGCGTTGTCGCGTAGCGGATCGTAACGGCGTGTCGATGCAAAATGCGCAGGTAAAACCGTTCGCGGACCGCACAGACCCGAAACGATTCTACTGTTTCGACAGTAACGGCGGTATGTATGCAAGTATGGATGGGGGCGAAAGCTTCTTTGCACTGGAGGTTCCGACGGAGTTTCCGGGCGAAGGTCTGACCGGGATTGATGCACGCTTTACGTTTGATATTCGCGGCGTCTCCGGCGAGGTCGGCCTGTTCTATATTGCACTTGGAAAGAAGGGGCTTTGGAAGCTCAAATTCATCCCGGAAGAAAAGCGTGTTCTTGTTCGCCGCGTCTCGAAGGCGGACGAGAGCGTCTACGCAGTCGGTCTCGGAATCGCTCCGGGAAGCACCGACTATATTACCGGTGCAAAGGTTCTGTTCATAGCCGGAAATATTGCCGGTCAGTATGGCTTCTACCGTTCTCAGGATGCCGGTGGCACCTGGACCCGCATCAATCGCGACGACCAGTGCTACGGCCAGATTATTTCCATCGACGGCGATAAAAAGATTCCGGGGCGTTTCTATCTGGCGACCGGTTCACGCGGACTTCTCTACGGTGACGAGGCGTAATGTCTGCAAATTTAGTTTTTCGCTTTCTACGCTTTTAACAATTCACGAATGGAGTTCTCACGAAGACCACTTCCCACCACGATTACGATGGATGGGCCGGTGGTCTTCGTTTCTGTATGTATTCCCTGGCGGGTGGCATTTACCTGATAGCAGGTTGTCCGGTCCTGAACGAAGCCCTTAACACGATAAACATGTCCGTACTCCTCCGAGGAAAACAACTGTTTTGTCTTCTCGAGCAGACCTTCAAGGCTTCCCAGCGGTTCCAAGTATACGACCGACGAAATCGCATCGGTCGCGCCGGCGTTCATTTTCACAAAATCATTCACCTGATACCCGCAATTAGACATCATGTCGTAATCTTCCTCCGTCAGGGAATCCCAATCCTTTGCGAAGATCGGTTTGAGGGGTTTTTGGCATTTGATGGACTCGGCCAAAGCGCTAAGATACTCCCCGGTCTCCTCGATGTTCTCTTCGGAAGAGAGCTGCACCCGGCTGAGCACGATGCAACCGGCGTCGGCCGCCTGAGAAGCTAAGACAAATGCTCCTTCCCGATCCAAATCGGTCTCCTGGTTCGCATTTACCACCGTCAGGACACTTCCGATTTCACACCACTGATCTAACGGTTCATCACGAAGTGTGTCGAAAAACAGGTCCATGTCAAAGACGCCGGACGGCTCAATAATCACCCGTTGATACCCGCTCATCGCCATCGAAATCAGCTTCGTTTTGAAGCGTCTTCCGAGACAGTCCGCATCGCAGGCCGCTGCCACCATCTCCAGCTCACACATCGGCCCACGCAGGGAATTGAGTAAAACCATGTCCACATTTACGGGGCCAAAATCATATACCAATATGCCGATTTTCTCTCCGCGATGCAAATGATATCTTGCATATTTCAAAAGGAACGTAGTCTTTCCGGCTCCTAAAAATCCGGTAATCAGATCAACCTTCATGTTGTGCATCCTCTCTCTTTTAGAAATCTGCGGTTTCCCCGACAATACCGCATTTTCAAGCCAAAATTGCCGGCCCCGAAGGACCGGCAACAGATCTACTTAAGTTTTCCCATATCCACTCCGGCCTGGCGAATCGTTTGAAAGATACCGGCCGCAGCCTTCTCGATATTGGCCTGGTTGGTAATCACATTACAATCCTTCTCGTTGGACAGGAAGCCCACCTCCAAAAGGACAACCGGCATCGTTGCATATTTCGTTATGGAGAGCTTCTCCGCAGCAGCCTCAAGCCCCATATTCTTTAATCCCAAGGTTGAAAGTACCGAATTCTGAATTGCCTGTGCAAAGGTTCTTGAGCTATACGAGTAGCTGTCCATCTTCTCATTAAAATAGCAGGACGTTCCGTTCATCTTCGCAGAATCGTTCGCATTCATATGGATGGAAAGGAACAAATCGGCGCCGATTTCATTTGCAAAATCAGGACGCATCTGAAGTGCCGTTCCGTAATCCTCCACGAGGTTCGCATCCGTCTGTCGGGTGTAGTAGAATTTGATTTCACTCTGCTGGTCCCCAAGCGCACGAATCGCATCACTGTAAGCCAGCGTGACCACCTTTTCCTTATGGTCAAAATACATACAGCCCGGGTCCGCACCACCATGTCCGGCGTCGATAACCACGATGAAATCATACAAATCTCTCGGCTTATAGGCTTCCATATAATAATGCCCGCCATCCTCTGTAATCTTCCACTCGTAAATCGTGCCTTCATTAATGGAAATGCTCCCTGTCCCGCCGGCAATCTCGTAGACAAATTCAGCACTCGGCGGATTGCCGTGCTTCTTCGCTTCCGCAAGTCCTTCGTAGTATGTATTGTCAATAACAGCACGGAAATCCTCATCCGTTAAAGTATCCTTGCCGATTCCGCTAACAGAAATCGTTACCTTCTTGTGAATGTAATCATCCTCAACTACCTGAAGGCTCATTCCGGCCTGTTTATCCAAAACCAAAACCCAATTGCCCAGGTTTTCCACTACCGAGCGGTCACAGTTATCGACATAGTCCCAGCCCATCGGTGTCGGGGTCGGTGTCACCGGCTGGTGCTCGCTATTCTCAACCTTCGAATAATCCGGCTCCTCCGGAGTTTCCTTATTGGCGCTCTTTACCGACATAATAATGGCAACAATCATAAATGCAGCAAGTACTGCAACAAGTCCACCGGTCGAAAAAAGGATGCGCTCCTTCTTCGGTTCGCGCTCCTCCGCTTCTCTGCGGTATCCGCGCTCTTCTGACGTTCTTCGATATTCTCGCTCGCCTGCTGCTCTTCGATATTCGGAAGAAGGTCTTCGGTTTCTATCATTATTCGTATTCATAACGACCTCGCAATTCACGTATTCCGTGTGGTATTCTACACCATTTCAAAGGGTAGTGCAACCGCGAATTACCGAAGGATATCGTTCATCACCACACGGATTGCCTCTGCCGTCGACGGGATTGAGCCCTGAATCATGTTCGGCTTTCCGCCACCCTTCGCACCAAGCTCCTCCCGAAGCTTTTTTGCGACGTCACGAAGGTCCACGGAATTGCTTCCCAATACGAAGGAGTATCCGTTTTCGTCGTTTCCGGAAAATGCTCCGCACACCCCACTATGCTTCTCCATCAGGAGATTAACCGCATTTCGCAGGGTATCCGTGTCAAGTCCGTCGAAAAACAGAAGCGGATTGGTTTCCTCCGCTAACACCGCATTTACCTGCTGAAGCGCCTGTGTGCGTGCCATTGCCGAAAGCTTATATTTCAATTCCCCCACCTGGTCATTCAGACGTCGTACCTGGTCAACCATGTTGTCCTGATTGCCGGATACAAGCGCACCGATTTCGGAAAGGAGGCTGCATTTGTCACGATAATCCATAAGTGCGCGGAAACCACACAAAATGCTGATACGAACACCGCCCTTGTAATTCTGGAACCCAACTATTTTTAACAAACCGATTTCACCGGTACGGGCTACATGCGGTGCACAGCAGGCGCAAATATCCACGATTCCCCCGTCCGCACCATACACGGTCACAAGTCGAACCGGGCCGGCCAGTTCCTTTTTGCTACGGTAGCTGAAGGTTGCAAGCTCCTCCTTCGAAACATAGCGGGCCTCAATTTTCGAATCCCCACAGATGACGCGATTCACCTCAGTCTCCACCTCTAACGCCTGTTCAAAGGAAAGTGCCCCGTCAAAATCCATCGTTACCGTCTGATCACTCAGATGAAAGCCGACATTGTTATATCCGAATTTCGTATGAACCGTTCCGGAAAAGATATGCTCGCCAGAGTGCTGCTGCATATTGGAGAAGCGATGTGTCCAGTCAATCTCACCGGACACCTCCGTTCCGACTTCAAGAGGAAGATTCACTGTGTGAACGATGACCTCTCCCCGAAGCTGCACATCCGAGACCACAGCCCCGCCAAGAGTTCCCTCGTCCGGGCTCTGCCCTCCCTCCTCCGGAAAGAACAGGGTACGGTCCAAGACCACTTCCCACCGACCGGAAGGCAGGGCATTTGCCGAAAGCACCTTCGCGGTAAATGCGGTATCATATGGCCGTTCATCGTAAAGTTTTACTGTAGGAGCACACTCCGAAAACATAGGTTTACCTCCAAAAACATTGCTACCGACAATGATATCCGTTCTGATGAAAAAAGTAAAGGGCAACGCATATCCTTGCCCGGTCAAAAAAGGTCCCGGCCGAATCGACCGGGACCTCTGTCATTCAATTTACATACCGAAACGCTGAGACTTTTCTTCTACGATCTTAATCTTTCCGTTCTCGCCAACATAACGCTGACCGGACTGGATGGTATCGCGACTCTCAACAATACAGTTCTCAA
>DCGJ01000044.1:2242-2376 GCA_002315495.1 Lachnoclostridium sp. UBA1781 | reverse complement strand
TATGGTAACATTGTTGCCTACATAAACCTTCTTGAAGAGAACAGAATTCTCTACAACACCGTTTACGATGGAACCGCTTGCAATCAAGCTGTTCTTAATCACTGCTTCCGGATTGTACTTTGCAGGAGGAAGAT
>DCGJ01000044.1:246-2118 GCA_002315495.1 Lachnoclostridium sp. UBA1781 | reverse complement strand
GAAGCGATGTTGCTCCAGTAGCCTTCCATACGGTAACCATAGATATTCTTAACATCCTTATATCGCATAATCAAACCACGAACCAAATCGAAGTTGTTATCTGCGATTGCCTGCTCCAAAAGCTCGATCAGGAGACGACGACGGATGATGTAGATACCGGTGGAAACGAGATTCTCCTTCGTAGCTACCGGCTTCTCCTCGAAGTCGATGATACGATCGTTCTCATCCAGCTTTGCAACACCGAAACGGCTTGCATCGTCATCCTTCAGGTCTGCTACAACCACGGTAATATCTGCCTGCTTCTCAATGTGAGCATTCAACACCTTATTGTAGTCGAGCTTATATACACCGTCACCGCTTGCAATAATAACATACGGCTCATGGCTCTGCTTCAGGAAATCAATGTTCTGATAAATTGCATCTGCGGTACCACGATACCAGAAACCGTTGTCCTGGGTAATGGTCGGTGCAAATACATACAGACCTCCCTGCTTACGACCGAAATCCCACCACTTGGAGGAATTGAGATGCTCGTGCAAGGAACGGGAATTGTACTGTGTCAGTACGGCAACCTTCTGAACATGAGAATTGGTCATGTTGGAAAGTGCGAAATCAATTGCGCGATAGCTTCCTGCAACCGGCATAGCGGCAATGGCTCTGCGTGCGGAAAGCTCCTGCATCCGGTTGGAATTACCACCGGCTAAAATAATACCGATTGCTTTCATTATACGCCACCTGCCTTTACTAAGCTTTCGCCGCTCGGAAGAACGCCGTTAATATAATCGTCTTCGCTGGTGCCACCGGAGATTACGGTATTCTTACCGATCTTCACGTTGTTCGGAACAACGGAATTCTCACCAATGGTAACGAGACCTTCGGAGTAAATAGCCGGCTTCCAAGTGTTCGGAACCTCTTCTCCGATGCCCATCTGTACATTGTCACCAACGACAACATTTTCAGCAATAATAGCTTTTTCTACGTAAGTACCTTTTCCGATAATGGTTCCCTTCATAATGATGGAATCCTTAATGACTGCGCCTTCTTCGATGACAACGCCTGCACCAATGACAGAGTTGTGCACCTCACCGTATACCTCTGTACCTTCCCCAATGATACAGCGGTTGATAACTGCGGAGTCTGCGATATACTGCGGACGAATCTCATCGTTCTTCGTATAAATCTTCCAGAACTCGTCATACAGGTCGAAAATCGGAACGATATCAATCAGTTCCATGTTCGCAGCCCAGTAAGAGCCAAGAGTTCCTACATCCTTCCAATAACCGTTAAATTCGTATGCAAATACCCGGTCACCCTTATTGTGGCAATAAGGAATAATATGCTTACCGAAGTCACAGCCTTCCTGATCCTTTAACGCAAGCAATGCTTCCTTCAATACCTTCCAGGTGAAAATATAGATACCCATGGATGCCAGATTGGATCTTGGGTTCTTCGGCTTCTCCTCAAATTCCGTGATTCTCATGTCGTCATCCGTGATAACAACACCGAATCTGCTTGCTTCCTCCCACGGAACCGGAATGGTTGCGAGGGTAATGTCAGCATTATTCTTCTTGTGATAATCCAAAACTTCTTCGTAATCCATCTTGTAAATATGGTCGCCGCCGAGGACGAGAACATATTCCGGATTGTAATATTCCATGAAACGAAGGTTCTGATAAATTGCATTTGCGGTACCGGTGTACCATTCTGCGTTCGTACTCTTCTCGTACGGAGGAAGAACGCTTACACCACCGATATTACGATCGAGATCCCACGGAATACCGATTCCGATGTGGGTATTCAATCGAAGCGGCTGATACTGAGTCAATACGCCGACGGTATCTACGCCGGAATTGATACAGTTGCTGAGTGGAA
>DCGJ01000044.1:0-204 GCA_002315495.1 Lachnoclostridium sp. UBA1781 | reverse complement strand
CGATGATACGATACTTTCCGCCGAACCCTACGGCCGGCTTTGCTACGTCCGAAGTCAGTACGCCAAGACGAGAGCCTTGTCCACCTGCAAGGAGCATAGCGATCATTTCTTTCTTAATCACTGGACCACCTCATTACTGATAGAATTCATCCATTTCGTACTACTTGCCCTCCCCATAAACGCTCACAAACGAGCAGGCAAATC